>CAYVCE010000152.1:0-18219 GCA_964449915.1 uncultured Steroidobacteraceae bacterium | reverse complement strand
CTGATCTGGCGTCTCACCGAGGGCCGGGTCCACGTGGTCGACTACTCGAATGCCAGCCGCACTCTGCTGTTCAACATCCACACGCTCGACTGGGACGACGAGCTGCTGGGGATCATGAACGTGCCGCGCGCGATGATGCCGCAGCCGCGCCCGTCGCGCGAGGTGTACGGCGAGACGACCCTCTTCGGCGGCTCGCTGCAGATCGCCGGCGATGCCGGCGACCAGCAGGCGGCCACTTTCGGGCAGGCCTGCTTCGAGCCGGGCATGGCCAAGCAGACCTACGGCACCGGCGCCTTCATGCTGATCAACACCGGCGAGGAGGCGGTGCCGTCCAAGAACGGCCTGCTGACGACGGTGGCGTGGGGATACGGCGGCAAGGTGACCTATGCACTCGAGGGATCGGTCTTCATCGCCGGCGCGGCGGTGCAGTGGATCCGCGACGGGCTGAAGGTCATCACCAATTCGGCCGATGTCGAGAAGCTGGCCGGCAAGGTCGCCGACACCGAGGGCGTGTACATGGTGCCCGCCTTCGTCGGCCTCGGCGCGCCGTACTGGGACCAGTACGCACGCGGCCTGATCATCGGCCTCACCCGAGGCTCGACGATCGAGCACATCGCGCGGGCCACGGTCGACTCGATGGCCTACCAGACCCGCGAGGTCCTGGAGGCCATGCGGGCCGATTCGGGGGTCGCGCTGACGGAGCTGAAGGTCGACGGCGGCGCTGTCGTCAACAACGACCTGATGCAGTTCCAGGCCGACATCCTCGGCGTGCCGGTCGAGCGGCCGCAGGTGGCGGAGACGACGGCGCTGGGCGCGGCCTACCTGGCCGGGCTGGCGGTGGGCTTCTGGAAGGACACCGCCGACGTGACCAACAACTGGGCGCTGGATCGGCGCTTCGAGCCCCAGATGGACGAGGCGAAGCGCGAGAAGCTGTTCCGCGGCTGGAAGAAGGCCGTTCAGCGCGCGCTCGACTGGGAAGAGCACTAGGCTTCAGCTGAAGCCTGCGCGGGCCGATGCCCGGAGCCACTCGGGGCTCCGGGCCGGTCCCGCATCGCCCAGCGAGGAGAGCATCGCGCATGACCGATGAGACCCAGGCCGCGGTCGGGATCGTGGTCGTCTCCCACTCGGCGGAGGTCGCCGATGCGACCGTCAAGCTGGTCGCCCGTCTCGCCAACCTGCCGGGCGACGGTCCGCGCCTTGTTGCCGCCGGCGGCATGGAGGACGGCAGCATCGGGACCGATGCGGCCCGCATCGGCGACGCGCTGGCCGAGGCCGACGCGGGCGCCGGGGTCGTGGTCCTCGCCGACCTCGGCAGCGCGGTGCTCGCCACGCTGACGGCGCTCGAGGAGCTGATCGAGCCGGCGCTCGCCGAACGGGTGCGCATCTCGCGCGGGCCGCTTGTCGAAGGATCGTTCGTGGCGGCCGTGCAGGCCTCGGCGGGGGATCGTCTGGAAGGCGTGCTGGCCGCGGCGGACGAGGCGGCGTCCATGGACAAGCTCGACGGTCGCCGATGAGCCTGCTCCTGTCCGCCGTTCTCGGCTACGCGCTGGGCGCGATCCCCTTCGGGCTGCTCATCGGGCGCTGGACGCGCGGCATCGACCTGCGCGCGTACGGGTCGCACAAGACCGGCGCGACGAACGCGCTGCGCACGCTCGGGGCGCGGGCGGCCGCCGGCGTCTTCGTGCTCGACGTCGCCAAGGGCGTCGCCGCGGTGCTCCTGGCACGGCTCCTGTTCGGCGGCGACGAGCAGACCGAGTGGGCGGCCGCGCTGGCGGGGGTGGCCGCCATCGTCGGCCACAACTGGTCGGTCTTCATCGGCTTCACCGGCGGGCGCGGGGTGGCGACCTCGGCCGGGGCGCTGGGCGCGATGTCGCCCTGGACGCTCGTCATCCTGGTGCCGATCGTGTTCCTGGTCATGTGGCGCTCGCGCTACGTGTCGCTCGGCTCGATCACCGGCGCCATCGGCGCGCCGATCGTCACGGCCGTGCTGGCCGGCCTTGCCGTCGCGTCGGCGCCGGCTGTGGCCTACGCCCTGGCCTCGGGCCTGCTGGTGACCGTGTCGCACGGCGACAACATCGGCCGCCTGCGGGCCGGGACGGAGCGCCGCATCGGCCAGAAGGAGGAGGTCGCGAGCGGTGGCTGAGGCGGAAGTCGAGGTGCGCAACCCGTCGGGCCTGCACGCGCGGCCGGCCGCCACCTTCGTGCGCGCCGCTGCCGGGTTCGTGTCGGACGTGGCGGTCACCAACCTGTCGCGCGACGCGGCACGCTCGGCGAGCGCCAAGAGCGTGCTCGGCGTGATGGGCCTGGCCGTCGCGCGCGGAAACCGCATCCGGGTCGCCGCAACCGGCGCCGATGCCGACGAGGCCGTGGCGCGGCTGGTCGACCTCGTCGCGTCGGGGCTGGGCGAGGAGATCGACCCGGCATGATCGGCGAGCTGCGCGGCACGCCGGCGGCGCCGGGCGCCGCCATCGGCGCACCGTGGATCCACCGCCCGCCGGCGCCCGGCACGAGCGCGCGACGTCCGCTGGCGGAGGCTGCGTCGCTGGCGGCCGCCGAGGTGGCGGCCCTCGGCAGCCGCTTGCGCGACGCCGGACGCGAGGCGGAGGCCGAGATCCTCGATGCGCAGGCCATGATGGCGAGTGACCCGGGGCTGCTCGACGCGGCCGGCAAGCTCGTCGCCAGCGGCGTCGACCCGGCTGAGGCGATCGTGCAGGCAGGCGAGGACGTGGCCGCCACGTTCGAGGCCATCGGCGACGAGGTGCTGGCGGCGCGCGGCTCCGACGTCCGCGACGTCGCGGCCCGCATCGCGCGCCACGTGACCGGCGCCGCGGCGCCGAGGCTGGAGCGCCGATCGGTGGTCGTGGCTGGGGACCTGCCGCCGTCGGTCACGGTCGAGCTCGACCGCGCACTGCTGGCCGGCATCGCGCTCGAGGGCGGATCCCGCACCTCGCACGCCGCCATCCTGTCGCGCTCGCTGGGCATCCCGGCGGTCGTCGGGCTGGCGGGGATGTGCTCGGCGGCCGAGGAGGCGGTCACGCTGGGCATCGACGGGGACGCCGGCATCGTCGTGCTCGACCCGGACCCTGCCACGACCGCGCGGCTCGAGGGAGTGGCGGCGGGGGCCTATCAGCGGGCGGCCGCCGACGCAGCGTTCGGGACCCAGATCCTGGCCACGGGCGACGGGCACCGCATCACGTGCGCGGCCAATATCGGCGAACCGGCCGAGGCGGAGGGCGCCTTCGCCGCCGGCGCGGAGGCGATCGGCCTGTTCCGCACCGAGTTCGCCTTCGCTGGCCGCGTGACCCAGCCGGATGAGGCGGAGCAGGCGGCCGCCTACGCGCGGGTGCTGAGCGCCGCGGGGGACGCCGAGGTCGTCGTGCGCCTGGTCGACATCGGAGGCGACAAGCCGGTCCCGTTCCTGTCGCTCGAGCCTGAAGCGAACCCGTTCCTCGGCGTGCGCGCCATCCGCCTCGCGGCGAGCCACCCCGAGCTGCTGCCGACCCAGCTGCGCGCCATCCTGCGCGCCGCGGCCGACGCGGGGCGTCCCGCCTCGGTAATGGCTCCGATGGTGGCCGACGAGGCGGACGTTGACCTGCTGCTCGAGCTCGTCGCGTCGGCCCGCGCGGCAGTTCCCGACGCGCCGGCGCCGCGTGTCGGCATCATGGTCGAGGTGCCGTCGGCCGTCCTGCTGGCGGACCGCCTCGCCCCACGCATCGACTTCATGAGCATCGGGACCAACGACTTGACCCAGTACCTCCTGGCGGCCGATCGCACGAACCCCGCGCTCGCCGCGCGCCAGGACCCGCTGCACCCCGCCGTCCTGCGCGCGGTGGCGCGCGTGGTGGCGGCCGGCGATGCCGCGCCCTCGTGCGAGGTCGCCGTGTGCGGCGAGATGGCCGGCGACCCGGCAGGGGCGATGATCCTCATCGGCCTCGGCGTCGACGAGCTGAGCATGGAGCCGCGGGCCTTCGGTGCCGTCAAGCGCGCGGTGGCCGCTCGCACCCTGCCGGAGCTCGTCGCGCTGGCCGAGGGCGCGCAATTGCTGCCCAGCGCCGACGCGGTGCGGGCCTCGATCGGGGCCGTGGCATGACCGGCGGCGCCCGCCCGGCGCGCATCAGCTCGCCCGCGAACCTGCTCGGCATCGGGCGGATCGCGGCCACGCCGGTCGTCATCGCCCTGATGCTCATCGGCACACCGGGGCTCGGGATCGTGGCCTTCGTGGTGTTCTGCCTCGCCGCGCTGACCGACTTCCTGGACGGCTGGGTGGCGCGCGCCCGGGGCGAGGTCTCGCCGCTCGGTGTGTTCATGGACCTCACCGCCGACAAGGTGCTCGTGGCGGGTGTCCTGGTTGCCATGGTGGAAGTCGGCCTGCTGCCGACCTGGATCGTGGCCACGATCATCGTCCGCGAGCTCGTCATCGCCGGCGTGCGCCAGGCTGCGGCGGCCGGCGACGTCGTGATCTCCGCCCGCGCGCTCGGTAAGGCCAAGACGATGACCACCCTGGTCGGCATGGCGATCCTGCTGCTCGCCCACGACGCGCTGACCGGCGGGCCGCTGGCCGCGACCGGCCTGGCGGGCACCTTCGAGACGGTCGGCTTCTGGGTGATGGTGCTGGCCACCGTCCTCACCGTCGTGTCCGGCTGGGATTACCTGCGCGGCGCTCTGCCGCTCCTTCGCGGCCACCCCGGATGAACGGCAGCGCCGAGGTCGACGTCGTCGTCGTCGGCGGCGGCGCCACGGGAGCCGGTGTCCTGCGCGACCTCGCCATGCGCGGCCTGCGCGCGCTGCTCGTCGAGCGCAGCGACTTCGCGTCGGGCACCAGCGGCCGCTATCACGGGCTCCTCCACTCCGGTGGGCGCTACGTCGAGTCGGACCCGATCTCGGCGAAGCACTGCATCGAGGAAAACGCGGTCCTGCGTCGAATCGCGCCGGCCACCATCGAGCCGACCGGCGGCTACTTCGTCGCCACGCCGGACGATCCCGATGACTACGTGGAGCGCTTCCCGGCCGCCTGCGCCGCCGCGGGGATCGAGGCCGAGCCCGTTCCCCTCGACACCCTGTTTCGCGCCGAGCCGCTCCTGTCGCGCCAGATCCGCGCCGCGTTCCGCGTCCCCGACGCCTCGCTCGAGCCGTGGGAGCTGGTCGAGGCCAATCTCGCCTCGGCGCGCGAGCACGGTGCCGATGCGTGGCGCTACCATGAGGTCGTCGGCTTCGAGCGCTCGGCCGCGGGGGCGATCGCCGCGGTTCGGGTGCGCGACGTGCGCGCCGGAGAAGAGCGCACCATCGCCTGCCGCGGTGTCGTGTCGGCGTCGGGCGCGTGGGCCGGCAAGGTCGCCGCGCTGGCCGGCGCGCATCTCGAGATGAGCCCCGGCAAGGGCTCGATGCTCATCTTCAACCGGCGCATGACGAAGGCCGTGGTCAACCGCCTGGCGCCGCCTGGCGACGGCGACATCCTGGTGCCGGTGCACACCGTCTGCATCCTGGGCACCACCGACATCACGGTTCCCGATCCGGACCACGTGCACGTCACCCGCGAGGAGGTCGACGCCCTCCTTGCCGATGGCGAGCGCCTGGTGCCGGGCATCCGCCACGCCCGCGTCCTGCGCGCCTACGCCGGCTCGCGGCCGCTGTACGACGCCGCCACGCTGGACCGCGACAGGCACCACGACGTCTCGCGCGAGATCAGCCGCGCGCACCACGTCATCGACCACGGGCGGCGCGACGGGGTCGACGGGCTGTGGAGCATCGTCGGCGGCAAGCTGACGACCTACCGGCTCATGGCCCGCGACGTGGTCGACGCGGTCGCCGCCGCGATGGGCGTCGACGCCCCCTGTCGCACGGCCGACGAGGCGCTGCCGAGCCCGGCCACCGGGAGCGCGTACTGGCTCGGCGACCGGCTCTCGACGCACGAGGCGGCGGGCGGCGGCAACGCGGAGCTGGTGTGCGAGTGCGAGATGGTGACCCGCGCGCGGCTCACCCATGCCCTCGACGAGCGCGGCGACTCGTCGCTCGACGACCTGCGGCGCACGACCCGCCTCGGCATGGGCCCCTGCCAGGGGGCGTTCTGCACGCCCCGCGCGGCCGCCATCCTGGACGCGCGGCGGCCCGGGGCGGGCAATCCCGCCCTGCGCGGATTCGTGGCCGAGCGTTTTCGCGGCACGCGGCCAATCGCCTGGGGCGACCAGCTGGCCGAGCTGTGGCTGACGGCCGGCATCCTGCGCGGCACCCTGGCGGTCGGCGCCCTCGCCGATCCGCCCGATCCGAAGGCCGACCGTGCCGCGGGCTGACGTCGTCGTCATCGGCGCCGGCCTGGCCGGGCTGTCCTGCGCCGCCCAGCTGGCCGAGGCGGGGGCCGGCGTCTTCCTGGCCGCCAAGGGCATCGCGACCACGCATTGGACGCACGGCGGGCTCGACGTCGCCGCGCCGCCCGGCGCACGATCGCCGCGCGACGGGGTCGCCGTGCTTGCGCGGACCGACGGGCACCCGTACCGCCGCCTGGCGTCGGACGCCGATGCAGCCGTCGCCGCCCACCTGGCCCGCACCGAGGCCGAGGGCCTGGCGCACGTCGGGTCCCTCGCCGAGCCGCTGACGCCGATCCCGACCGCCGTCGGCGCACTGCGCCCCGCCGCGATCCTGCCGCGCGCCCAGGCGGCGGCGCTTGCGCCATGGCAGACCACGGGGCTGCTGCTGGTCGGCTTCAACCGCTTCCCCGACGCGTGGCCGGCCTACGCGGCCCGCAACCTGTCGGCCGCGACGTGGGCGGCCGGCCCGCCCGTGATCCAGGCCGCGACGGTCGAGCTCCCCGACGCAGCCAGCCTTCACAACCTCGGGCCGCAGGTGCTGGCACGCGCCTTCGACGACGCCGCCTGGCGAGCGCGGGCGCTCGCCGCCATCCGCGCGGCGATCCCCCGCGGCGATTGGCGCATCGGCCTGCCGGCGGTCCTGGGCCTCGAGCGCCACGCCGAGGCGCACGCGGCCGCGGAAGCCGCGCTGGGCCAGCGCGTCATCGAGATCCCCAGCCTGCCGCCATCGGTCCCGGGCATGCGCCTGTTCGAGGCGCTGCGACGCCGGATCCTGGGCCACCGCGGGCGGATCCAGATCGGCTTCGACGTGGTCTCGGTCGAGACCGACGGCCACCGCGTCGTTGCCGTCCATACCGAGGCCGCCTCGCGGACGCTGCGCCTGGCCGCCGACGCGTTCGTGCTCGCCACCGGCGGGATCGCCGGCGCCGGCATCCGCGCCGATCCGGACGGCACGCTCGTCGAGCGCGTCTTCGGCCTGCCGGTCGTAGCGACCGATCGCGAGTCGTGGTTCAGCGACGACCCGCTCGAGCCCCACCCGCTCGAGGCCGCCGGCATCGCGGTCGACGAGCGGCTCGCGCCGGCGGAGCTCGGAAACGTTCGGGTCATCGGCTCCGCGCTGGGGGGCATGCACTACCTCGACCAGCGTTGCGGCGACGGGGTCGCGCTGGCCAGCGCCCGTCGCGCGGCCGTGTCGCTCGGCGCATCGCGGGCAGAGGCGGCATGACGTTCCACGACGCGGCCGCCCGCGAGTTCCCGCCCTACTCGACCGATGCCTGCATCAAGTGCAACGTGTGCACCACGGTCTGCCCGGTCGCCCGGGTGACCGATGCCTTCCCCGGCCCCAAGTACGTCGGGCCCCAGGCGCAGCGCTTCCGCGGCCCGGCGGTGAGCGACAGCTCGCCCGACAAGACCGTCGACCTGTGCTCGGGCTGCGGCATCTGCACGCGCGCCTGCCCGCACGGCGTGCTCATCGCCGAGACGAACAATCGCGCCCGTGCCGCCATCGTCGCCCAGCGCGGCTCCAGCTTCCGCAACCGGCTCATCAGCAATACCGACCTCATGGCCCGCGTCGGCGTGCCGCTGGCGCCGCTGGTCAACATCGGCCTCAAGAACCGCATGGCCCGATGGATGGGCGAGAAGGCCCTCGGCGTTCACCGGCGCGGCCCGCTCACCACGTTCGCGCGCCGCACGTTCAGCTCATGGTGGCTTCGGCGGGGCGGCGCCACGGGGCTGCCCGCAACGCCCGACCCGCAGCGCACGATCGTCTACTTCCACGGCTGCGCCGTGAACGGTTTCGAGCCCGACCTCGGCCGCGACGCGGTCGCCATCCTGGAGCGCAACGGGTTCACCGTGATCGTGCCGCGCCAGGAGTGCTGCGGCCTGCCGTACATCTCGAACGGCCTCTACGCCCCGGCTCGCCGGAAGGCTCGGCGCAACCTGTCGTCGCTCGCCGAGTTCGCCCGCGCCGGCTACCGGATCGTGGGCACCTCGACCTCGTGCACCCATGCGCTCAAGGCCGAGTACCGTGAGATGCTCGACCTCGACGACGCCGATGCCACCGCCGTGGCCGATGCGACCTGGGACATCTGCGAGCTCCTCGCCGACCTCCACGAGCGCGGCGAGCTGGACACCGGCTTCGCGCCGATCGCCGAGGCCCTGCCGTACCACCCGCCCTGCCAGCTGAAGTCGCATGGGATCGGCACCCCGGCCATGGACCTGTTCGGATTGGTGCCCGGCCTGCAAGCCGTCGATTCCGACCACGACTGCTGCGGCGCCGCCGGCACCTACGGCCTGAAGGTCGAGCGCTGGCAGATCGCGCAGGATGTCGGCTCCGCGCTCTTCGCCAAGGTGCGAGCGTCTGGCGCGCGCCGGGCCGCCTGCGACTCGGAGACCTGCCGCTGGCAGATCGAGCAATCCACCGGCGTCCCCACCGTCCACCCGATCACCATCCTGGCAGAGTCGTACCGCCGCGCCGATGCCGCCGTCGATGAGCCCTGGCGCCGCATTGTCTGAACCCGCCGCGGATGATCCTCTCGGCCTCATCCCTCACTTGATGAGCTTGCGCTCCATCTGGCGCATGGCGATCCAGATGCAGACCGTGAAGAAGACGACCAGGTAGAGGGTGTCCCACACCTGGCCGATGCCGACCAGCCCGGTCGACAGGCCGCGAATGAGGCTGATGGCGTGGTACAGCGGAGTCGCCTGGATCAGCCACAGCGCCGGGCCGCTGAAGAGCGCCTCGACCGGGAAGAAGGTGCCGCTGAACAGGAACATCGGCATCACCACCAGGCCCATCGGCACGTCGAAATCGTTCACCGTGCGCAGGTACGAGGTGCCGGCCAGGCCGGCCGCGGCGAAGGCGGCGGCCGCCAGCAGCGCGGCCGGCACCATGAGGATGCCCCACGGCGAGAGCACCAGCCCGAAGGCGACCATGATCACGAACATGGCGATCGCGTACAGCAGGGCACGCGTGAGCGCCCACATCATCTCCCCGAGGGCGATCTCGGTGATCCCCATCGGCGTGGCCAGCACGCCGTCGTAGGTCTTCGCGTAGTTGAGCTTGAAGAAGACGTTGAAGATCGTCTCGAACACCGCACCGTTCATGGCCGCCGTCGCCATCAGCGCCGGGGCCACGAAGGCCGCGTAGGCGACCGTCCGGCCGTCGGCCAGCGGCACCTCGCGCACGATCCCGCCGAGTCCAAGGCCGATGCCGATCAGGTAGAGGATCGGCTCGAAGACGCCGGACAGGATGATGATCCACTGGTGCCGGTAGACCATGATGTTGCGCTCGACGAGGCGCCGGGCGCGCCAGATGCGCGACCAGGCCGTGGCGAGGGCGCCGGGGGCGGGCTGCGCCAGGGTCGTCATCGGTCTAGCCCGCCATCCGGCGGGTGAGGAGACGCTCGGCGAAGTACGTGCCGATCGCCAGCATCACGAGCAGGTACGCGACGTGGAGCGGCGCGGTCAGCGGGTCGAGCTGGTCGAGGATCGAGCCGCGGATGAGCTCGACGCCGTGGAAGAGCGGCGTGGCCCACGCCACCGCGCGCAGCGGCTCCGGCAGGTTGGTGAGCGGGAAGAACGTGCCGCTGAACAGGAACAGGGGGTTCACCACGAAGCGGAAGACGGCGCTGAAGCCGACATCGTTCTTCTGGGTGGCGGTGAAGGCGATGAGGCACGACGCGAACGCCACGCCGATGAGGACGGAGAACGGGACGGCCAGTAGCGCCAGCGGGCTGCGCACGATGCCGAACAGGGCCAGCACCAGCAGGAAGACCGCCCCCAGCGAGCCGATGCGGAACGCGCTCCACGCCAGCTCCCCGCCGACGATGCTGCGGATCGTGACCGGCGTCGACAGCATGGCCTCGTAGTTCCGTCCCCACATGATCTTGTTCATGATCGGGTAGGTCGACTCGAAGGTCGCCGTCTGCATGGCCATGGCGGCCATCAGGCCGGGTCCGAGCCAGTGGATGTACTCGACGCCGCCGAAGACGGCGAGATCCTGCGTGCCGATGAGCGCTCCGATGCCGAGGCCCATGGCCGTCAGGAACAGGATCGGCTGCAGGAAGCCGAACGCCAGGCTGCGGTGCCAGAGACGCCGGTAGACGAGCCAGTTGCGCTGCCAGACGCGGCCCGAGGCGGTGACGACGGTCATCGGCCTGTGCTCGCCTATTCGATGAGCGACCGGCCGGTCAGGCGCAGGAAGACATCCTCCATGCTCGCCCGGCGCACGAGCGCGCTCTCGATCGGGATCTGGCGCGCGTTGACCTGCTCGAGCGTGCGCTCGCCGTCGGCGGTGTACAGGAGGAACCGATCCGGCAGCGCCTCGACGCGCTCGGCGAGCGACTCGAGCTGGCCGTTGAGGCCGTCGCGCACCGCATCGGTCACGCGCAGCTCGAGCACCTCCTTCGTGGAGTGCTGGTCGATCAGCTGCCGTGGCGAGCCCTCGGCCACGATCTTTGCCTTGTCCATGACCACCAGGTGGTCGCACAGCTGCTCCGCCTCGTCCATGTAGTGGGTGGTGATGATGAGCGTCGCCCCGCGGCGCTTCAGCTGGTAGAGGCGCTCCCACAGCAGGTGGCGCGCCTGCGGATCGAGGCCGGTCGTGGGCTCGTCGAGGATGACGAGCTCGGGCTCGTTGATGAGTGCGCGGGCGATCGTCAGCCGGCGCTTCATCCCGCCGGAGAGGGGCTCGACCTGGTCCTTGGCTCGCTCGTCGAGCTGCACGAACTCGAGGAGCTCGTCGGCCCGCCGGCGCGCCACGTCGTTGGGAATGTCGAAGTAGCGCGCGTACATCTCCAGGTTCTCGCGCACCGTCAGCTCGGTGTCGAGGTTGTCGATCTGGGGCACCACGCCGAGCCGGGCCTTGATCTCGCGGCCCTGCGTGCGTGGGTCCATGCCGATCACGCTGAGCGTGCCCTCGGTGACCGGGCTCGAGCAGGCGATCATGCGCATCGTGCTCGTCTTGCCGGCCCCGTTCGGCCCGAGGAAGCCGAACGCCTTGCCGGGGCGCACGTCGAAGTCGACGCCGTCGACGGCGGTGAAGCCGTTCGCATAGCGTTTCGTCAGTCCGCGGGCATGGACGAGGGATTCGGGGGTCGTCATCGGGGTTCGCATTCTAGACCGATGCGGAGCGCAGTTCTCATCGGCCCTCATGGTGCGAACGATTCATGTCGGCGACCGTCAGGTATGGACTGGTAGCGTGGCGGCAGATGTCCGTCCGCACCGTCATCCAGCATGGCCCGAAGGGATAGCGCGTGGCCGCCTTCGCGATCGACTGGCCGGAGGACAAGGACCTCTCGCAGGCGGGCGTGCCGGGTCCGGACGGCTAGGGACCAGCCGCGAGCGAGTCGGCGCGGGGATCGGCGCCGCCCTCGTACGAGCCGTCGGGCAGGCGGCGGATCACCTGCGCCCAGCCCATGAGCGATGCCTTCGGCTCGACGAGCGCGACTTCGTGGCCCTTCGCCTCGAGGGCGGCAACGGTCGTTGAGTCGGCCCCGTCCGACTCGATGCTCACCGGTCCGAGTGGCCGCCCGGCGGCCTCCGTCCCGACCACGAACCGAGGCCGGTCGACTGCCGCCTGTGGGTCGAGGCCGTCGTCGACCAGGGCCTGGACCAGCTGGACCATCGTCTGCGGCTGGCCGTCGCCGCCCATCGCGCCGAACGCGACCTCGGCGCGGCCGTCGCGCAGCAGCATGCCCGGCATGAGGGTGTGAAGCGTGCGTGCGCGCGGCGCCAGCGCGTTGGGGTGATCGGGGTCGAGCGAGAAGTACGCGCCCCGGTTCTGGAGCATGATGCCGGTCGAGCCGCCCATGATCCCCGAGCCGAAGCCCATGTAGTTCGACTCGATGAGGCTGACCATCCTCCCGTCGGCGTCGGCGGCGCACAGGTACACCGTCCCGCCACCGGGCGGGTTCGTCGGCGTGTACCGATGCGCCCGGTCGGCCGACAGCCGCGACGCGAGCCAGCGCGCGTGCTCCGACGAGAGCAGGACCGATGGGTCCGCGAGGCCGCGCTCCGGGTCTGCGACACAGCGGTCGCGCTCGCTCCAGGAGACCTTGAGCGCCTCGACCTGGGCGTGAATGCGTTCGGAACTCTCGTCCATCGGCCAGTCGAGAGCGGAGAGGACGTTGAGGGCCATGAGCGCCGTGATGCCCTGCGAGTTGGGCGGCATGGTGGCGACCTCGACGTCCCCATACGCGGTCGAGATCGGCTCGACCCAGTCGCCGCGGTGCGCGGCGATGTCGTCGGCGGTCATGGCGCCGCCGGCCACCCCGATGGCGCGCGCGATCTCTGCGCCGATCGGTCCGCCGTAGTAGGCGTCCCGCCCGCCGTCGGCGAGGGTCCGGAGCGTGCCGGCCAGGAGCGGCTGGCGGAAGGTGTCGCCGGCGGCTCCCGCAATGCCGAAGACGGCGCGCGCCGCGTCGTCGAAGACCGGCAGGCCGGCGGCAACCGACTGCGCGGTGATGGCGGTCAGGGCGTAGCCGGCATCGGCCGTGGCGGCGGCCGGAAGAAGCGCATCGGCCAGCGAACGGCGGCCGAAGCGTTCGAGCAGCTGGACCCAGGCGTCGACCGCGCCGGGCACGGTGATCGAAAGGGGACCGCGGAGCGGCATGCTGTGGTTGCCGGCGGCGCGGACGGCCTCGATGGTCAGCGCGGCCGGAGACCGGCCGCTGCCGTTGAAGCCGTGAAGGCGGGACTCGGTCGGGTCCCAGACGAGCGCGAAGGCGTCGCCGCCAAGGCCGCACGAGCTGCAATACACGACGGCCAGCATCGCGTTGGCGGCGACCGCCGCGTCCACGGCGGTGCCGCCGGCGCGCAGCGCCTCGACGCCGGCGGAGGTGGCGAGCGGGTGGGGCGTGACGACCATGCCACGCGGGTCGGTGGTGGAGGAGGGCATCGTGCGCGACCGTAGCAGATCGGCGCATCGGTAAGACTTGCCTAACGGTTAGCCATGGGTTACGGTTCGCGAGACATGGAGCCGCAGGCCGACGACCGCAACCCGTTCAGCGCGCTCGGTGATCCCACGCGACGGGCGATCGTCGAGCTGCTGCGCCCCGGCGAGCGATCGGTGCGCGAGATCGCCGATGAGCTGCCGATCAGCCGGCCGGCCGTCTCGCAGCACCTGCGCGTCCTCAAGGAGGCAGGGCTCGTCATCGAGGAGGCCAGGGGGACTCGCCGCCTGTACCGCCTCCATGACGAGGGTGTCGCGGCTGCCCGGGCCTACCTCGAGCGGGTGTGGGGCGATGCGGCCGGCCGCTTTCGGCTGACGGCCGAGAACACGCGGCGGTCGCGCGGATGATCGAGCCCATCAGGCTGGCGTTCGAGGTCGCCTGCCCGGTGGACCACGCCTTCGCGACGTGGACCGAGCGCACGTCGACCTGGTGGCCCATCTCGCATACGGTGTCGGCCGCTGACGGCCTCGCCATAACGTTCGAGCCGCGCGTCGGCGGGCGCATCTTCGAGCGAACCCCGGCCGGGGTCGAGCACGACTGGGGCGAGATCATCGCCTGGGAGCCGCCGCGCCGCATCGGCTACCTGTGGCACCTGCGCGCCGACAGCGCCGACGCCACCGACGTCGAGATCACCTTCGAGTCGCTCGACGTCGAGCGGACTCGCGTCGAGATCGAGCACCGCGGCTGGGAGCGCCTCGGCGCCGAAGGCGTCGAGCGGAGGGACCGCAACCGCGGCGGCTGGGCCGGCCTGCTGCCGCACTTCATCGAAGCGGCGCGTGCGCCGATGAGCACCGTGGAGGAGCCTGCATGAAGTTCTTCGAAGCGACCTCGACGATCCGGGCCACGCCGGACGCGATCTGGAAGATCCTGACCGATGGGCCCGCGTACGCGAGCTGGGACAACGGCGTCGTTCGCGTCGAGGGCCGGATTGCCCCGGGCGAGACGATCAAGGTCGTGTCGGAGGCCAGCCCGGACCGGACGTTTCCGGTCAAGGTGTCCGGCTGGCAGCCGGGATCGTCGATGGAATGGTCGGGCGGCATGCCGCTCGGGCTGTTCCGCGGCGAGCGTACTTTTGGCCTGACGCCGGGCGCCGACGGCACGACCGCCTTCAAGGTGCGCGAGGAGTACACCGGGCTTCTGCTCGGCATGATGTGGCGCTCGATGCCCGACCTCGGCCCATCGTTCGCCAAGTTCGCCGACGGGCTCAAGCAGCACGCCGAATCACAGCAGGCAGGAGGCTCGGACCGATGACGGCCGCGCAGGGCAGCGGGACGAAGGACGATCCCTGGAAGCTGAAGACGCCGCCGGGGACGAGTGACTACGAGATGTACCGCGACGAGGCGCCCGACCCGCCCCAGATCGTGTGCCAGGTCGGCTCGACGAAGCTGACGTATCGGCTGAGCGCGATCGAGGACCTCCACGCCTGGCTGAAGCAGCAGGGCGACTGGGTGCCGCTCGGCGCCGCCGACGAGCAGAAGGCCGCGGCCGAGGGAACGGTCGAGGCCTGGGGCCGCTCCGAGTCGAACCCGGCCGGCGGCTGGTACGGACTGCGCAAGGGCTACCGCGGCCGCTTCGGCATGTACATGCCGCCGCTGCTCGAGGCCCTCGGCCTCGCCGAGCTGGAGCACAACCCGCGCAACAACCGCATGCGAGCGATCTGAGGGGGGTTGACGGCGGCGCGTCTCCGCCCGATACTACGCGCGACGTAGTACTTGGGGCGTAGCAATGTGACCGACCTCGACTCGGATCCGGGGACGCTGCTCCTGATCAGCCTGGCGGCAGGGCCGAAGCACGGCCACGCCATGCTGCTCGACGTCGAGGCTTTCAGCGCGCGGCGGCTCGGGCCCGGCACGCTGTACGGCGCGCTGAGCCGGCTCGAGGAGTCGGGCTTCGTCGTGCCCCTGCCGCTCGATGGACGGCGGCGACCGTATCGGCTCACCCGCGACGGCCGGTCCGAGCTGCGTCGGCGCCTCGGACTCCTGTCGGTGGCGGTGCGCGTTGGCCGAGAGCGGCTGGCTCACCGATGAGCGGCTTCCCCTGCCCTCCCTTCCGTGCCGAACCGATAATTCGATCCATCGTGGCACGAGCCTCACCTCGCGCCGCCCAGGGCCGAAATATCGGTTCAGGCTTGGCGTGGGGTGGCGCGGGACGGGTGCTCGTGCCGACCCTCAACCGAAATATCGGCACCAGCCGGCCCAGACCGCGGGACGTGCGACTTTGAGCCGAAATTTCGTTCGTTCGGTCATCGCCCGAGCCTGCCTACGGCTGTATCCGCGCCGATGGCGCGAGCGATACGCCGAGGAGGTCCTTCTCCTTGTCGAGGAGGCCGAAAGCGGCATGGGCGACCTCGTCGACCTGGCTCTGGGCGGCGTGGGCCACCGCGCGGCCGATCTTCATGGAGGTGCACCGATGCTGTCCTTGATCCGATCCGCGAGCGTGATTCTCGCCGCCCTGGTCGCGCTGCCGACCGCGGTCTTCATCGGTCTCCAGCTGGTCGATCCGAGCGTCGCGCTCATGCCGCAGGGCTACGCGAGCTGGCTGATCCCGGTCCTCCCCGTGGTCGGGCTGCTCATCGCGCTCGCACCGGTCCTGCGGGTCGGGATGGGACGCGACGAGGCCGGCGCCATGACCGTGACGGCGCGCATCCTGCCGATGCGGCGCTCGCTCGTGGCGGTCGTGACCTTCTGCCTCGTCCTCGTCGGCGTCGTCGTCGCCTACGGGATCAGCGAGAACCTGCTCGAGGCGCTGCGCTAGGCTTCGTGCTCGTGCGTCTCGCCCGGTTCAAGGGCCACCACCTCCGTCAACGTATGGTCGCGCAGCTGGTCGGGCGTGCCTGCCAGCACGGGGAACGTGCCGTAGTGGACGGGGATCACCGTCGCTGCACCGATCATCTCGAGCGCCAGCGCCGCGCCGCGCGGCCCCATGGTGTAGTGGCCGCCGATGGGCAGGACGGCGATCTTTGGGTGGAAGCGCTCGCCGATGAGCCCCATGTCGCCGAATACGTCGGTGTCGCCGGAGTGGTAGACCGTCGTGCCGTCCTCGAACTGGAGGATCCAGCCCCAGCAGCCGAGCTCGCGCGTGACCGGGCCGTCCGGCGTGGTCAGCGTCGCCCCGCCGGAGTGATCGGCGTGGACCATGGTAAAGCCGATGCCGGCCGCCTCGAACGTGCCGCCGACGTTCATGCCGACCGCCTCGACGCCCTTCGAGGCGAGGAAGATGCTCATCTCGTGGCTGCAGATCACGGTGGCGCCCTCGATCCCGGCAAGCTCGACGACATCGGCCAGGTCGTCGCCGACATGGTCGTAGTGGCCGTGGGTGGGAGCCACGACGTTCACCTGCTCCGGCGTCCGGTACGCGTCGGGGTAGGTGGGCGCGCCGCTCCATCGGTCGACCCAGACCCAGGCGTCGTTCGGCGATCGGTACAGGATGCCGCCGTGCCCGAGCCAGGTGATGCGCAGGTTCGCCATCGGTTCATGTGCCTCGTGCGTGCCGTCGATGCTAGCGGGTCAGTCGACGTCGCTCTCTCGATGGGACGAAGGGCGACGCGCGTGCCCTGGCTGACGATCCGCGAGGCGGAGCTCACATGCCGGGAACGATGAGCCGGCCGGACTGGGCGAGGCGTTGCAGCCAGGGGAGCTCGCGCTGGATGGTGGTCTCCGGCCCGTGTCCGGGGAGGACGCGCGTGGCGCCGGGCATAGTGCGGGCGAGGCGCGTGAGGGAGGCGACCATCTGCTCGTCGTTACCGCCGGGCAGATCGGTCCGTCCGTAGGAGCCGGCGAACAGGACGTCGCCCGACAGGAGCAGCGCGCGGCCCTCCTCGTAGAGGCAGACCGACCCCTCGGTGTGGCCCGGGGTGTGGAGGACGTCGAACACCAGGTCGCCGACGCGCAGCTGCTCGCCATCCCGCAGGTCCTGTGTCGCGACGCTCGGCTCCACCTCGAAGCCGTAGTTGTTGCGGCCGTCGAGCCGATAGGCGTCGTCGGGGTGGATGGCCAGCGGCGCGCCCGAGGCGCGAACGAGGGGCGCGTTGTCGAAAACGTGGTCGATGTGGCCGTGGGAGTCGGCGATCACGTGCAGCGACAGCCCGTTGGCGGTGACGCGCGCCATGAGCGCCGGCGCGGCACCCATGCCGGGGTCCAGCACCAGCGCATCGGCCGATACTCCGTCCCATACGAGGTAGGCGTTCGTCTCCCACGGACCGAAGGCCGCGACCTCGATGCGCGGCGCCGCCGGACCCGTCACTGCTCGTTGGCTCCGGCGGGACCCATCACCTTGGGGGCCTCCTCGGCCAGCCGCAGCCCGAGATGTGTCGCCAGGCAGCGGGCCAGCTCGCCCTCGGCCTCCTCCATCGGCACCGGGCGGCCGAGCTCCCGGGCAAGCGAGGTGACGCCCTTGTCGGGGATGCCGCACGGGATCATCTCGTCGAACCAGCGAAGGTCGGTGTTGACGTTGAGGGCGAGCCCGTGCGTGGTCACCCCGCGCTTCACGCGCACGCCGATCGCGGCGAGCTTGCGGTCGCCATCGACCCAGATGCCCGGGCTGCCGTCGAGGCGCGCGGCGTCGACGCCGAAGGTTGCGGCCGCGTCGATGACGGCCGCCTCGAGCGTCCGGACGTAGCGGCGCAGATCGAGCGGGTCGCGCAGCTCGACGATCGCGTAGGCCACGATCTGCCCCGGGCCGTGGAAGGTGATATCCCCGCCGCGGTCGATGCGAATGAGCTCGGCGCCGAGCTCGCGCATCCGCTCGGGCGTGGCCAGCAGGTTCGCGTCGTCGCCCCCGCGGCCGATCGTGTAGACGGGGAAGTGCTCCAGCAGGAGCAGCCTGTCGCCGATACGCCGGCGGCGCCGCTGGTCGGCCAGCTCGTCCTGGAGCTCCCACGTCGGCCGGTACGCGACCGTGCCGAGGCGCTCGAAGGTGAGCAGGCCGCCGTGCGCGGCGAGCAGTGGGTGCTCGTCACTTGCCGG
>CAYVCE010000151.1:0-14040 GCA_964449915.1 uncultured Steroidobacteraceae bacterium | reverse complement strand
ATCGACACCAGCGAGCCGTCGCGAGCGAGGCTGCGCAGGGTACCGATGCCGGGGATGATCGCCACGTCAGGCGGGTTCTCGCCCTGGATGCGCGTGCGGAGCACGGTCGCATAGTCGGTGCGGTTCGCCTCGTACGTGGCCTCGATGCCCGACTCCTCGGTGAACGCGTCGAGGACTGCCTGGAACGCGATCTCCTCCTGGCCGCCCCACAGCGACGTCACGGTGATGCTGCCGTCGCCCTCGGCGACGTCTGCACCCCCATCTCCGCCGTCACCGGCGGTGCATGCGGCCAGCACCAGCACGGCAGCCATGAATGGCGCTACCAAACGAAACTTGGTCATCCGATTCCTCCACCTTTTCGATGGCGCACGGCAGTGGCCGTGTGCCCTTGGGTCTCCGGTCGGGGACCGTAGCAGCCAGCGTGCCGCCCGATGCTCCCTCCGGACGGGAGATCCGTCTCCCCTGCGTATTCGTACGGTTGGCGTTGCGGTCAGCCCGCGAGCGTCTTCTCCGACTCCGGATCGAACAGGTGCAGCTTCTCCATCGGCACCGCCAGCTGCACCGAGTCGCCGACGGCAACCTTGCGATCCGACGGCAGGAGCGCAACGATCTCGCTGCCCTCCGCCTGGGCGTGGATGAGCTCCTCGTTGCCGAGATACTCGACCACGTCGACCTTGGCCGGGAAGCGCACGGCGCTCCCTTCCTGGCCGTTGGCCAGCTCGATGTGCTCCGGCCGGAACCCGATGAGCACCTGTGCCCCGTCCGGCCGCGACTCCGCCGCCCTGGCCTGGATGCCGCTCAGCTCGAGCTTCGCGCCGCCGAACATGAGGTCCTTGCCCTCGGCCTTGGTGGTTGCGAAGTTCATGGAAGGCGAACCGATGAAGCCCGCGACGAAGATGTTGACCGGGTGGTCGTACAGCTCCTGTGGCGAGCCGACCTGCTGGAGAAGGCCGTCCTTCATGACCGCGATCCGGTCACCCATCGTCATCGCCTCGACCTGGTCGTGCGTGACGTAGACGGTGGTCGTGCCCAGGCGCTGGTGCAGGCGCGCGATCTCAGCGCGGGTCTGCACGCGGAGCTTCGCGTCGAGGTTGGAGAGCGGCTCGTCCATGAGGAATACCGACGGCTCGCGGACGATCGCGCGGCCGAGCGCCACGCGCTGCCGCTGGCCACCGGACAGGGCGCGCGGCTTGCGATCCAGGTATTTCTCGAGACCGAGGATGGCCGCCGCCTCCTTGACGCGGCGGTCGATGTCCTCCTTCTTCGTCTTGCGCAGCTTGAGGCCGAAGGCGAGGTTGTCGTAGACGCTCATGTGCGGGTACAGCGCGTAGCTCTGGAAGACCATCGCGATGTCGCGGTCCTTGGGCGCCACGTTGTTGACGACCCTGTCGCCGATGAGGAGCCGCCCGTCGCTGATGTCCTCGAGGCCGGCCACGCAGCGCAGTGCGGTGGTCTTGCCACACCCCGAAGGGCCCACCAGGACGAGGAACTCGCCATCATTGACTTCGAGGTTCAGATCGTTCACGGCGATGACGTCTTCGCCGTACCGCTTGTACATGTGGTCGAACGTGACGGTCGCCATCGAAGAACTCGCTCCTGTCGATCAACGGCAGGCCGTTATTCGGCCTGAATGGCCCCTATTCGGGAAACGAATCATAGTACGGTACGCAACCTGCACCTTGTCCCCCTGACACCATGTCCTCGATCCTTGGCGCTGTGCGCCGCACCGGCGCCCGCCTGACGTTCCTGCTGGTGGTGCCGGCCGCCGTCGGCCGTGCCCGCACCGCGTGGCTTCGGCGTGGTCGCGCCCCCGACCGCCAGCGACGCCGTGGGCGCGACGTGCTGCCCTCCCTCTACGACATCCACCCCACGGCAGGCGCCGCGCCCCGTCGGAGGATCGGTCTGCGCCATGTGGAACCCCACCGGATCGTGGGGACCACGCGCAACCCGTCGCAGAACACCGCCGACTTCCTGCCGCTGCGGCACCTGCGCGGAGAGAACTGGCGCGGCCGATGGCAGCGCATCACCGGAGCGATGGATCGGCTGGCCATGCTGCCGCCGGTCGAGCTCGTGCTGGTCGGGGACGACTACTACGTGGTCGACGGCCACAACCGGGTGGCAGCCGCCCGCCGGGCCGGCGCCGTCGAGATCGACGCCGACGTGACCCAGCTGCTCCTGCCCGGCCTCACGCAGCCCGGCCAGGCCACCCTCGACGCCAGCTCGCTGCTCGGCGCCGATGCGGTCCGCCGGGCCGGGGAGGGGCGCATGTCGCGCACCGTGGAGCAGCGCAGCGCCACCGACGACCTGTCGCGCCGGGACCTGCTCGGCGACCTCGGGGACGACGAGTGACCGATCGACTCGGCCTGCGCTGGCCGGACCCCGGGCCGTTCGTCGCTCGTGGCGGTCGGCCGATCAGGATCCTTGCCGTGTCCGACGAGCCCGACCCGTCGCTCGACGCGGCCACCACCCGGCGGCGGATCGGCGGCGTCGACCTGATCATCGGGGCCGGCGACCTGGAGCCGGACTACCTGGGATTCGTGGCCGATGCCTTCGACGCCCCGCTGCGCTACGTGCGCGGCAACCACGACGTGGGCCCCGCCTGGAGCGCGTCGCGCCGCTCGCTGCTCCCCGAGCCGATGCGAGATGGTCGGGTTGTGGAGGAGGTCGGGCTGCGCCTGCTCGGCTTTTCTGGCTCTCCTGTCTACAACGACCGCGGCATGCAGGTTTCCGGGCTCGGCATGTGGGCGAAGGCGATCGGCTCATGGACGGCCGCGCAGCGCGCCCGGCCGCTGATCGTGGTGACCCACGCGCCGCCGCGCGACATGAACGACGACACCGACCGCGCCCATCGCGGCTTCACCGCCTTCCGCTGGCTCGTCGATCGTCTCTCGCCGCCGCTCTGGCTGCACGGGCATACTGCGCTCGTGCGACGCGGCATCGACGCTCGATGCGCGCGCCACGAAGGCACCCTGTTCTACAACTGCACAGGCGCCACGCTCGTCGAGCTCACGCCGCCCGATCACGTGACCGCCTGAACCGCGTCGTTTGAAGGAGGACATCAATGCCCGATCTCGGGATCTTCGGCTGGATCATCGTCGGCCTCATCGCCGGCGCACTGGCAGGCGCCCTGGTCCCGGGGCGCCAGCGCTACGGCTGCATCGGCACCATGCTGGTCGGCATCATCGGCGGGCTGCTGGGCGGTTTCCTGTGGACCAATGTGCTCGGCTTCGAGGGGGCCAGCGGCATGCTCGGTGCGATCGTGGTCGCCACGCTGGGCGCGCTGATCGTCGTCTTCCTGCTCCGCGGCGTGGGCGGCCGCCGAGACTGACGCACGCTCGATCCGGTTGACCGCGGGGCCTGCATCGGCGACGATACCGGCCCCGTCCTGTCGTCCACGGACGGGCTTCGTGGTGGCCTTAGCTCAACTGGCAGAGCATCGGATTGTGGCTCCGAAGGTTACGGGTTCAAGCCCCGTAGGCCACCCCACCCACGAGCGCACGCATCACTGCTCGTACCAACGGAGAACCCGCAGCGCGCGCAGCGTGTTCCAGCGGCTGGGCCGACCGTCGCCGTCCTCGAGCGCGAAGTGGACCGCGCCGGGATGGGTGTTCTCGAGAAGCCAGGTGCCATCAGGCTGCTGCCTGGATCGGAGCAACTCGATCGCTTCGTCCGCGCGTGGGTCCGGCCGATCCCCGGCCGCCCGGAAGTGCTCCAGGCCTCGCAGCACGTCGTAGTGCCAGCGGGTCGGAAACGAGAACTGCAGCCAGGCAGGGTCGACGACGGCGCCGGTGCTCTTGCGCCGGAACAGCTTCCGTTCGAGGAGGTACTCCTCGCCCCGGCGGCGAGCCGCGATGGATGCCGCCGAGCCATCGGTGGCGCGCTCGTGCGCCAGCAGCCCTTCCAGGACCCTGATCGTGGTGTGGAAGGAGGAGCGGACCGAACCGTTCTCCACCTCGCAGTTCCACCCGCCGTCCTCGAGCTGCTCATCGACCAGCCGGGCGACGACCTCATCGGTGCCCTGGCCGAAGTAGGCACCCAGCGCGACGACCATGCCGTTGATGCACGGCTCGACCTCGCCGTCGAAGAAGGGCTGACCGGCGTGCTCCCAACGGCAGTGCTGTCTGACGTGCGCCACGGCCCGGCGCACGTTGGCATCCCGGGGGTCGACCCCGAAGTCTTGCAGGGCAACGAGGCTGTACGCCGTGGCTGTCCAGGGCTGGCCCGCGGGCTCCTGGCTCCTGGCCGACTCAAACCAGCGCGCCGGGAACAACGCGCCCCCCACCCACTGGCCGTCATCGCCCTGCAGGGCCAGCAGCCGGGTACCCCACCCGTCGGTCGCAACCCGCGCGCGCTCGGCCGCGACGACGACGGCCGGGGCGTCGGCCAGGTCGCGCAGCACCTGCCAGCGGATGGCGGGATCGGAGTCGAGGAGCCAGTCCAGCACGCTCACGGGCCTGGAGTCTAGCGGGCGCCCGGAGCGACGCCGCCAGGCCGCCGGAATCCCCTTGACGTCGACGTGACCGCGAACCGATCATCGCGGTGATCGATGGCGGGATGATGGTGGCCATGAACTCTGTGGTGCTGGCGAGGACGGCCTCGGGTTCGACCTACGTGCTCTCCATCGGTCCCGACGGGGTCCATTGGTGCCGGCTGCCGTCGCACGAGCGGGGGATGCCGTGGACGGCGTCGGGCTGGGAGGAGCGCATGCCGCGCATCGTTCCCGGCGAGCGGCTCCTCATCGGTAACTTGCGCTCGACCCCCGTCACCACCGTGTCGGTGCTCCCGGCCTAGCCCCTTCGCGGCACGAGGAACGCGGCCGAGGCCGCGGCCGCGGTCGCACCGCCGATGCCGAGCGTCACGATGGCCAGCTCGATCGATGCCTCCGCCAGGAAGCCGGCCACGGCCGCTCCGATCGGCAGTCCGACGTAGTTGAATGCCATCGACACGCTGAACGCGCGTCCCATCCACGCCGGGTCGGTGCGACGCTGGCGAACCGTGAAGAGCGCGATGTCGGCCGGGCCGAGGAGGAGGCCGACGAGGAGCGACTGGCCGACGAGGAGGGCCACGCCGAGCGGCACGAAGCTCGACTGGCCCGCGGCGACGAGGAGCAGGCCGAAGGCCGGGATCATGCCGACCGTCGGCCACACCAGCAGCGACCACTCGCGGTCGCGCGTGTCCATGCGGCCGAACAGGAAAGCGGACGCCATGCCGCTGATGCCCGACGCCGCGAAGACGAGGCCGACGACCGCTTCGCTCAGGCCGAACCGATCGAGGATCACGAGAGGCACGACGATGGTGGTCATTCCGAAGGCCAGGTTCACGAGCGAGATCGCGAAGCCCAGCCCTCGCAGCGTCGAATGGCGCCAGGTGTAGACCAGCCCGTCCCAGGCGTCCCGCAGCAGGTGTCCCTTCGACGCGGTCGGGGCGGGCGGATCGGGGGTCCCGGCCAGGGAGATCGCCGCCACGCCGAAGGCGACGCCGATGACGACGAGTGCCACGGCGCCGCCGAACGCGGCGACCAGCGCGGCCGCGGCCGGTGGGCCGACGATGGTCGCGGCCACGTAGCCGTTCGAGTCGACCGCGTTGACCCGCTCCCACAGGTGCTCGGGCACGAGGATCGGGAACAGGCTGCGCAGGCCGACGTGGCTGAGGATCGATGTCAGGGAGGAGACGAGCGCGATGAGTACGAGGACCGGCCCCGGCAGCGCATCGAGCAGCGCGAGCCCGCCAATGAGGGCCAGCGCGGCAAGCGCCACGACGTAGTCGAGCAGGACGAGCCGGATGCGGCCGTGGCGGTCGAGCAGGGCGCCGGCGAGCGGGCTGATGAGCAGGCCCGGGAACACGCTGGCGAACGTGACGAGGCCGGCGAAGGCGGCCGAGCCGTATCGGTCCAGCGTGAAGAGCACGATCGCGACGCTCACCATCGACTGCGCCACTCGCGCGATCTGCATCGAGACGAGCACGCGTCCAAGAGTCGGGACGCGCAGCAGGGCGCGGTACGAGCGGTCCAGGGGTGCCGTGGTCACGGGGGCCCGATTCTATCGACCGACGAATCGGGAGGCGCCAGGGGCGCCTAGCCCGCGCCGGTCCGATCGTCGTCCGCCGCCTCGCGCGACTCGCGGTGGAGGGCGCACGAGCGCTGGACCAGCGCGTCGAGCTCCTTTGGCGAGAACGGCTTATCGCGCGCCGGGGAGGTGAACGACAGCATCCTGTCGCCGGTGAGCACCACGACCGGGACGCTGCTCAGCTGCGGGTCATGCCGCACCGCCCGCGCCAGCTCGAAGCCGTCCATGCGCGGCATACGAACGTCGGCCAGAACCACGCACGGTATGGAGCCGTCCCGCAGCTGGGCCAACGCGTCGAGCCCGTCGGTCGCCAGGGTCACGACGTGCCCGGCTTCGGTCAGCGCGTCGACGTAGAGCGACCGGACATGGCCGTCGTCGTCCACGACCAGGACCGAGTGCCGTTTGCTCATGCGTGTGCCCTCCGAGCGCCGATGAGAAGCAGGCGGCATGCCGGAACGCAGGACCCCATGGTCCGGGGTCGAGACCGGACCTGGACGCCTCCGAGTCCTGCCCCATGACCCTACGAGTCGGCTACTGACCTTGGCGACCGGCGTACGTAGCGTAGTCGGTGGGTGCCGAGTCGCCCGCCCACTTGCACCAGGAGCCACCGGATGCCCGTCCCTCCGACCGCGCGACGCCCGCACGGCATCATGGTGCGCACAATCGTCCTCGGGACCAGCGCGCTCCTTGCCGCGGGCCTCCTGACCTGGAGCCCGGCACCGACGACGGGCTGGAACCAGGGCTCGGCCGAGGGGACGCTGTGGCAGCTCCTCAACGGCGCGCGGACGAACAACGGGATGGCGCCGCTCCAGCAGCACGGCACGCTGCTCGGCATCGCCCGCTGGCGCAGCTCCGACATGCTGAACCGCGACTTCTTCAGCCACACCATCCCCGGCTGTGGTTGCCTGGTCTACGCGTACTACGACTCGAATGGCGTTGCATACAGCTGGGCCGGCGAGAACATCGGGTGGAACTCCGGGCTCGACGACGCCTCGTCGCCGGTGCGGGTGCATGAGAAGTTCATGGCCTCGGCCGGTCACCGTGCCAACGTGCTGACCGCCTCGTTCACGCACGGCGCCGTGGGCGCTGCCGCCGCCGACAATCACATGTTCCAGGGCTACGTGCAGAACACGCGCATGTACACCGAGCTCTTCCTCCAGCCGCCGAGCGGTGCGGCACCGCCCCCGGCGCCGGCACCCGCGCCGCCCTCCGGTGGTGGCGGCGGAACTGCGCAGCCCGCGCCGCAACCGGTCGTCGCCGAGGCGCCGCCACCCGACCCGACGCCGAAGGAGATGGCCGTCGACGCCCCCCGGCGCCCCAGCTCGTCCGCCGGCCTCGACGGCATCGCCACCCTGGTCATCGATCGACCCGGCACGAGGCTGGCGGCACGCTTGGCCGCCGATGACGCGCTTGGCATCCACCACGCTGCGCCCGCCACGGACGGCGACGCCCCGCAGCCCGCGCTGGTACGTCGCCCCATGGAGGTCGCCGCCGCGGCTCCAGCCCAGGCCGGGCTGTTCGAAGGCATCGTCGGCGCACTGCTGGGATTCCTGTTCGGCTGAGCCGCCCCTCAGGGTGCACCGGGTATCTCCGCATGTACGCTTGGCTGGGTCCGCCATCGGCGGCCGTCGCGCGCCGGTAGACTCGCGTCCATGCCCGTGATCCTCGAGGCCCGCGACCTCGTCAAGCGCTATCCGCTCGGCGATGGCGAGGTCGAGGCGCTCAGCGGCGTCTCCCTCGCCGTCGAGCGTGGCGAGTTCGTCGCCATCATGGGGAGCTCCGGATCGGGCAAGAGCACGATGCTCCACCTGCTCGGCGGCCTCGACCTGCCAACCTCGGGCGAGGTCGTCATCGACGGGGTCCGCATCTCGACGCTCGACGACGAGCGCCGGACCCTGACTCGCCGGGACAAGACCGGCTTCGTGTTCCAGTTCTTCAATCTCATCCCGCTGTTGAGCGTGGAGGAGAACGTGGCCCTCCCGTTCCTGATCGCCGGTGACCCCGCGACGCGGCACCAGTCGCGGATCGACGAGCTGCTGACCATGGTCGGGCTGGCCGAGAAGGCGCACCATCGGCCCGACCAGCTCAGCGCCGGCGAGCAGCAGCGGGTGGCGCTGGCGCGAGCGCTGGCCACGTCTCCGGCCATCCTCCTGGCCGACGAGCCGACCGGCAACCTCGACTACACGACCGGCACCGAGATCCTGGACCTGCTGTGGGACTCGGCCGATCGCCTGGATCAGACCATCGTGCTGGTCACCCACGATGCGCGCGCCGCCGCCTACGCCGATCGCGTCCTGGTCGTGCGCGACGGCCGGATCCTCGACGAGATCGCGCTCGGCCGGCGCCGCGACCACGACGCGCGCGGGCTCATCGCGCGCCTGGCCAAGCTGGGGCTCTAGGCCTCATGCGCCTGGCGTCCCTCGCCTGGCGCGGGCTCTTCGCCCGCCCGCTGCGCACCGCGCTCGCCATCGTCGGCGTCGGGCTCGGCGTCGCGGTGGTGGCCGCCACGATCATCACCAGCGCGGCCGCCGATGCCGCCCTGCGCAGCGCCACCGCCGACCTGCTCGGTGCGGCCGACGTCAGGCTGCGCGCCTTCGCCGAGCCCGGCTTCTCGCCGCGGACCGTGCAGGCCCTGCGCTCATTCTCCGGCGTCCTGGCGGTGGCCCCGGTCTCGGAGCGCCGCCTGGTCGCCTACACCGACCCCGGCGAGGACGAGCGGGTCTTCTCACTCCTGGTCCTCGGCATCGATCCTGAGCACGATCGCGCCGTTCGCGAGATGCGGCTGGTCGACGGCGTGCCGCTCTCGACGGACAGCCCGACGGACGCCCTCGTCGCCGCATCGTGGGCCGCGCGCAACGGGCTGGCGCTGGGGGACCAGGTCCGCCTCGACGGTCGCCGGGAAGGGCTGCCGGCGCTGCGCATCATCGGCACCATGGCCGACACCGGCTTCGGGGCCCTGGAGCGCGGCGAGGTGCTCGTCGTCTCGCGCACCACGCTCGACGAGTCGTTCACCGTGCCGGCACCGATCCGGTACCTGGACCTCGACCTCGGCGAGGGCGACGTCTCGGCGACGCTCGACCGCGTGACGGCCAGCCTCGACGAGCCGTACATCGTCGAGACGCCCGCCGACGCGGCCGCGCGGCTGGCATCGGCGCAGGCCAGCTTTGGGAACGTCGCCTTCCTGTTCGGCATGGTGGCGATGGTGGTCGGCGCATTCCTGGCGGGCAACACGCTGGCCATGACGGTCGGCGAGCGTACTCGTGAGCTCGGTCTCCTGCGCGCCGCAGGCACGACCTCGCGACAGGTGCTGGGCATCGTCCTGCGGCAGGCGCTCGGACTGGGCGTCGCCGGCGCGATGCTCGGCATCCTGGGCGGCATCGCCCTGGCGGCGGCCATGATCGGATTCCTGTCATCCACGCGCGCCGCGCTCGTGGTCGGGCTGCCGCTGCCCCCGCTCGGCCTGCTGCTGGCCTTCGTGCTCGGGGTCGGCGTGACGCTGGCCGGCGCAGTCATCCCCGCCGTGCGGGCCGCGCGCCTCTCGCCGCTCGATGCCCTGCGCCCGACCGCGCGCGCCGGCATGGGCCTCGTCGACCGGCTGCAGTGGCTGGTGCTGGCGGAGCTGATCATTGTGGCGCTCGGCATCTGGCTCCTCCCCGTCGAGCGGTCTCAGACGCCGATCCTGCCGATCGCCCTCTCGCTCGGCATCCTGCTCGGCGGCGCGGTGGCCACCGCGTTCGTGCTCGAGCCGCTGGGCCGGATCATCGGCCGCCCGTTCGAATGGTTCTTCGGCGCGCAGGGGCTGCTGGGGCGGGCGAACCTGTCGCGCGATCGCGCGCGGACCGGGCTCACGGTGGGCGCCATGATGATCGCGCTGGCCGCGGTGGTGACGCTCGGCACGGTCGCCGAGTCGGCGCGGGCCGGCGCGGAGGCCTGGGTCGCCTCGATCCTGCCCGGCGGGCACGCCATTCGCAGCAGCGTGCCGCTCGACGTCGAGTCGTTCCGCCCCAGCTTCGATGCCACCGTCGGCCTCCAGGTCGCGAGCCCGGTGCTCGAGGTCCCGGCGGTGCGGGCCACGGACGCCGGGCAGGAGGAGGTCGCGCTGGCGGGCATCGACCCCAACGTGTTCCAGGACACGGGTGCGCTCATCGTGCGCGGCGCGGAGCGGGCCGATGCCTACGCCGACCTGCGCACCGGCGGCACGGTGCTCGTACCGGCGCCGTTCGCCGCGCGCGAGGGGATCGGCGTCGGCGATGCGATCCCCCTCGGCCTGCCCGGCACGGAGCCGACCGACTTCACGGTGGCCGGCATCGTTGAGTACACGATCCCGGCCCGGACGGCCGATGGCGCCCTCCTCATCAGCGCGGCCGATGCGCGCGACGTGTTCGGTGTCACCAGCGCCTCGCTGTGGGTCATGGTCCCGCAGCCGGACGTCGCCGCTTCGGTCTTCGGCAGCGCCGTCCGCGAGACCGCCTCGCAGCTGGCGGCGCAGCCGCTGACGGCGCGGGATCTCGCCGGCGACCTTGGCCGTTCGCTGGATCGGCTCGTCGGCCTGTTCGACGTGCTGGCGCTCATCGCTGTCGTCATCGGCGCACTCGGGATCGTGAACACGCTCGGCATCGGTGTCAGCGAGCGCGTGCGCGAGATCGCCATCCTGCGCGCGCATGGCATGACCGTCGGGCAGGTGCAGGCCATGGTCGTGGCCGAGGCCGCGATGATGGGAACCATCGGCGGCGTGCTGGCCATCGTCACCGGCCTGGCCGTCGCCTTCGCACTGGTGACCGGCGGCGCATCGGCGGACCTGGGAGCCGGCCTTCGGTTGCCGTGGGCGCTTCTCATCGCCGTGGTCCTGCTCGGCACCGGCGTCTCGGCGCTGGCCGGGCTCTACCCAGCGCGCGTCGCGGCCTCGCTGCCGATCGTGCGCCACATCAAGCAGTTCGAGTAGGAGGACCGATGCCGCCCAGCCGCTTCTGGCAGGCCGATGCCGGCCGCGCCTTCGTCGGCCGCCTGGCGACCGGCTCCGACCTCGTCGAGGAGATCGAGCGCTACTGCCTGGAGCAGGAGATCGTGGCCGCCCAGGTGACCGTCATCGGTGCCGTGCGGCGCGCACGCTTCGCCTACTACGAGCAGGTCGATCACCGCTACCTCGAGCTCGGCTCCGAAACCCATCACGAGGTCGTCGGCTTCACCGGCAACGTCTCGCTGCGCGACAACCGTCCATTCCTCCACGCCCACGCCACCTTCGCCGATGCGGCCGGCCTGACCGTCGGCGGCCACCTCCTGCCCGGCTGCGAGGTCTTCGCGGCCGAGGTCATGATCCGCGAGCTGGGCGACGTCTCCCTGGTTCGCATCCACGACGAGGAGACCGGGCTGGCCCTGTGGTGAGGTGTCGTCCGGGGTGAGCGATTCCTATCGAATTGTCACGGGGCGACCGCTATGTTCGGTTGCGTCGTCCCAGGTGGCCCGAGAGGCTCGTTCCCGGCCCTTGAAGCGTGATCAACGGTCTCCGGGTGCAAGATCGACAGGATCACGGTCGCGGATTCCGACATAAGGGTCTGGGGGTGCAAGATCGATAGGATTCCCCATACCGCCGATGGGGCGCTTGACGCCCTGCTCGGGTCCCATACGCCAACGGGACGCGAGGTCGTCATCGCCCTGCCCGTGCGGGCGGAGGCGGACGATTGGGGGGTGGCGCACGAGGCGATTCCTCACGATGCTCTACCCATGACAGTCCAGACCCTCGCAGTGATCGGCCTCGTGCTCGGCGCGACGCTGTACTTCCTCCTCGTGCGACGTCGCGTCGCCGAGCGGCTCGATGGGATCACGATGTCGCGGGCGCTGGCCGCCTCGAACCAGATCGCCATGGCCCGCATCCGCAACGAGCCGCGCGATCGGGCCGCCGCCCTGAACGCGTCCGAGGATCCGCCGGAGGTGGAGGCGTTCGTCCTCGAGCGACGGGCGGGGACCGATCGACGAGCCGCTTACCAGCGCGGGCGCGGTCGCGGCCGCCGCTCGGGAGGCGACCGCCGCCGCCGCGGCCACCGTCACTGATCGGGAGTCGACGTTCCGGCCATCGGTCCTTGGGCGCCGGCCACACCATGCCGGGTCGGTGCCTCTTGCGCCGCCGAGGATGATCGGGCGGAACGCGCCCCGAGGTCGGGCGTATCACCCGAGCAGCAAGAGGTAGCGACCGATGTCCCTCGAGCGCCCCGATCCTCCCGTCGTCATGCCGATCACCTCGATCGACGACCCGCGAACGATCCAACTCCTGGCCACCGAGCACTGGAGCCTGCTGGGGGCACGCTCGCTCGCCTACAACGAGGCGTTCGTGCGTGCCGGCATGTTCCTCGCGTTCCTGTCGACGTCCTTCGTGGCCCTCGCCCTGGTGGCCCAGGCGATGTCCTTCGGCCAGGGCTTCCTCTCGGTCGCGGCGCTCGTGCTGGCGTTCGACTTCGTCATCGGCCTGACGACGTTCCTGCGGATGAACGGGGCCAACCTCGACGACCTGCGTGCGGTCCACGGGATGGCCCGCATTCGCCACGCGTACACCCAGATCACGCCGATCGTGGCGCCGTACTTCACCACGCCGACCCACGACGACATCGATGCCGTGACGTCCGTCTACGGTCCCATCTCGGATCGACTGTGGGGGCAGTTCGTCTACGGGCTAAGCACCTCGAGCGGCATGATCGGCCTCATCGTCGCCATGGTCGGGGGCGTGCTGGCAACCGTGCTGGCGATGCTCATCGGCATGGACGGCGGCGCGTCGATCTGGGTCGGTGTGGCGGGCTGGCTGGTCATCCTTGCCGCCCTGTTCGCCTTCACCGGAGTGTCGATCCTGCGCGAACAGGCCCGAATCCCGGTGCTCTTCCCGACGCCCAGCGCCGACCCGGTCACCGATCGCGGGGAGTGAGCGTCATCTGATCGGTCCTTCGGAGTACGCGTCCGGTCCGAGCCCTCGTGGAGCGGCGCCTTCGCAGCGGTGTACGCTGCATGCTTCCGAGTCGCCTCGCGATCGTCAGCACGACGGAGGGCAGCAGGTTTGTTGGACAGCTCCGGTCAGATGGTGCCGGTGCGGGACATCAGTGTCCACGTGCAGGCCGTAGGCTCCGGACCGCCTCTCGTGGTGGTCGGCGGCCCACAGCTTGGTCACCAGTACATGCGCCCGCTCGACGATCTGGCCGCGGACTTCCGCCTGGTGTACTACGACGCACGGGGCAGCGGCCAGACCGAGATCGGTGATCCGTCCCAGGTGAGCTTCGCCGGTGCGGTGGAAGACCTCGAGGCGCTTCGCCAATCGTTAGACCTCGATCGCATCTCTCTCCTGGGGCACTCGCTGGGTGGGCACGTGGCCTACCTGTACGCGTCGCGGCATCCTGAGCGAATGGAGTCGCTCGTCCTGGTCGACGTTGGGCCCCCACTCGACGAAGAACTCGGGAGGCGGTTCTGGAACGCCATGGAGTCGCGACGAACCCCCGAGGACGAAGAGGCGGGCAGCCGCATCAGAGCATCCGCGGAGTTCCAGTCAGGCGAACCGCGGGCGCTGGAGCTCTTCATCAAGAACCTCTACGGACCATTCTTCCGTGACGCGGCGACTCAAGCCGGGCTTGACTGGGGCTTCACTCCGATCACTGCGGCCAATGTGCTGGAGTACGAGGAGAGGCTCATGAGGACGCTCGATGGACTTGACCCGCTCGGGAGCCTCGGGCTGGTCGCATGCCGCACCCTCGTCGTGCACGGCGAAGCCGATCCAATACCCTGGGAATTCGGCAGACTCATCGCAGATCGCATCCCCGACGCCACCCTCGTCGTGATCCCGGGAGCCAGCCACTTCCCGTTCGTGGAGGACCGGGCACCGTTCCTCTCGGCCGTCAGGGAATTCGCGTCGGCATAACGCCCGCACCTGAGGAAGCCATGCCGAAGATCGAGGTGCGGACATTCAGCAACCCGGACGAGACGCGCGTGTTCGAGAAAGGCC
>CAYVCE010000150.1:0-6559 GCA_964449915.1 uncultured Steroidobacteraceae bacterium | reverse complement strand
GCCTTCGCCTCGGTGCTGTCGGAGGGCACGCCGATCAGGCTCACCGGCCAGGACACCGTGCGCGGCACCTTCAGCCAGCGCCACGCCGGGCTCTGGGACGCCGTCACCGGCGAGCGCCACGTTCCGCTCCAGCACCTCCCCGGCGCGCAGGCCTCGTTCGAGCTCCACAACTCGCCGTTGAGCGAGTACGCGGCGCTCGGCTTCGAGTACGGCTACGCGGTCACGGCGCCGGACGCGCTCGTCCTGTGGGAGGCGCAGTACGGCGACTTCGTGAACGGCGCCGAGATCATCATCGACCAGTTCCTGGTCTCAGGGCTGGCCAAGTGGCGCCAGACGTCGCGCCTGACCCTGCTCCTGCCGCACGGCTACGAGGGATCGGGTCCGGAGCACTCGTCGGCTCGCCTGGAGCGCTTCCTGGCACTCGGCGCGGAGGGCAACATCCGGGTCGTGTACCCGACCACGCCGGCGCAGTACTTCCACATCCTGCGACGGCAGGCTCGCCACGCCGACGCGCGCCCGCTGGTGCTCATGACGCCAAAGTCGCTGCTGCGACTGCCGCGCGCCATGTCGCGCCCGTCGGAGCTCGCGACCGGTGCGTTCCAGAGCGTGCTCGACGACCCGCGCTTCGCGTCGGACGCCGTGGCGGCTGCCCGGGTGCACCGCATCGTGCTGTGCAGCGGGAAGATCTATTACGACCTCGTCGGCGCGCCCGAGTTCGAGGCGGCCACGGACGTGGCCATCATTCGCTCCGAGCGCCTCTACCCGTTCCCCGACGACGAGCTCTCCGCGGTGCTCGACCGCTACTCGGGCATCGAGTCCTTCGCCTGGGTCCAGGAGGAGCCGCGCAACATGGGCGCCCGCAAGTTCGTGCTCCCCAAGATCCGCCACCTGGTGCCGTACAAGATCCCGCTGGGCGACATCAGCCGCCCGGAGCGTTCGCGCCCGGCGGAGGGCTACCCGGCGGCCCACCACATCGAGCAGGCGCGCATCGTGCGCGAGGCGCTCAGCGGCCGGTGATGCCGCCCCTGCTCGAACGCTACCGGGACCTGCTGGCGGCCGATGGCGAGGCGTTTCCGATCTCGCTCGGCGAGGGCGGCACGCCGCTGATCCACGCGCGCCGCCTGGGCGCCGAGATCGGCCTGTCCAAGCTGCACCTCAAGGTCGAGGGCGCCAACCCGACCGGATCGTTCAAGGACCGCGGGATGGTGCTGGCTGTGAACCGGGCCGTGGGCGGCGGCGCGCGAGCCGTCGTATGTGCCTCGACCGGGAACACCTCGGCCTCGGCTGCAGCCTACGCCGCCGCCGCCGGCCTGCCGTGCCAGGTGATCCTGCCTGCCGGCAAGGTGGCCCGCGGCAAGCTGGCCCAGGCCCTTGCGGCCGGTGCGCGGCTGGTCATGGTCGATGGCAACTTCGACGCCGCCCTGGCGGCAGTTCGTCGGCTGGGCGAGGAGGGCGCCGCGGTCGTGGTCAACTCGATCAATCCCGACCGCCTCATCGGTCAGCGGACGGCCGCCTTCGAGGTCGTCGACGCGCTCGGGTCGGCGCCGGACGCCCTCGCCCTGCCGGTCGGCAACGCGGGCAACATCACCGCCTACTGGGCCGGCTTCCGCCAGTACGCCGATGCGGGCCGCACGCCCGGCGCCCGGCTGCCGCGCATGCTCGGCTTCCAGGCCGAGGGCGCCGCACCGATCGTGCGCGGTGAGCCGGTCGAGTCTCCAGAGACGGTTGCCACCGCCATCCGCATCGGCAACCCCGCGTCATGGGCCGGGGCCGTGGCCGCGCGAGACGAATCCGGCGGCCTGATCGAGAGCGTCACCGACGACGAGATCCTCGACATGCAGCGCATGGTCGTGCGCCTGGAGGGCGTCTTCTGCGAGCCGGCCTCGGCGGCCGGGGTGGCCGGGGTGCGGCGGCTGGCGCGCGAGGGCCGCATCGGCGCGGACGAGGTGGTCGTCTGCGTCCTGACCGGCCACGGCCTGAAGGATCCCGACGCGGTGCAGGCCGAGGAGGGTTCGCTGCGGCCGATCCCCGCCGACCTGGACAGCATCAGGCGCGAGATGAAACTTTGAGGCAGGCGAGTGCCCCGCCCTCCCCGCCGATCCATCGGAAGCACCGGGCCGGATGCTATTGCCGGGTTCGGTTTCGCCGATAGACCAGCGAGGGCCGAGCGTGAGGGGCGCCCTCTGGCGGGGTTCGTGCGGCGGGAGCGCCGATAGATCGACGATTCGCGACCCGCCAGGGCCGGCGTGCCGGAATTCGCCGATTCATCGTGTTGCCCGCGGCGTTCAGACCGGGCAGCAGGCCTCGACGATCGCGTTCGCGAACTCCTCCGGCGAGGCGCTCTTGCTGACGTAGGTCGTCAGCGCGTCGTGCAGTTGGGCGTGGCCGCCGGTGTCGTTCCAGCCGGTCATGACGATCCGCATCCTCGGCCAGGCACGCGACATGCCGGCGACGAGCGCGATCCCGGCCTCGATGTCCGGCAGGCGCGGGTCGACCAGCACGACGTCGGGACGTGACTGCTCGACGAGCTCGAGCGCGGCGCGCACGTCGCCCGCGCCGCCGATGACGGCCACCTCGCCCGAGACCGACAGCAGGTCCGTGAGGCTCTGCATCACCCGCCGATCGGCATCGACGATCACCACCGACGGCGGGGAAGGCAGAGCGGGACGCGGACCGAGCGACATGCTCCCACCCTAGCGCGGGCCCGGCCGCGCGCCCACGGCGCCTCGGCCCACGCGGGCCTACGTCAATCGACCGATGGCTCGGCGGCGGCGGGAACGCTGGCTTCGATGAGGGCGCCCTTGCCCGGGCGGCTCTGGACGCGCAGCTCTCCGCCCACCAGGTCGACCCGCTGGCGCATGCCGATGAGGCCGAGGTGCCCGCGCGGCACCGCGTCGGGGGCGAACCCGACCCCGTCATCGGTCACGCTCAGGCGCACCCGGTCCCCCTCGCGCAGGATGCGGAGCGTCGCGTTCGATGCGTTCGCGTGCTTGACGACGTTGTGAAGCGCCTCCTGCCCGATGCGGTACAGCGCTTCCTCGGCCGGCAGCGGCAGGCGCTCGATCGGCTCCGCGTCCACCACGATCGTCAGGCCCGTGCGGCGCTGGACGGCAGTGGCGTGCGTGCGGAGGGCCTGCACCAGCCCGTCCGACTCGAGCGACGATGGGCGGAGCTCGAAGATGAGGGTGCGCATTTCGGCCAGCGCGTCCTTCTGCAGCTCCCGCAGCTCGGCCAGCTTGGGCTGGGCCGCCTCGGGATCTGTCTGGAGCAGGAGCTCGAGTGTGCGCAGCGTGAGGCCCATGCTGAACAGCGCCTGGGTGACCGAGTCGTGCAGCTCGCGCGCGAGGTGGGCACGCTCCTGGCTGGCGGCCAGCTCGGCGGCCTGGCTGCGGAGGTCACCCTCCAGCCGCTCGCGCTCGCTGATGTCGCGCACCGCTCCGTGCGCCCCGGCGAAGCGGCCGTCGACGATGGTGCCGGTCATGGCCACCTCGGTCTGGGCGATGCGGCCGTCGGGCAGCGGCAGGTCCAGCCGCACGCGCTGCTCACGGTCGGGGTTCTTCTGGAGCGTCTCCCAGGCGCCGACCGCCGACGTGAGGGTCTCCTCGCCGGCGAGGGCCGTGAACGGCTTGCCGATGAGCTGCTCCGGCTTCCAGCCGGTGCGCGCCTCGAGCGAGTCGGAGAAGAACGTGAAGCGACCCGCCGCGTCGACGGACCACACGATGTCGGGCGAGTTGTCGACGAGGTGGCGATAGCGGCGCTCGGACTCCTCAACCTCGGCGTAGAGGCGGGCGTTGGTGAGGGCGATGGCCGCCTGGTCGGCCAGCAGCTTCAGCAGCTCGGCGTCCCCGGCGTTGAACGCGTTCGCAGCGGTGGTCTGGACGGTGATCGTGCCCAGCAGCCGATCCGGGCCGAGGAGCGGCGCGGACATCATCGAGTGGATGTCCTGCGCCGCGATGCGCGAGTCGCCCTCGTCGTGCGGGAACTCGTCGTCGGCGAGGTAGTCGCCGGTCCAGCGCACGCGACGCTCGGCGGCGGCCATGCCGGCGATGCCGGAGCCGATCGGCACCATGACGTCGTCGGGTGACGGCGGGATGGGCGCCGCGGCGATCGGGCGCTCCAGGTGCTTGCCACCCTCCGCGACCAGGTTGACCTGGGCGCGGTCGGCACGCAGCAGGCGGGCGGCATCGGCGACCGCGCGCTGGATGACGGTCAACGGGTCGTGCAGTGACGCGATCTGGGCCGCGATCTCGGCCAGGCTACGCTGGGCGTCGGCGCGTTCGCGGAGCTCCTCGTACAGCCGCGCGTTCGTGATCGCCACCGCCGCCTGGGCTGCGAACAGCTGGACCAGCTCGAAGTCGGCATCGGTGAACGCGACCTCGCCGCCCCCCACGCGCCCGATGTTCAAGGCGCCGATGACCTCGTCGCCACTGATGAGCGGCACGATGATGATTGCCTCCTCCTCGACCGGCGTGCCCGGGATCTGGATCAGGCGCGGGTCGTTGAGCGCGTCGTTGAGGAGAAGCGGCTCACGGTGCTGGACGCACCACCACGTGAGCCCCTCGCCCATCGGCACCGGGAAGTCGAGGATCGCCTCCGCGTTGCGGTCACGAGCAAAGACCGGCTGCAGCACGCGCTCGTCCGCCTGCACGCGGTAGACGCCGAGGTTGTCGTACCACACCACGTTCTTCAGCCCGTCGGCCACGAGCTCGAGGACGCTGGCGGGATCCAGGGTCGACAACAGCCGCTGGTTGATCCGCAGCAGCCGCCGCTGCGACTCCGTCTGGCGGGCGAGCGCGGCCGACTCCTCGCCAAGCTGCTCGTAGAGGCGGGCGTTGGTGACGGCGATGGCCGCGTGGCTGGCAAGCACCTCGAGCAGCTCGGCGTTGGCGGCGTCGAAGGCGTCGCGCGCCTGCGAGTGCACCGTCAGCGAGCCGATGGCCCCGTCCTCGCCGATGAGCGGCGCGCTCATCACCGAACGAATGCCGTGCTGGCGGATGTAGCGGTCCGGCGCCTCGGCGTGGGTGAAGTCCAGGTCGGCGAGGTAGTCGCCGGTGCGCACGACGCGCCGCTCCATCACCGCGCGCCCCGAGACGCCCTCGTTGAGCTCGACAGGATCGATGCGCTCGTCGCGCTCGATCGGCAGGTCGATGGCCGAGTGGCCGAAAGCCCAGTGGAGTCCGCCGGTCTCGGCCACAAGCTCGATCCGCCCGCCGTCGGCGTCGAGCAGGCGCACCGCCTCGTCGAGCGTGCGCTGGAGGACGTCGTCGGGGTCGCGGATGGCGGTGATGCGCGCGGCGATCTCCCCGACACTGCGCTGCGCCTCCACACGGTGCTCGAGCTGCTCGGCCGCGAGCTCCGCCTCTGCGTTCAGGCGCGCGTTCGTGAGCACGATGGCCACCTGGTCCGCGAGGAGGCCCAGCAGCTCGGCGTCCTCCGCGTCGAACGCCTCCGGGCGCTCGGCGTAGACGCCGATGGCCCCGATCGGACCGCTCTCGCCAACGAGCGGCGCCGCGATCACTGCGCGGATGCCGAGCTCCCGCGCGACGCGGTCCGAGGCCTCGTCGTGACCGAAGCCCGGGTCGGGGATGTAGTCGGCGGTCCACGAGGGCCGCCCCTCCCGGAGCGCGCGTCCGGAGACGCCGTGCTCGACCGGCGTCTCGTCCTCCTTCGTGAAGGGAACGAGGCTGTCGTGGACCTGGGAATGGCCGTCGCTCCAGCGCAGCTGACCCTGTGCATCCGGCGTGACGGTCCCGATCTGGCCACCGTCCCCACCGAGCAGGCGGACCGCCGCTCGAAGGGCGTGCTCCAGGACCGCCGAGGGCTTGCGGAGCGACGTGAGCTGCGTCGCCATCTCCCCAAGCGTCTTCTGCGCCTCCACGTGCCGGGCGAGCTCGGCCTGTGACTCGGCGAGACGCGCGATCAACCGCTGGTTGGCGATTGCGGCGGCGGCGTGGTCGGCGAGCGAGCGCAGCAGCGCGACGTCGGCCTCGGTGAAGTCGTCAGCCCGCGAGTTGTAGGCGCCGAGCGCGCCAAGCACCTCTCCGTCGGCGATGAGGGGCGCGGCGGCCATCGTCCGGATTCCCGTGATCGTGACGATGCGGTCCGCGATCGGTGAGTGCGAGAAGCGCTCGTCCCTGGAGTAGTCGCCGGTGACCACCACCTCGCCGGCGGCGACGGAGTGGCCGAAGAGGCCGACGCCCACCGGCAGCGCCAGGTCGCGGATGAGCTGCTGCGCCTCCGGATCCTTGATCCCGGCATCGACCGCGAAGCGCAGCCGGTTCTCGGCATCCACGAGGTAGACGATCGCTCCATCCGCATCGAGGAGGCGCGCGGCCTCCTCGACCGCGCGCACCAGGAGCTGCCGCGCCGCGGCCGAGTCTGCCCCCGGCACGGTCGCCGGCTCGGTCTGAGTGGGAGCTCGGGCCATGGGCGCGGAGGATACGCCATCGCCTCCGTGCCACTCGCCGGCCCCCAGGCGTGCGGGCCATACGTCATCCGGCCGGGGCGGACGCACGGCGAATGTCGCCCACGGGCTGGCCAGAGTGGCGGATTCGCCCCG
>CAYVCE010000149.1:0-10892 GCA_964449915.1 uncultured Steroidobacteraceae bacterium | reverse complement strand
GGCGGGCGCGTCGTGAAGGGCACCCGGTTCGTCGACCTGGTCGATGCCGGCGACCCGGTCGAGCTGGCCGCGCGCTACGGCGCCGAGGGTGCCGACGAGATCACGATCCTGGACATCGGCGCGACCGTCGACGCCCGGCCGGCGCTGCTCGACCTCATCAGCCGCACGGCTTCGGCGCTCGACGTGCCGCTGACGGTCGGCGGCGGCGTGCGCAGCGTCGAGGACGCGGCCGCGCTGCTCGATGCGGGCGCTGACAAGGTGGCAGTCAACTCGGCGGCGCTGCGTGATCCGGCGTTGGTCGGGCGGCTGGCGGACCGGCTCGGCTCGCAGTCGGTGGTGGTGGCGATCGACGCGGCGCGAGCGTCCGACGACGCCTGGCGCGTGCGCGCCGTGGCGGCCACCGAGGAGACCGGCCGTGACGCGGTGGCCTGGGCCCGTGAGGCCGTCGAGCGCGGCGCCGGCGAGCTGCTCGTCACGAGCATCGATCGCGACGGGACCCGCTCCGGCTACGACCTCGCGTTGACCGACGCCCTGGCCGACGCCGTTCGGGTCCCGGTCATCGCCTCCGGCGGCGCGGGCAGCGCCGGCGACGTGGCCGACGTGCTGGAGGCGGGCGCATCGGCCGCCCTGCTGGCGTCCACGCTGCACTTCGGCATCCTGCGCATCGGTCCGCTCAAGGAGGCGCTCGTCGCACGCGGGCTGAGCATCCGCCTGCCGTCGTCGGCGCCGACGCCGGAGGAGGTCGCCGCATGGCTTGGTTGAGCGATCGGCGCCCGGACTGGTCGAAGGGCGACCTGCTGCCGGTGGTGGTGACCGATGCCCGCAGCGGCGAGCTGCTCATGCTGGCATGGGCCAACCGCGAGGCGGTGGCGGCCAGCGAGGGTAGCGGCGAGGCGCACTTCTGGTCGCGATCGCGCTCCGAGCTGTGGCGCAAGGGCGCCACGAGCGGCAACACCATGCGCCTGGTCGGCATGACCGTCGACTGCGACGCCGATGCGATCTGCTACCGCGTCGAGCCCGCCGGCCCGGCGTGCCACACCGGCGCGCGCTCCTGTTTCGACGGCCCTGACCGCTTCGACCTCCGGACGCTCGAGCGGGTCATCGAAGGACGCCGCGACGCCGACCCTGCGCAGTCGTACACGGCACGCCTGCTGGCCGCGGGGTCGCGGCGGGCGGCCGAGAAGGTGACCGAGGAGGCCGGCGAGCTGTCGTCGGCCGCGCTGGCAGGCACCCATGACGAGGTCGTTTCGGAAGCCGCCGACCTGCTCTACCACGCGCTCGTGCTGCTGGCCTCGCGAGGGATCGGCCTGGTGGCCGTCGAAGACGAGCTCGGCCGGCGCCACGCCGCGAGCTAGGCGGGGGAGACCACCTCGACCGGTCCGAGGTCGGCCGCCTCGAGATCGGCCCGCAGCGTCGCGGCGTCACCGGTGAGCAGGATGAGCGCCTCGTCGGGGCGCACCAGGTCGCGGGCGGCGGAGTGCACGTCGGCGGTTCCGACGGCTTCGAGGTTGGCCCGGTACGTCTGCCACCAGTCGGCCGGCAGGTCGTACACCGCCAGCGGCTCGATGGCGCCGGCGATGCCGCCGGTGGTCTCGAAGCGGAGTGGGAAGACGCCCACCAGGAAGTCGCGCACCTCGGCAAGCTCTTCCTCGGACGGCGCGGCTTCGCGGATGCGGTCGAGCTGGCCGACCAGCTCGCGGATGGCGTCGACGGTGACCTCGGTCTGGACCGCCGCGCTGGCGGTGAACGGGCCGACCGCCCGGCGCGGGTCGAAGGCGCAGCGGGCGCCGTACGTGTAGCCGAGCTCCTCGCGCAGCCGCAGGTTGAGGCGGCTGCCGAAGACGCCGCCGAGGAGCGCGGCCATGACGAGGGCGGGGAAGTAGCGCGGGTCGGCGCGGTTGATGCCGAGGTGCCCGACGCGCAGCTCGCTCTGCACCGATCCGGGGCGATCGACGAGCACGACCCGCCGGCCGCCGCGCTGGGCAGGCTCGACCGCGCGGTGGCCCGGCCCCTCGCCGGACCAGTCGCCGAGGTGCCGCTCGACGGCGGCGAGGGTCTCGTCGGGATCGAAGGCGCCGGCGATGACCACGTCGGCGACGTTCGGCGCATAGCGGGTGGCATGGAAGGCGCGGGCGTCCTCGACGGTCAGGGACTCGACGGTCTCGGGCCGGCCGCCCGAAACGCGGCCGTACGGCACGCCGTCGGCGAAGACCTCGCGCAGGAAGCTCTCGTCGGCCAGCCGGCCGGGGTCGGCGCGCGACTGGAGAATGTCGTTCAGGCGCTCGCCGCGCAGTCGCTCGAACTCGCCGCCGTCGAGCCGTGGCGTGCGGATCATCTCCGCCAGCAGCGACATGCCCTCGTCGAGGTGGCGGCCGAGCGCGGTGAAGCCGGCGCGAGCCGAGTCCCAGGACGACTCGCTGCCGACCTCGATGCCGAGGCGCTCGGTCGTCTCGGCGAAGGCGGAGGCATCCAGGCGCCGCGTGCCGGTGACCAGCACCTGGGCGGTGAGGGCGGCGATGCCGGCCTGGGCCTCGTCCTCGGCCGCGGCGCCGGCATCGGTCAGCAGGTGGATGCTCACCAGCTCGCGGTCGGGGAGCGGCACCAGCCACACTCCCAGCCCGTTGGCCAGGCGGTGCTGGGTGAAGTCCGGGAACCGATACGGGCGCGGCGCGCCCGCGATGGGTCGGGCGATCATGACGAAGCCTCGGCGGGTACGAACGTCAGCGCCACCCGGTTGTCGGCCCGCAGCGAGTCGGCGACCGCCGCAGCCACGCGAGGGGCATCGACCGCCTCCCAGCGGGCCGTCTCGGTGTTGATGCGTTCCGGCTCGTCGAACAGGCAGGCGTACATGCTGAGCCGATCCGCGCGCTCGCTGATCCGCTCCAGTGCGCCGGCGGCGTGCGAGGCGTGCAGGTTGCGGACCCGCTCGAGATCGGCATCGGTGGGGCCGTCGGCGGCGAGCCGGTCGACCTCGACGAGGGTCGCCGCCTCGAGCGTCTCGGGCGCCACGCCGGGCCGGGCGGTGACCCACAGGGCGAACATGCTGGCGCCGCCGACGATGGGGAAGACGAAGACGCTGACGTCCTGGGCGACGCGCTGCTCGCGCACCAGGCTCGCGTACAGGCGCGAGGCGCGTCCGGCCCCGAGGATGTCGGCCGCCACGTCGAGCGCATCGAAGTCGTCGGTGCCGAACGGCGGGATGCGGTGCGCGAGGTAGACGCGCGGCAGCGGCACATGGTCGGGGACCGTCTCGCGCACCTCGCGACCGATCGTCGCCTCGACGGTCATGTCGGGCGGGGCGGGCAGGGTGGGGTTGGCCGGGATCGGCCCGAAGTGACGCTCGATCATGACGAGGGCCTCATCGGTTTCGAAATCGCCGGCGACGGTGAGCACCGCGTTGTTCGGCGCGTAGTAGGTGGCGAAGAACTCGCGCACGTCGTCGAGCGAGGCGGCCGACAGGTCCTCCATCGAGCCGATGGTGGAGTGGTGGTAGGGGTGCGACTCGGGGTAGACGAGGGCCTGCATCCGCTCGTCCCACGACCCGTAGGGCTGGTTGTCGACGCTCCAGCGGCGCTCGTTCTTGACGACGTCGCGCTGGTTGTCGAGCTTCTCCTGGGTCATGGCCGGCAGCAGGCTCGCCATGCGATCGGCCTCCAGCCACAGTGCCAGCTCCAGCTCGTGGCCGGGCAGCGTCTCGAAGTAGTTCGTGCGATCCAGCCAGGTCGACGCGTTCAGCGTGCCGCCGGCCGCCTGCACCAGGCTGAAGTGCTGGCCCTTGGCCACGTTGGCCGAGCCCTGGAACATCATGTGCTCGAACAGGTGGGCGAAGCCGGTCTTCCCGGCCTTTTCGTGCTTCGAACCGACGTCGTACCACAGGTTGACGGCCACGAGCGGGGCGCGTGGATCGCGAGACAGGATCAGGCGCAGGCCGTTGTCGAGCGTGCGTCGTTCGATCGGGATGTCGGGCAAGGGGCCTCCGGGCTGGCGCCCGGCAAAGGGGCGCGAATCGGTTGATCAAGGGGGAATGCGGGGTAATCCAGCAGGCCGGTACTAAACCACGGACCGGCAGCCGGTCACAAGTCGGCGCCCGCCATGGTGCTCGCGGCGGAGCCGGCGAAGCGCCCGAGCGACAGGAAACCGATGTCGTGGCGCGTCTCGCCCGTGATCGCCAGGTCGGCCATGATCTCGCCGACGACGCTCGCGAACTTGTAGCCGTGGCCGCTGCACGCGGCAGCCACCGTGACCTGCGGCGTGGCGGGCAGCCGGTCGAGGACGAACTGCTCGTCGGGCGTGTTCGTGAAGATGCAGGCCATCAGGCGCTCCGTGGGGCCGGCGCCGTCGGGGAAGTAGCGCTCGGCGAACGCACGCAGGGCGGCCTCGTCGTCGGGGCGGGTCGAGCGATCGGGATCGTCGGGGTCTATCGGCTCGCGGAAGTGGTGGTACCAGCCGAACTTGAAGCCGTGACCCTCGTAGGCCGGAAAGCCGTAGAAGCTGCCCTCCTCGACGTCGATCAGGAAGACCGGGAAGCGGTCCGGGGCAAAGGGCTCGGGTGCCAGCGGGCGCAGCCAGGCCACCACCTGGCGCTCGGGTACGGCCAGGCCGTCGAGGTCTGGCACAAGCCCGCGCATCCAGGGACCGGCGCAGATCACGAGGCGATCGGCCTCGACCGTTCCGTCGGCCGTGCGAACCCGCACACCGCCATCGGGGGTCGGCTCCCATCCGGTCACCGCTGTCTCGAAGCGCAGGTCGGCCCCGGCCGCGGCCGCGCCGTTGACGTGGGCCTGGATGGTCCGCTCGGCGAGCAGGAAGCCGCCGTCGGGCTGCCACACCACGCGCGTGGCGTCGTCGAACCCGGCGTAGGCGGAGTGGCGGCGGCGCAGCTGTGCGGCGTCGAGGACCTCGTGCGGGATGTCGTGCAGTTGGGCCGCGTGAAGCGCGCGGCCGAATGTGGCGCCCGACTCGGGTCCGCCCTCAAGGCTGCCCGTGGTGACGAGCAGCTGCTCGCCGGCCACCGCCTCGAGCTCGTGCCACAGCTCGTAGCTGCGCCGCAGGAGCGGGACGTAGTCGGGATGCTCGTGGTACGCGAGGCGGATGATGCGGCTGTGGCCGTGCGACGAGCCACGCTGGTGGAGCAGCTCGTACTGCTCGAGGCCGAGCACCCGCCGGCCGCGTCGCGCGAGGTGGAAGGCGGTCGCCGACCCCATCCCGCCGAGGCCGATGACGATTGCGTCGTAGCGATCCGGCATCGGCGCAGTCTATCGGCGCAGTCTATCGGCGCAGTCTATCGGCGCAGTCTATCGGCGCGTTCTATCGGCGCGTTCTATCGGCGCGTTCTATCGGCGCCGGGATCTTCCAGAGTGAGTGGTGAGCGCCCAGGGATTCGAACCCTGAACCTAGTGATTAAGAGTCACTTGCTCTGCCGTTGAGCTAGGCGCCCACGCCGTTTCGACCTATTCACGCTCACATTCAGCGAGTGACTGTGAGTCGTCCGGGATCGGGGTTGACCACAGCGCTGATCGAGCAAATAACTACGGGTAGTTGAGGTCCGTAGTTTGAGGCTCCACACCATGGTCAGAACCCCAGTCCCAGAGGCCGATTCTACCTGTTCCGCCACACCTACGCCCACACCATGCTCGCCGATGCCATGCAGGAGGGCGACCTCATGCGCCTGGCCGGCTGGCGCTCACGACAGATGGTGGGCCGCTACGGCGTCAGCGCTGCCGATGAGCGGGCTCGGGATGCATATCAGCGTCTCAGCCCTGGAGACCGGCTGTGAAGCCTCGCCCTGAGCTCGACAACGGCCCAACCTCCCAAGACCCCCTAGTCCGAACGAGGGCAGCGGGGTACCATCCGGTGTCCACGACGGGTACCGTGCCCATGAGGCCATCGATCTATTCGTTCCCTGCCTTCGACCCTCCCTTCAGCAAGGCGGTTGAGCTTCTCAGGTCGCCGCACAACCTGATCTCGGCGAGCGTTGTCGTGCTGGCCGCCGCCTTTGGCATCGCCATCTCACAGTTCGGCGGCTCCATCGCGGTCGAGGTGCCCGTCGATCGCCCCGCCGGAGCCATGGCGTCGAGCTCTGCTGAACCGCCGCGCGGCGGACTGCTCAGCGTCAACGGTCCAGCCGCCTCTGTCACACCGACGCCTGGCAGTACCGATCGGCTTCACGCACCTTCACCGACGCCGAGCCCTCTCCCTACTCCAGCGACGGCAGGCGGCGGCGGCTCGGCCGCAGCCCAACAGCCCGTCGTCATCCCGCGGCCTGCCTCGACGTTTCCGGCCCCGTTGCCCACGCCGTGGCTGGGTACGTCCCCGGCGCCACCGGGTCCCCCGCCGATAGACCCGAGCCCGCAGCCGCCCGCCCCACCGAGCACGCAGCCGACGCCGCAGCCGAGTCTGACCCCTTATCCGACCCCGACGCCGATCGAGCCGACCCCGACGCCTACGCTGCCTGACCCGACACCGACGCCGGACTCAGACGGAGATAACGTCCCCGATGACGAGGACGTGTGCCCGACCGTATCCTGGTCACCCGTGGAAGATCCCAATCGACGAGGCTGTCCGCTGATCGTTCTCCCATAGCTGGGGGCCGCTTCCCCGGCAGCCGTCATGGACCGGACCTCGAAGGACTGTCAACAAACCGCGAGACGGGGGTCATGGGCGGCGCCGACTCAGCTCTGGGAAACCGTCCTGGTCGCCCTGTCCGAACTCCCTGCGGACTCAGCAGCTTGTCGCCGGATTGAGGCGCTTGGCGAGCTACGCGGCCTGGACGCGGCTTACCGAAGAACGGAGATTCGGGAGTGAATTTCGACGGCACGCAGGAGCTCGTAGGTTGCGCCGTCGCCGTGCGCGCGTGCCAGGGCATGGACAAGGTCATGCCATGCGCCTTCCTCGGGCTCTTGGACGTATCGGTGGGCGCGGATGTGGATTGCGGCCAGCGTCTCGACGAGGAGGGCAGCCCGCGCACCAGTCAGCTCATCAGGCGATTCGATGTCAAGCGGTTCGAGCATCGTCCCTTAACCGTTCCGGGCGGCGAGTGTGGATAACCCGGTGCGGGTTGTCAACAGTCTACTTGGGCACTAGCGTATGAAGCGGCCGGGCTCGCCTCTTCTCCCCCCGGAGGCGACCCGGCCTTTTGTGCTTCTCCCCACCGCAGTCTAGCCCTTGAACCTTGCCGCCCCCCTTACTGCCATCAGCTGCTATGCCGCCCGTACACTCCGGCCTGTGCCCAGGCGGCGCCGGCCACCACCGCCGCCACCACCGCGCCTCCTCCACCCGCATCGAGCCACTACCCATTTGCCGACATCGCCGATTCGCCGTTCGAACGCGAGATCGTCTGGCTGTACTTCACCCAGATCACAAGGGCCTGCGCTGAGACGCAGTTCTGCCCCGACGCGGTTGTCCGCGCGACCAGATGGCATCGTTGGCACCTTATCGCTCCGGCCGATTCGGAGCAGCAGGACGGCGCGCGGACCGGTGCCTTGACGCATCGGGTAGGGTAAGGGCGAAGCCAACCGCAGAGCTCTCGCTTCCCAGAGCGGTGCGCTGCTGGCCGACGAGGCAGTCGACGCCAGCGCGCAACATGCCGGGATCGATGAGTGACGCGTTGCAGAGCCCGGCTTCGGGTGAGGGCAACACGTGGGGGGTTACGGACCAGCCAGCATGCTCGTCCATCGGGTGATCGATCGGGCTGGCACGCTCACGGTCGACGAGGCCGCCGACCTGTACTTGGCCTACGGTGCTCGTGTCCTCATCCACGGGGCAGAGGCGGAGAGACGCGCGCTGGCCCAGGCACGCCGCGCGGCGGCCGTCGCCGGGCTCGAACGTGAGTACCACCAGGCGCGCCACGATGCAGCTCGGGCATGGAGGCAGGCGGTGCCGCACGACCAAGGCCCTTGGCTGATGGTGGGCCGCACGATCACCAATGCGGCGGGTACATTCGTGGTCCACGCCGTTCTCGACCACAAGCACCTCGATCTGCTCATCGGCCCTTGGCGGCAGGCGTTCGGGGTGCTGACTCCGGTTGGACCGGGCGTGCGGCAGCCGTAAAACACGGCCCGCTTCCTTGGTGCCTTGACGCACGGGTGGCCGCGATCTTGAACATGTTGCTCGTGCCGTCGATGATGACCGTCGATCCGCGTTGACCACTTGAGTCACTTGCTCTGCCGTTGAGCTAGGCGCCCAACGAGATGATGGCGCAGGCACGCGGGTGGGTCCACCGCGCTAGGCGGGCGGCCCGGGGCCGCCGTTCGGCTCGGGTGCGTGGCGGAGGTAGTTCGCCTCGGCGAAGGCGCGGACGGCGTCCATGTCGAATGCCTCGAGAGTGCGCAGGTGCCTCCAGGCGGTCAGCGCGATCGCCCCACCGAGGTCCTCTTCGCCGCCCCACGGGGTGAGGATGAACTTGAATCGGCCGCCGATGCCCGTGTCGGTCTGCCCCTCGACGTAGGACGTCAGCTCGGCCACGTCGTCGGTATCGAGCAGCGCCGGGTCGTACCAGATCACGATCCCGCCGTGCTCCAGGTTGTGGATGATCTGCGACTCCGGTAGTGGCGTCGAATACGCGCCCCACTGCGCGGGGGTCGTCCCCCAGTGCGGGCCCGACGTGGCCGGCAACGACGAGTACGGATCCGCGCCGCAGGGCGCCGACGGACCGCGGCATTCCGTGCCGTCGTCCACATGGGCCCCACCGTCATTCGGCTGCGTCTCGCCGACGTTCGGATCGGGGGCGCCCCCCATGGCCAGCACGAGCGCGATCAGGATCACGCCGACCAGCAGCACGCCGCCGATGGTGAGCAGCCGCCAGTCCGGCAGCCCTCCGCCGACGCCGCCCGGTGCGGCAGGGTCGATGCGTCGGGTCAGCGCCTCGCTGCTTGCGCGCTCGCGCCGCTGGATGCCTGATGTGCGTCGTCGCTTGGCCATTCGGCCGCGAAGGATAGCGGACAAGGGGAATGCGCGCCGTGGCACCCCTATTGCTCGTTGCTAGAATCGTCATCCGCGCCCGCTGCCCGCAGCGGATGCGATCAATCGACCTCGCCTTCCCAGAGGTGCCATGACCACAGACGACACGTCGCGCCGCCGCGAGAACGCCTTCACGCTCGTGAAGCGCCTCCTGTCCGGCGGCGTGAACCTGGCCAAGCTCGAGCTGCAGCGGGGTCGCCAGGAGATCGCGCAGAACCTCGGCCATCTCAAGGGCGGGGTCCTGATGCTGGCCGTCGCGGCGGCGCTGGCATTCATGTTCTTCATTGCGCTCGTGGCGTTCGTGATGGCGGTCCTCGTCGCCATCGGTCTATGGTGGGTCGCGCTCATCGTGCTCGCGCTGCTCCTAGTCTTTGCGGCGCTGCTCGCCTGGCGGGGCATCAAGCGCGTGTCGAGCACGAAGTTCACCCCCGAAGAGACGATTGCAGCGGTCAAGGAGGATGTCGAGTGGGCGAAGAACCGCTTGCTGAGACGCGGCTAGCCATCAGCGCACAGCGGACCGAGCTCGAGCGAACGTCCGATCAGCTGCGCGACGCCCTCGACATCAGGGCGCGCTTCCGGGAGAACCCGGCGCTCGTGCTGGGCCTCGGGGCCGGCGCGATCTTTCTCATCGCCGGCGGGCCGGTGCGGGTGGCGAAGGTGCTCCGCCGCCGCATCTTCCGCTCGGAGCCCGAGAAGGCATACGACGCCCTCCCCAAGCCGATGCAGTCCTGGGTCGACCACATGGCCGGTGCCGTCGGACCGCGAGCCGCCGAGGCGCGCGAGTCCCTGGCCGAGGAGCTCCAGCGCTGGCGCCACGATCCACGCAAGCACGGCAAGGTCAGCAAGAAGCTGGCGAGGCAGATCGCCGAGGGCCCGCCCGGCCCGCAGCGCGCGGTGTGGCAGGCCTTCGAGGCCGGGGCCGCCATCCTGACCGCTGCCCTTGCGCGCAAGGCGGTCGAGCGCTTCCTGTCCGGCGAGCCGCCGTCGGGGATCGCGCCGCTCGATGCCGCCGGCACCGTCGGCGGTGCCGCGCAGCCCGATCCGCGTCACGCCAAGGACGACATCACGCGCTCTAGCGGCGAGCGCGCGAATGCCGCACGCCAGGACTACTCCGGTATCAGCTCACGCGACCGGACCTAGCTAGATCGCTCCGGTGCGATCCGTACGATCGATCGGCGCTCGACGAGCCTGAGCCGCACCCTGGGGCGCGATTCGAGGTGGCCACCGATGGATCGGCGCCATCTAACCGGAAGATCGCTCCGGTGCGGCCCGTACGATCGATCGGCGCCCGACGAGCCTGAGCCGCACCCTGGGCGCGATTCGTGCGGGGTGGCCACCGACATATCGGCGCCATCCAACCGGGGGATCGTCCCGGTGCGGTTTGTACGATCGATTCGGCGCCGAGCGGCCGAGCGCCCCGCGCCGCGACGATTGGGAATGCGGCGGGCGAGGCCCGCGGCACCATCAGTCGCATCGGTCTGTTTTGGCAGGCTCAGCGCCGAACTGCGAATGAACGGCTAAGGGGCGCCCGACAGCACGGCGACGTTCATCCAGCGCGCGCCGGTCGCACGCCGCATGGCGAAGGTCAGCTCGAACGGGGCCGACTGCCGGTCGACCACCGTCCCGGCGGCGTCGCGAACCTCTTCGATCGCCGTCCCGCGGCCCGCGAGGCCCAGGCTGAGGCCGGTCTGCGCGCCGAACGGCACGAGGAGGGAGACGTCGATCGAGTCGAACTGGTAGTGGACGGTGACGGTCGTCCCGCTCGCCACCGCATCCCGCAGGCGGGACTCCATCTCCACGAGCCGGTCTCCGTGGTCCACCGCCGCGAGGATCGCCTCGTCGCGTTGCAGCAGCGCCTGGTTCTCGAGCTCGAGGTTGCGGGCAAGCGTGACCAGCACCTCCTGCATTCCCGGCCCGGCGAGCTCGTGGTCGAA
>CAYVCE010000148.1:0-34140 GCA_964449915.1 uncultured Steroidobacteraceae bacterium | reverse complement strand
TCGATGTCGATGGACTGCTCAAAGTGCATGGCGGACGGTCACCTCGGAGTTCGCTGTGAGCCTCGTCCTCGATCGGTGGCAGGGTCGAGCGATGGAGCCGATACATTGATCCTTACGCCACTGTCAAGCGTAAGGCCCGCGGCGGAGGCTACGCTTCGTAGAGACCCAAGCACGCGGCGTTCGCCGCTTGCGTCAACTCGGTCGCCCGCGGAGATCCCGGCGAGCCGAAGTCGCCCCGCTCGAGGCGGATGGCTGTGACGCACGGGTCACGCAGAGAGAGGAGGTCGGGCAGAAGCGCCACGACAACATCGGTCAGATCATCGGCAACAGCGCCCAGGTTGCCGCCATCCTCGAGCACGTACCAGATCTCGCGCCTGTCATGGACATCGGTCCTGAGAACCTGCCCGAGCCCTTCCCGATGCTTGGCAGCCGCCTCCGTGAGCGGCTTGGCCGGCTCACGCGCGAACGCCTTGAACCAGGGCTGAACGATGTTCTTGTTGAGTGTGATCTTGAGTGGGCAGTTCCAGTAGTGCGGTCGCAATCGGCCGTCAGGACCAATCGGGATGCGGGCGAAACGCGGCAGGAAGTCGGGGCTGAAGCCCAGGTATGCGCTGAAGGAGAAGCTTGTGCAGCCGACGGCATCCGCTGAGGCGCCAACCGACTGAATGTCGAGCACCTCGACCCCCCCATCCCAGTAGCGCCACCCGGCTCGGGTCGTTCTCGTTTCGAAGCCTTGCTCGCGAAGGATCGGCCACAGGGAAGCACGCAAGGCGCGGTCGACGTCCTTGACATCCACGGGCGCGAGTGTACGGGCGACGACGTATCGGCTCGACCTGTTCACGCCGAAACCTGCCCGTTCGACCGCTTCGTGAATAACGCAATCGGCCGGTCCGACCTGACTCGGCGATACTCGCCCGATGAAGCTGTACTTCGCGGGACCCTTGTTCACGACGCCCGAGCGCACATGGAACGCCGAGGTGGTCGCGGCGCTGCGAGCGGCCGGACACGAGATCTTCCTGCCGCAGGAGAAGGAGCCCGGCAGGGACGCCGCCGGCATCTTCGCAGCGGACGTCGGAGGGATCGACTGGGCCGATGGGCTGGTGGCGATCATGGACGGGCCCGACCCGGACTCTGGCACGTGCTGGGAGGTCGGCTACACGTACGGGAGCAAGAAGCCGATCGTGATGGTCCGGACCGACTTCCGCGATCTTGCCGGCAAGGCCGGACGGTACAACCCGATGATCGCCGAGTCGGCGACGATCCGTCTGGACCTGCCGGCGGCCTCCACGAGCGAGGTCATCACCGCGATCCTCGAGGCGTTGTCGACGATCGAACGGGATCGGCTGGGCAAGGGGGCAACGCCGGCCTAGGCGCGGCCGGCCGACGACCACGACCTCGGTCTTCCCATGGCGCTTGCGCCAGTGTCAGAGTTTCACCCACGCGCCGACGCGATGCGCCCGCGGTGCTCAGGCGGACGCGTTAGCGTTTGTTCGATGTCAAGGATTTTCGTGACCGGCATGTCGGGAACGGGCAAGTCGTCGGCGCTCGCCGAACTTGCCCGACGGGGTTACCGCGTCGTAGATACCGACGATCCGGGCTGGCGCGAGTATCGGAAACACGCCGAGCCCGTCGACGAATCGCACGTGGGCGAGTACCTCTGGGTCGAGGAAAGGATCACCGCAGTGCTGGATTCCGATGATGGTCGCTCGCTGTTCGTCGCAGGGGGCGCGAGGAACCAGTCGAAGTTCTACGACCGTTTCGACGCGGTCGTGCTGCTCAGCGCCCCTGCAGACGTGATCCTTGATCGGGTCGCACAGCGAGTGACGAACAACTACGGGAAGAACTCATTGGAGCGAGGGATGATCTTGGCTGACCTCGCCGAGGTCGAGCCGCTCCTCAGGGCGGAGTGCACGCACGAGCTGGATGCCAGCCGACCGCTCGACGAAGTCGTCGCCGACTTGATCGCCATCGCATCACGCCCGATAACGGCGTCGTAGGCCTCCAGCGGCCCCGCCGAGGGACATCCCCGAACACCGAGCACGGTGACCTACTGGCTCTTGGCCCACTGTCAACTCGACCCTTCCGGACTCGATGATGAGTTCATCTCAGCGATGTCATCCGCCGTGGAAGACGCCTTTTTGAGAATCGCTCGCCAGCGGCCGAGCGGGCTGCGCCGCCGGGATGGCCTCGGTGGCCGTGATCTGACTCCGGTTCTCCCATGTCATGCGCGTTGCGCCGTCGGTGGCCAGCTGGTCACGGTCGCGTGGCTCGGCTGACCTTGACTCGCGGAGCACCATTCGGACCATGCGAGCAAGGCTTCTCGACCGATTGTTCGGTCTCGCGGACGAGTCGACCGATGACGGCGATCTCCGCCTGCGCAAGAGAGTCGCCGTGGTCGCCGGCTACATCCTGATCGTGGCAGCACTCCAGCTCCCCTTCCTCGCTCAGGGTCACCCGCTGGGCTGGATCGTCGCCGCGACGATGCCGGTGGTCAGCACGGCGAATCTGTTCCTTCTCGCGCGGACGCATCGGTTCGATCGATACGTCACCGTCCTGGTGGTCATGGTCTTGGGCTTCGCGGCCGTCATCGAGGTGTCGCTCGGAGGTCTGGGCGGATCCAGCGCCGCGATCGTGTTCGCGTTCCTCGGCCCCGTCTTCGCGCTTCTGGCGCTGGGGCCACGGCGCGCGACCGCCTGGTTCGTGGCGTTCCTCGCGGTCGTCATCGGCGTAATCCTGGTCGACCCGGTCGTGAGCAGCCGAATCGCTCCGCAGCCGTACCCGTTGCGGCTGATCTGGTATGCGGCCAATCTCTTCGTTCCGCTCGGCATCACCTTCGCTCTGCTGCGCTACACCGACGTCCGCCGGCGGCGCGCCGAGGCTCGTTCGGACGAGCTGCTCACAAACGCTATCCCGGCGTCGATCGCCGCGCGCCTGAAGCGAGGTGAGGGGCGTATCGCCGAGTCGTACGCGGACACGACGGTCCTCTTCGCTGACCTCGCCGGCTTCACGCCGTGGGCACGCGACACCGATCCGGCCCGTGTGGTCGGCTTCCTCGACGGGCTGTTCACGCGCTTCGATGAGCTAGCCGCTGAGTCCGGCGTCGAGAAGATCAAGACGATTGGCGACGCATATATGACCGTTGCCGGCGCGCCCGAGCCACGAAGCGATCACGCCCAGGCCACCATGCGGCTGGCGCGTGGCATGCTCACGGCGCAGGCTGAGGTTCGGGAACGGTTCGACGTGCCGCTGGAGCTGCGCATCGGTGTCGCCAGCGGTCCGGTCGTCGGCGGCGTCATCGGCGATCGGCGCATTCTGTTCGACCTATGGGGCGACACGGTCAACACGGCGGCGCGCATGCAGTCGTCCGGCATCCCCGACCGGATCCAAGTGGCGGCATCTACCCGCGAACTGCTCGGCGATGAGTGGTCGTTCGAGGAGCGCGAACCCGTCGACGTAAAGGGCCTCGGACCGATGACGACTTACCTGTTGGCGCAATGAGCCGTGGCGCACCTGTTGGCGCAATGAGCCGTGGCGCAGGAGGCGTGGCTACGTGCGCCGGGTTCGCGCCTCGCCGATGAGGGACAAAAAGACCGACGCGATATCATCCCGCATCGTTACTCCCCTGACCTCTATTCAAAATGCTGGCTATGCGCCGACGAATAGCGTGAGGCGGCGAAAGAACGAGGCGCTGGACCACCACCCGCACTGCTCGGCCACCAGTCGCGCGTAGCTTGTGATCGGGCGACGGGTCCGAGGGGGCTGACCCGCCGCCCGACTGGTCACATGGCGACGACGGCTTCGAGGTCGCTCTCCGCGGCGCCGTTGGCCGCGGGAGCGCCGTCCGGGTCCTCCGTCAGGGCCTGCGACTCCTTGGCGTACTCCTTCTTCGAGCGGCCCGACAGCATCTCGAGCGACGAGACCACGACCTCCGTCTTCCAGTGCCGCTTGCCGGCGTCGTCGTCCCACTGGCGCGTCTGCAGGCGGCCCTCGACGTCGACGAGCTGGCCCTTCGACAGGAACTGGCCCGTGATCTCCGCCAGGCGGTCCCACGCCACGCAGGGGTGGTACTCGGTCCGCTCACCGTTGCCGCCGCGGTACTCGTTCGTTGCGACTGTGAAGGTCGCGACGTGCTTCCCGGACGGCAACGACCGCAGCTCCGGGTCCCGCGTCAGCCGACCCACCAGCATCACCCTGTTCATCCGATGGCTCCTTCCATTTCCGCAGCGCACCGGGGGCGAGGACGGCCGCTTGCAGGAGACCGTATCCGATCGGGCCTTACCAGCCGCTTATGCGCGCATTACTGCGGAAAGCGCGCTCGGAGGCGCTACGAGCGACGAGACCCGGGCCGGCGTCGCGGGTAGAGGTGGTCGATACCCGGCGTGCGCAGCGAGACCTTGGCCACCGGTGGCACCTGGCGCTTGTACTCCATCTGCGCCACGCGCCGCGCCACCCACTCGACCAGCGCGCGGTCGAGGCCGGCGCGGACACATCGGTCCACCGTCCAGCGGCGGTCGACCAGCGCAAACAGCGCGCGGTCGAGCGAGTCGTACGTTCGGCCGAGCTCGCCCTCGTCGGTCTGGCCCGGCCACAGGTCGGCCGACGGCGGCTTGTCGAGGATCTCGCGCGGCACCCCCAGCTCGGCGGCGACCGAGCGCAGCTGGGTCTTGTAGAGGTCGCCGATCGGTGCAAAGGCGGCGGCCATGTCGCCGTGCAGCGTGCCGTAGCCGAGGAGCGCCTCGGTCTTGTTGGAGGTTCCGGCCACGAGGGCATCGAAGGCGGCCGATCGGTCGTAGAGCACGATCATCCGCTGCCGGGCCATGACGTTGCCCCGCCGCACGTTGGCAGCTCCTCCGTCACCGTCCACCAGGGCCAGCATCGGCTCGACCATGGGCGTGATCTCGACGCGCTCCGTGCGGCAGCCGAGGGCTTCGACGACGCGAAGCGCATCGGTCTCGGAGGACTCAGAGGAGGTGCTGTACGGCATGCTCACGGCGAGCAGGTTGTCGGGACCGATGGCGCGGGCGCACAGGTATGCGACCGTCGCCGAGTCCACGCCGCCCGACAGGCCGAGCACGATCCGCTCGAAGCCGGTCTGCGCCATCTGGGCGCGGATGAAGCCGACGATGACGCCGACCGCCTGGGCCGGCTCGATCGCCGGGAGCGGCGTGGCGTCGGGATCGGTCATGCGGGCTCGTCGGCCGGAACGGGGAGGTCGGCACGCTCGGCGATGATGCGGTCGAGCTCGCGGCGGGTCAGCTCCAGGCGCTCGTCGGCAAGGAGCGGCAGGCCGTAGCGCTGCATGCGCAGGTCATCGGTCTCGAGGGTGCCGACCACGAGCGCCTCCTCCCACAGCGGCGCCTCGACCACCACCGATCCGTCGGCGGCCAGCAGGCGCGAGCCGCCCCAGAAGGTGAGCCCCTCCTCGTTGCCGACCCGGTTGCAGAAGGCGATCGGCACCGTGCCGAGCAGCGCGTAGGTGTCCTGCATCTTGTGCCAGCCCTCGATCGCCACCAGGCCCGCGGCGCTGCCCGGCGCGCGCGACGGCCCGGCGGCCACGTTGACGAGGAGGCTCGCGCCGTCGGCCGCTTGGGTCATCGGCACCGATGGATGCCAGAAGTCCTCACACACCGACAGGCCGATCCGTCCGAGGGGTGCGCCCAGGTCGACCGTCCGAATCCGGTCGCCATGGCGGGTGAAGCGGCCCTCGTCGAACAGGCCGTAGGTCGGCAGGTAGAGCTTGCGGTGCACCGCCAGTACCGCGCCGCCTCGCAGCAGCGCGACGCTGTTGCAGTAGCGGTGGTCGTCGGTCTCCTCGACGAAGCCGACGGCGATCGCGACGGACGGCTGCACACGCGACAGCGAGGCCAGCCGCTCGTCGTCGGCGCCCATGGCGACCTCGGGCACGAGGTCCTGGAGCAGGTAGCCGGTCAGCGCAAGCTCGGGGAAGACGACCAGCTCCGCCCCATCCTCGACGGCGGCGGTCAGCCGGCCGGCCAGCAGCTCGAAGTTGGCGTCCACCTCGCCGAGGCGCGGCGCGAGCTGGGCCAGCGCGATTCGGTACTCCATGCGGCGCAGGGTAGCGCAGCGGCCTCAGAGCCGGCCGTGCGTCTCCTCGCCGGTGTCGCCGCCGATGCCACGCTCGAAGACGCCGCCGACGTCGGGCGCCGGTACCCCGCTCGCGCCGGTAGCCTCCTCGTCGGTCGTGTCGAATGCCGAGCTCGTGCTCGCGGCCTCGTCGATGCGCCGGTCGCGCCCATCGCCCGGCATGAGCTCCTCGGCGAAGTGGCAGGCGACCTCGTGCTCACCGCGCAGGATGCGCAGCTCGGGCCGCTCGACCACGCAGCGCTCGGGATTGTCGAGCTGCGTGCGAAGCCAGCAGCGCGTGTGGAACCGACAGCCGGCCGGCGGATTGACCGGGGACGGCACGTCGCCGAGCAGGATGATCCGCCGACGCCGGTCGCGACCCTGCGGCGACGCGGTCGGGACTGCCGACAGGAGTGCGATCGTGTAGGGGTGCAGCGGGAGGCGGTAGATCTCGCGCGACTCGGCCAGCTCGACCAGCGCGCCGAGGTACATGACCGCCACGCGGTCGCTGATGTGCTCGACGACGCCCATGTTGTGCGCGATGAACAGGTACGTGAGGCCCAGCTCGCGCTGGAGGCCGCGCAGGAGGTTGAGCACCTGGGCCTGGATCGAGACGTCGAGGGCCGAGACCGGCTCGTCGCACACGATCAGGTCGGGCTCGAGGACGAGGGCGCGCGCGATGCCGATGCGCTGGCGCTGGCCGCCCGAGAACTCGTGCGGGTAGCGCCGGGCGTGGTAGGGCGCCAGGCCCACGAGCTCCATGATCCGCGCCACCCGGTTCCGCCGCTCCTGCGCGCTGGCCAGGCCGTGGATGCGCAGGCCCTCACCGATGCTGGAGCCGATCGGCGCCCGCGGGTCGAGCGATGCGAACGGGTCCTGGAAGATGATCTGCATCCGGCGCCGGAACGGCTTGAGCCGCCGGCCGCTGAGCTTCGTGATGTCGGTCCCGTCGAACACGATCTTGCCGCCCGTCGGCTCGATGAGGCGCAGCAGCACTCGCCCGACGGTGGTCTTGCCGCAACCCGACTCGCCGACGAGGCCCAGCGTCTCGCCGCGACGGATGCTGAAGCTGACGTCGTCGACCGCCTTGACCTCGCCGATCTTGCGGTGCAGCACGCCGCCCACGACCGGGAAGTACTCGGTGAGATGCTCGACCTCGACGAGGGCGCCGCTGCGTGATGCGGTTGTCATCGCGCGGCGTCGCCGTGCTTGACGTTCAGCGGCGGCACGAGCGGCGTCCCATCGGCGTCGTGGTAGATCCAGCAGCGCACGTCGTGCGTGCCGTCCACCGGCCGCAGCTCGGGGTGCCGCTCTCCGGCGAGCTGCACGTCGTACTCGATCCGGGCGGTGCAGCGGGGGGCGAAGCGACACGCCTCCGGCAGGTCGACGAGGTTCGGCACGGTACCGGGGATGACGCTGAGCTCGTCCTGCTCCTCGCCGAGGCGCGGCACGGAGCCGATGAGGCCGATCGTATACGGGTGCTTCGGGTCCGCGAACAGGGTCGAGACCTCGCTCTGCTCGACGATCTCGCCGGCGTACATGACCGCCACCCGATCGCACATCTCGGCCACCACGCCGAGGTCGTGCGTGATGAGGATCATGGCCGTGTTCGTCTCGCGCTGGAGGGTGCGAATCACGTCGAGGATCTGGGCCTGGATCGTCACGTCGAGGGCGGTGGTGGGCTCGTCGGCGATCAGCAGCTCGGGCTCGCAGGCGAGCGCCATGGCGATCATGACGCGCTGCGCCATCCCGCCCGAAAGCTCGTGCGGAAAGGCGTCGAGCCGCCGCTTCGGATCGGGGATGCCCACCATCTGGAGCAGTTCAAGCGCCCGGTTGCGTGCATCCTTCCGCTTCATCTGCCGATGCAGCTCGAGCATCTCGCCGACCTGCATGCCGACGTCGTAGACCGGGTTCAGGCTGCTCGTCGGCTGTTGGAAGATCATGCTGATCCGCTCGCCACGCATGCTGCGCATGTCCCGATCGCGCAGCCCGAGGAGGTCGACGCCGTCGAACACCACCTCCCCCGCCTCGATCCGCCCGGGCGGCACGATGAGCCGCATGATCGACAGGCTGGTGACGCTCTTGCCGCAGCCCGACTCGCCGACGATGCCCATGACCTCGCCACGGTCGACGTGGAAGTCGATGCCAGTGACTGCCCGGACCACGCCGTCCCGGGTGTGGAAGCTCGTCTGCAGCCCGCGCACGTCGAGCAGCCGGTCGCCCGCCTGACCGAATCGACGTCGCGATGCCTGGACCTCGACCACCGTCATCGGTTCAGCCTCGGGTCGAGGGCGTCCCGCACGCCGTCGCCGAGCAGGTTGAAGCCCAGCACGCTGAGCGCCAGCGCGATGCCCGGGAAGATGACGAGGTGGGGCGCGCTGAACATCTGGTTGCGCACCAGGCCGATCATCGAGCCCCACTCCGGGGTCGGCTCGCGGGCGCCGATGCCGAGGAACGAGAGCGCGGCGACCTCGAGGATGGCAGTCGCGATGCCGAGCGTGCCCTGCACGATCAGCGGCGTGAGGGCGTTCGGCAGGATGCGGCGCAGCAGGATCCCGCCACCGGACTCGCCGAGGGCGCGCGAAGCGGTGACGAAGTCCCGCTCACGCACCGACAGCACCGATGCGCGCATGACGCGCGCATAGACCGGGATCGCCACGATTCCGATGGCGAGCATGGCGTTGAAGAGCGGGTCCTCAAGGAACGGGATCGAGACCGTGGCGAAGGCGGTCGCCAGGAAAATCGCCAGGACGAGCGCCGGAAACGCCAGCAGCACGTCCATGATCCGCATGAGGACGTTGTCGACCCAGCCACCGAGATAGCCGGCGATCGAGCCGATGAAGGTGCCGACCAGGATGGCCATGCCGACCGTCACGATCCCGACCTGGAGCGAGACGCGGGCCCCGAAGATGACGCGACTGAACACGTCGCGCCCGTTCTGGTCGACCCCCATCAGGAACTGCAACTGCGTGTCGGGACAACCCAGCAGGTGGATACAGGGGCCGGTCAATCGCTCCGCGCCAGCTCCCCGGATGGGCACCTCGGGGTCGTACGGCGCGAGGACGTTGGCGAAGACGGCCGCGAACACGATGACGCCCAGGATCGTCAGCCCGGCGATGGCCGAGCGCTGGCGCAGGATCTCGCCCAGCGTGTCGCGCCACAGGTTCGTCGGGCGCCGGGCACGGAGCTCACGCTCTTCGAGCTGTCGGGCGAGATCGGCGGCGGTCATCGGTCAGCGCAGCCGGATCCGAGGGTCGAGGTAGGCATAGGAGACGTCGACGATGAGGTTGATGACGACATAGAAGACCGCAGTGACCAGCGTGAGCGCCTGTACGACGATGTAATCGCGGGCGGTGATGGACTGGAACAGCGTCAGTCCGAGGCCTGGGAGCAGGAAGATCGACTCGGTCAGGACGGCACCCGAGAGCAGCGCGCCGAGCGACAGGCCGATGACCGTCACCACCGGCAGGAGCGCGTTGCGAAAGGCGTGGCGGCCGACGACCAGCCGGTCACTCGCGCCCTTGGCGCGCGCCGTCCGGATGTAGTCGAGGCCCAGGACGTCGAGCATGCTCGAGCGCGTCATCCGCGCGATGACGGCCAGCGGGATCGTGCCCAGCGCCACCATCGGCAGGATCATGTGCTTCAGCGCGTCGACGAAGCTCTCCCACTGGCCGCTGATCAGCGAGGCGGTGATCTTCATCCCCGACATGAAGTCGAGGACTGCGCGCGGGAACCCCGTTGCCTCGGCCATGCCCCACCGGACGGCGAGCGGCTCGAAGCCGATGCCGGAGGACAGCTGGCCGGATGGCGGCAGGGCGAACGGTGTCCCGCGCAGGCCGACGGCAAAGACATAGGCCAGCAAGAGACCCAGGACGAAGACCGGGATCGAGACGCCGAGATTCGCGAACAGCATCGTCCCGACGTCGACCGGCGAGTTGCGTCGCGTCGCCGACAACCGCCCGAGCGTCACGCCGACGACGGTGGCAAAGGCGAGCGCGAAGAGGGTCAGCTCGAGGGTGACCGGCAGGCGCTCGACGAGGATCTCGGCGACCGGCCGGCGCTGCGCCAGCGAGTCACCGAGGTCGCCGGTGGCGAGCTGCCCCAGGTAGGTGGCGAACTGGATTGGGATCGGCTGGTCGAGCCCGTACCGATGGTTGAAGTCGTCGCAGATTGCCTCGGTCGCGCGTTCGCCGAGGGCGGCGACGCACGGATCGCCCGGCAGCAGCCGGGCGAGCGCGAAGACGAGGAAGATGATGCCCAGCAGAACCGGGATGCTCAGCAGCAGCCGGCGCAGGACGAACTGGAGCATGACTGGCCAATCTTACGGAGTTGACGAAAGGAGGCGCCGCGGGTGGCGGCGCCCCCTTTCCGAAATCGGCCCTTCGAGCGGCTTAGCTCTCGGGCTCCGGGAGCGGGGCGTTCAGGAACCCACCCCACAGCGCTGAGAAGTAGTCGAACGTGCCGGTGCGACCCACGTGCAGCGGATGCTCGGCATCCCACAGCGAGGCGTAGGTCACCACGACGTCGTTGGCGTCGAACGTGGCGCCATCGTGGAACGTCACGCCCGAACGGAGCGTGCAGGTCCACTCGTCGAGCGCCTCGTTCGGCACGCACTCCTCGGCCAGCGACGGGATCGCGGCCGTGCCGCCGACCTCGTAGGCGTAGAGCGCCTCCATGATCTGCTCGCAGACGCGCAGGCTCTCGCCGTCGGTCTCGTCCGCGCAGTACAGTCCGCCGGGCTCGGCGTTCTGCATCCAGACCAGCTGGTCGTCAGCGCCGGGACCGATGACCGCCATCGACTCGTTGCCGAGTGGCGAGGAATGCGCGCCCTCGTTGTCCGCCTGCCAGGCCGTGCCCGAGCCGCCGTGGGCGATCGGGATCATCGGCACGTGGGTGCGGATCGCGTTGTTGGCCTCCTCGTAGGCTGCCGCGCGGTCCGCGTCCTCGACGCTCGATGCGCCGACCGTCAGAGGCCCGGTGATGTCGTCGAACTTGTCACCGAATTGCACCGAGGCCCCGGTTCCGAAGTGGAAGTCGAGGAAGTTCGTCGCATCCGGGTAATCGGCGCCCCACCCGAGCAGGTGGATGCCGTCGAGCTCGCCAGCGTTGGCGGCGTCGAGGAAGGCTGTCGACTCGATCGGCTCCGGCGTGGCGGTCACGCCGATTTCGGCAAGCTGCGCCTGGATCTCGACTGCTACCTGCGCCGGCAGCGGCAGGTAGCCGCGGACGACGTCACGGTACTGGATGGTGGTCGTGATGCCGAGCGGCTCGAGGACCGCTCGAGCCGCGGCCTGATCGTAGTCGTACCACTCGTCGCCCTCGCATCCGAACGGGATGGCGCACGGGGTGAAGTGGGACGCGACTTCCGAGCCGGGCGGGTAGTAGGAATCGACGATGGCCTGGCGGTCGAGGCCCATGGCGATTGCCTGGCGGACCTCCTCGTCGTCCCACGGAGCAAAGGCGTTGTTGAAGCCGACGTAGAAGGTGTTCAGGCCTTCGCGCGGCAGCAGCTGCAGGTTGGCATCGTTCCCGATCGCCTCGAAGTCATCGGGGCCGGGATTGTCGATGCCATCGACCGTCCCCGACTGGAGCTCGACCAGCCGCTGGGCCGCCTCGGCGCTCCAGCGGAAGATCACGGTCGACGACAGCGGCGCATCGCCCCAGTAGTCGCCATTGGCGGTCAGGGTGATGTCCGTGCCGCGGTTCCAGGCGTCGAGCACGTATGGCCCGGTGCCGTTCGGCGCTTCGACGATCGTGCCGTCCGGGGCATTCGCCTCGAGGTAATCGGCATCGTTGATCGCGAACGACGTGAAGGCAATCTTCGACAGGAAGGCGACGTCGGGGGTGCAGAGGTCGAAGACGACCGTCAACTCATCCTCGGCGCGGATCTCCTCGATATTGCCGGTATAGGCGGCGTTGGTGTCCGATTCCTCGGCGCCGCATTCGGCCGGTCCATCCTCCGGGTAGCTCATCCCCTCGTAGGCCATGCCCTCGGACTCGCTCGGGGCGGCGGGCTCGCTCGCCTCCGGCTCCTCGCTCTCCTCAGCCGACGGGCTTGCGCCGCCCTGCTGGCAGGCGGCAAGGACGAGCATGAGCACGGCAAGCACCGAGACCCATCTCCAGGTTCGCATCCACTCTCCTCCACGTATGTGGTGATCGACCATTGCGGTGCATGTCAGGTGGTCCCGCTGCGACGTTCACCGCTTCCGGTCGCCCGCGGGTCATTTCAGGTGCGAGGTCGCCCGACCTCGGATCAGGGTTCGCTAGTCTTGCACACTCGCGCTTCGGTTAGTAGGGCTCGCCGGCCGGGACGTCGTCGCTCTCGGGAGCCACGTCGGGCGGCGGCGCATCGCGACTGCCGACCGGGTCGGCGGGCGTCAGACGGCTGAAGGGTGCGCCGATGACGACCACGGACTCGACCACCGGCTCGTCGGCCGGGGGTTCCTCCGCCGGCGCCGATGCGGCGACGGGCAGCGTCGCGCTGACCAGGAAGGCCGCCTCGGGGTCGAGCGGAACGGCCGCGGGAACGTAGACGACCGGCGTGGCGATCCGGCGCGGCCGCGGGACGATCGGCCGCAGCTCGAAGCGCTCACCGTCCAGGCTCTGGCGCAGCTCGGTCTCGGCCGAGCCTGCCTCGGGGTGCGTGATCGCCACCTGCGTCGAGGTGGCGATGATGGCGGCCAGGGCCACGGAGGTGACAGCCGTGGCGGTGCGCAGACGAGATGCCAGCAGGACGGCATGGCCGCGCAGGAAGCCGCCGATGCCTCGCTCCGGTGCCTGGGCGCGGGCGAGGATGACCCCCCACGCGCCGGAGGACGGCTCCTCGTGTGCGATGCGCTCGGCCAGCGCCACGCGCAGCTGCTGGACCAGGGCGCGATCGAAGCCGACCTCGTCGCGGCACCCACCACAGCTCGCGAGGTGGTCGAGATGCGGCGCCGAGCTCGGTCCGAACTCACCGAAGCGGGCGAGCCAGAGGAGCTCGCGGCAGATCCGCTTGCACCTCATCGGCTGACCCTCACGGCAGCGGGCGTCCCCACCGGCAGGCGGCGCTCGACCGGCAGTCGCAGACGGAGCGCCTTGAGCGCGTAGTGCAGGCGCGACTTCATGGTGCCCACGTTGCAGTCGGCGATCTCCGCCGCCTCGGCCAGCGAGTAGCCGTGCAGGTAGTAGAGGATGATGGCGGTCTGCTGCTTCGGCGGCAGGGCGTCGATCCCTCGCTGGAGCACCTCGAGCACCTCACGCGACTCGACCACCTGGTCGGGGCGTGCGGCCAGGTCAACCACGAGGTTGGTGATCAGGCTCGTGATCGGCTCCGCCAGCGCCTTGCGACGGCTGACGCGGCTGTAGCACAGGTTGATCGTCACTCGCTGGAGCCACGGCAGCGGCGAACGCGCCGGGTCGAGGCGCTCGCGCACCCGGTAGGCCTTCACGAAGCAGTCCTGGAGGACCTCCTCGGCAAGGAAGGGGTCGCGGGTAATCGCCAGCGCGGTGGCGTACACCGGGCGCTTGAAGGTGTTGAAGAACTCCTCGAACGCGTCGAGATCGCCGCTCTGCATCCGTTCGACGAGGGTGTCCGGCTGACTCGATTCCACTCGCACCTGGTCCGCTCGATGGCCGATGGGGTTTGTCATAGTACGCCCGGCCCACCCCATAAGTTCAGTCCGCTGCAGTCAATACGCGCTCAGTTGCGCGTGCGACGTGAGAACGCATGCCAGCGAGTGCTGATCATCGTCCATTCATGGCGCCATGCGACCAGTCCGGGCGCGATTCCTATCAGATTGACACCCAGAGACAGCTATCACCGAAATCGGTGACGGAAGCGTGTTCGAATTCTCACCACCAGCACGACCGATAGGAAACACAGGCTCGGCCACGCTAAGGGCAGTCTTCGCGCGGCGAGGCGACCTTGCATAACGGTCTGCTCATGAGAATCCGACAGCATGAGGCGCGGCGGCACGCGGGGCTTACGCGGTCGGCGCCTCGTGGGTGGGCAGGGCGGCAGGTGCGGCGGGTACATCGGCCCCTTCTCCGAAGCGGTAGCGCAGGTCGGGTCGGCGGGCTGCGGCGGCCTCGTCCAGGCGACCGACCGGCGTGGTCGTGGGGGCGCGCTTGATCGACTCGGGGTCGGTCGCCGCGCGTTCCGCGATCTCGCGCATGACGCCGATGAAGTGGTCGAGGGTCTCGAGGCTCTCCGTCTCGGTCGGCTCGACCATGAGTGCCTCCTCGACGATCAGCGGGAAGTAGATCGTGGGCGGATGGATGCCGTGGTCGAGGATGGCCTTGGCGATGTCGAGCGTCGTCACCCCGTGCTCGCGCTTCTGGCGGCGGCCGCTGAACACGACCTCGTGCTTGCTGAGGCGGTCGTACGGGAGGTCGTAGGCGTCGCGCAGCTTCACGCGCAGGTAGTTGGCCGCCAGCACGGCGTCCTCGCTGATGGTTCGCAGACCCGCGTCGCCGTTGGAGCGGATATACGTATAGGCGCGCACGAACATGCCGAAGTTGCCGTACAGCGAGCGCACCTTGCCGATGCTCTGCGGCCGGTCATCGTCGAGCGCGAAGCGCGCCCCCGACGTCGAGCGCCCGACCCAGGCGTTCGCGCGCACCTCCTCGGCGTCGCCGGCGACCAGGGCCGGCATGGGGGCCGGCAGGAAGGGCTCCAGGCGCTTGCTGACGCCGATCGGCCCGGCCCCAGGGCCACCTCCGCCGTGCGGCGTGCTGAAGGTCTTGTGGAGGTTGAAGTGCATGACGTCGAACCCGGCATGGCCGGGGCGGAATCGGCCGAGGATGGCGTTCAGGTTGGCGCCGTCCATGTAGGCGATCGCGCCGGCTTCGCGGACGGCACCGACGACCTGGTCGATCTGGTCCTCGAAGATCCCCAGCGTCGAGGGGTTCGTGATCATGAGCGCCGCCACGTCCGGGCCGAGCGCCTCCCGCAGCGCACCGAGGTCGATCCCTCCCCGCTCGTTCGAGCGGATGGTGACGGCCTGGTAGCCGACCATGGTCGCGGTCGCCGGGTTGGTGCCGTGCGCCGAGTCGGGCACCAGCACCTTCGTGCGCTGCTCGCCCTCGCCGCCGGCCCGATGGAAGGCGCGCGCCATGAGCATCCCGGTCAGCTCGCCGTGGGCTCCGGCCGCCGGCTGGAGGCTGACGGCATCGAAGCCGCTGATGTCCTTGAGCAGCTCCGACAGCAGCCACATCAGCTCGAGGCTTCCCTGGCTGAGCGCCTCCGGGTCGAGCGGGTGGGACTCGGCCAGTCCCGGCAGGCCTGCGGCCCACTCGTTAACCTTCGGGTTGTACTTCATCGTGCACGACCCCAGCGGGTAGAAGTTGAGGTCGATCGCCTGATTGAGGTGCGCGAGCCTGTTGAAGTGGCGAAGCAGGTCGAGCTCGCTGACCTCCGGCAGCCTGGGAGCGGACGCGCGCAGGACCGATGCAGGCAGCCCCGGCTGCGCGGCACCCACTTCGCGCGCGCGCTCGGAGGCCACGGGGAATCGCACCCCCCGCCGTTCGCTGCGCGAGCGCTCGAAGATGAGCGGCTCGACGCTGGTCAGCTCGTCCGTGCCGGCCGCGCCGCCGAACGCGGATCCCCGGCCGGACGCGTCGCGCGGTGCCTCGGCCACGCTCATCGGGTGGACTCCAGCGCGTCCACCAGGCGTGCGATGTGATCGTCGGTGGTCAGCTCGGTGGCGGCGAGGAGGAGCGTGTCGTGCAGGGCCGGCTCGGACCGCTCGGGAAGGTAGCCGGCCACGATGCCCCGCTCGGCCAACGCCGCGTGGCGGCGGGCCGCATCGGGCACGCGCATGGTGACCTCCGCGAAGTACGAGCCGCCGAACCGGCGCTCGGCCAGCCCGGCCGCCTCGAGCGCGGCGGCCACGTGCCGCGCCTGGGTCACCGACAGCTCTGCCACCTCCCGCAGTCCCGACGGGCCAACGGCGGTGAGGTACACGGCGGCTGCCAGCGCCATGAGCGCCTGGTTGGTGCAGATGTTGCTCGCCGCCTTCTCGCGACGGATGTGCTGCTCTCGCGCCTGGAGAGTGAGCACGTAGCCGCGACGTCCCGCCCCGTCGCGGGTGGCGCCCACGAGTCGGCCGGGCATCTGGCGCACCGAGGCCATGCGGGCCGCCATGAGCCCTACGTACGGCCCGCCGAAGCTGACCGGGATGCCGAGCGGCTGCCCCTCGGCGGCCACCAGGTCGGCGTCGTAGCTGCCCGGCGTCTCGAGCAGTGCCAGCGAGGTGGGCTCCACCACCGCGACGAGCTGGGCGCCGGCATCGTGGGCCGCGGCGGCGAGCTCGTGCATCGGCTCGAGCTGGCCGTAGAAGTTGGGCTGCGCGGCGACGAGGCAGGCCACGTCGTCGCCGAGCGCCGCTGCCGCGGCCTCCAGGTCGGTCGTGCCGCTCCCGCCATCGGCCAGGTCGAGTGGCACGGTGACGACCTCGATGCCCGGTCCCGAGCAGTACGTCTGCAGCACGCGGCGGTAGTCTGGATTAACGCCGGCCGAGACCGCCACCCAGTTGCGTCGCGTGAGACGGCAGGCCATGAGCGCCGCCTCGGCGGTGGCCGTGGCGCCATCGTAGTGCGAGGCGGTGGCGACCTCCATATCGGTCAGCTCGCAGATGAGCGACTGGAACTCGTAGATGCTCTGCAGCGTGCCCTGCGAGACCTCGGGCTGGTACGGCGTGTAGGACGTGGCGAACTCGGGCCGCCCGATGACCTCGCTCACCACCGACGGGACGAGGTGCCGGTAGACGCCGGCGCCCAGGAAGCTGATCTCGGGAAGCCGGTTGCGTCCCGCCAGGCGCGCCAGCTCGGTGCGCACCTCCTGCTCGACCAGCGGCGGCGGCACCGACCACGGGCCGGCGCGCACGGCGGCCGGGATGTCGTCGAACAGCTCGTCGACCGAGGCGACCCCGATGGCGTCGAGCATCCGGGCGCGGTCGCCCTCGGTGTGCGGCGAGTAGGTCATCGGCGACGCGCCCTCAGGCGGTCTCGTCGGCGTAGGCGGCGGCGTCCATGAGCTGCTCGAGCTCGGAGGCGTCCGACAGCGTGATCTTCGCGATCCAGCCCTCGCCGAACGGGTCGCCGTTGAGCAGCTCCGGCGCGTCCCGCAGCGCCTCGTTGACCTCGGCCACCTTGCCGGACAGCGGGGCGTACAGGTCGCTCACCGCCTTCACGCTCTCGACCACGCCGAAGGTGGCGAACTGGGTCAGCGTGGCGCCGACCTCGGGCAGCTCGATGAACACGATGTCTCCCAGCTCATCGACCGCGAAGCTGGTGATCCCGATCGTCGCGCCGTCCCCTTCAGCGCGGACCCACTCATGCTCCTTGGAGTAGCGCAGGTCGTCGGGGTAGGACATCGGCGGTCGATCCTCCAATGGGCGGGCGGCGCCGCGTCGTCAGTCGCGCTGGCGCCGGTAGAACGGCAACTTTACCTGCTCGGCCCGATACGGGCGGTCGCGGACGACCACCTCGAACGCATGACCGATGCCTGCCAGCCCGGCCGGCACCATGGCCATCGCGATCCTGGTGCCCAGCGTCGGCGACAGGGTGCCGCTCGTGACGTGGCCGACGGCGGCGCCATCGGAGCGGACCTCGTAGCCCGCTCGCGCGATGGCGTTGTCGACCATCTGGAGGCCGATGAGCTTGCGCTCCGGCCCGGTCTGCTGCACGGCCTGCAGCGCGGCGCGGCCGACGAACCCGCCCTTCTCGAGCTTCACGACCCGGCCGAGATTGACCTCGTACGGATTCGTCTCGCGGGACAGCTCGTTGCCGTAGAGCGGCATGCCGGCCTCGAGACGCAGCGTGTCCCGCGCGCCAAGCCCGCACGGGCGCGCGCCGTGGCGCTCTCCGGCGACTGCCAGCGCTCGCCACAGCTGGTCGGCATGGCGAGCGTCACAGAAGAGCTCGAACCCGTCCTCGCCGGTGTAGCCGGTGCGCGCCACCAGGCACTCGATGCCGGCCACCGTCCCCAGCGCGGACCGGTAGTTGCCGATGCCGGCCAGGTCGAGGTCGGTCAGCTCACCGAGCATGGCGGCCGCGTTCGGGCCCTGCGGCGCCACCAGCGCGGTGCGGTCGCTCCGATCGTCGAGGTGGGCGCCGAAGTCGCCGCGCGCCAGGAGCTCGGTGAGCTGCTCCAGCACCGCGTCCCGGTTGGCGGCGTTGCAGACCACCCAGAAGAGCCCCTCCTCGCGCCGATAGACGATGAGATCGTCGATGATGCCGCCGTCGGCGTCGCAGGCCATCGAGTACTGGGCCTGGCCGACCTCGAGGGCGCCAGGGTCGCTCACCAGCGCGTAGCGCAGGAAGGCGACCGCCTCCTCGCCGGTCACCTCGAGCTCGCCCATGTGCGACAGGTCGAACAACCCGACGGCCGACCGCACCGTCCGGTGCTCGTCGATGATCGAGGTGTACTGGACCGGCATCTCGTAGCCGGCGAAGGGCACCAGCCGCGCGCCGAGCTCGCGGTGGAGGGCGTGCAGCGGCGTACGCCTGAGCTCGCCGATCTGTGTCGTGCTCATGCGGTCGCCTCGGCCGCGTCCACGCCGGCGCCGCGCGCGAGGCGCGCGACCGCGCGCTCGACGACCGAGCGCTCCGTGGCGTGGTTCATGAGCGCCAGCGCCTCGTCGACGGGCACCCAGCGCACCTCGTCGAACTCTCCGTCATGCAGCTCGAGGGCGCCGCCGATCGCGCGCATCAGGAAGAAGTGGACGGTCTTGTGGAAGCGCGTCGTGCCGCGCACGAAGAAGTAGCGGATCGAGCCCAGGGACGCCTCGATCTCGACCTCGACGCCGGTCTCCTCGCGGGCCTCGCGCAGCGCGGTCTCCTCGATCGTCTCCCCCGAGTCGGGCGTTCCCTTGGGCAGCGCCCACAGGACGGGGGTGCGCCGATGGACGAGGAGGATCTCGGTGGGACCGTCGAGAGTGCGATGGACCACGCCGCCGGCCGAGGTTGCGCGCGCGGTCCGCAGGACAGCCACCCCGAGGCGACTAGGAGCGTCGGGAGCGAGGCACTCCGAAGGGGAGCGCGGGGCGACGCGCGGGGAGGCGCGTGGCCCGGCCGACGGCCGGGAAGCGGAAGCGGCTGGTCTGCGAGCGCAGGGCGCGCACCGTCGCGCTGGGAGCCGACGCGCTGCGCGGCCGGTGGTAGACCGTCTGCATGCGCGCCAGTCCGAGCCGCGGGCGGTTCGCCGAGCGACGGCCCGATCCGAAGTCGATGGTTGGGTGGGAGATGAAGCGGGCCACCAGACTCACTCGCATGGCGGGCATTGTACGCCCCATCATTGGCAGCGCAAGCGATCGGCCATCGATCATCGACCGCTGTCACCGCGTTGCAGCTCGGCCAGCGCGGCATCCCGGCTTGCGGCGTCGTTGAATGTGAGCGTTGCCTGGGCGCCTTCGCCGCGGACGCGGAGGGCGGGGTGGCTCGCCAGCCCGAGATACGCCTCTCCGGCATCGAACCGGAGACGGCGCTCCGCGTCGATCGGCCAGATCACCGATCCGCTGGGTCCGTGGATGACGAGCCGCTCACCCTCGCGTCCGTGGGCGCGCACGGCATCTTCCACCACCTGTCGCACGTCGCCCAGCGCGGCGCCCCAGTACCGCCATCGGGTGCGCGCGACCTCCTCCACGTTCATCCACTCCAGGCGAGCCGGCGTTCCCCGCAGGCGCACCGCGCCGCGCGGCGTGGTCAGCGTGCCGTGGATGGCGAGCTCGATCGGGGTCTCGCCCGCCCTCGGCCGGGCCACTGCGGTTCGCAGCACCGGCTGCGGCACGAAGGCGCCGAGCAGCAGGATCGCCCCGACGATCGCCAGCACTGCCGTCCCGGTCCACGACGGCTCCTGGAACGGGGTCTCGAACGCGTACGCCACCAGGCGCGACTCGCTGAACGCCAGCTCCGGATAGCGATCGGCGATGCCCCACTCGGCGAGGAGGGTCCGCATGTTGAAGGGGTCCTCGGTGATCGTCCCGTCCAGGCGCACCGGCCCGGCCGACGTCTCGAGGGCGGCGATCGAACCGGCAAAGCGCACGACCAACGCGCGGTCGGGCGCGGCCGGATCGGCGACGAGGTAGTGGACGCGCTCGACCCCCTGCGATGCGCCCCCGCCCAAGCTGACCTCCACGTTCGACCGATGCGGCCCCTCGACCAGCTCCGCGTCGAACTCGATCCACACCCCGGATCCGATGCCGGCGTCCACCACCTCGGCGATCGACGCTGCCTGCGGCTCGGGACGCGCCTCGGCCGCGGCGAGCGTCGTCCGGCCAGTCGAGATCGCGAGCAGCCCGATGGCCAGGCCGATCGGCAGCGCGCCGGGGAGGCGGCTGAGCCCGAAGCGGCCCAGGGGGCCAGCCAGTGCACGGTTGACCAGGTGCGCGGGGTAGCCGGCGATGGCCAGCATGCGGTGGAGCATGGGCGCACGATACCAACCGGCGCTCGACGCTGTTCAGTCCGCCTGAATGCGGCGGTAGAGCGCCTCGACCTCGCCGACGCGCCGGTCGAGGCTGAAGCGATCGGCGTCGGCCACGGCACGCTCGCCCAGCGCGTCCCGACGCGCCGGATCCGCCGCGTCGACGATGGCGTCCGCCAAGCGCTCGGGCAGCGATGCCACCGGCTCATGGACGACCACGATCCCGTCGACGCCGTCGCGGACCGACTCGCCGACGCCGGGACCCTCGACCGCGACAGCCGGGAGGCCCGCCGCGAGCGCCTCGGCCAGGACCAGCCCCTGGGTCTCGGTGCGCGAGGTGAACGCGAACAGGTCCGCGCCCCGCAGCCGCGCCAGCGCCGCGGGCCGCGGCAGGGCGCCGGTCATGTGGACTCGGCCGGCCAGATCGGCACGCGCGGCCCTGGCGACGAGCGCCGCCGCTGACGGGCCGCCGCCGATGACCATCAGGCGCAGCCCGGGACGCCGCGCAGCGGCCACGGCCATCGCCTCGAGCAGGAGCTGCGGGCTCTTCTCGGGCGCCAGCCGGCCAAGCGATGCCACCACCACCGCGTCGTGCGGCCAGCCGGCTTCGGCCCTCGTGTCGACCGGCGCAAGGGCACGAATGCCGGCCACGTCGATCCCGGTCGGGATGACCGCCACGCGGTCGGCCAGCCGCGCCGGAAGACGAGCGCGGATGTCGGCCGCCAGGTCTCCCGACGGCGCGATGATCGCGGCGCACCCGCGCCAGAAGCGGCGCAGGTAGCCATCGGTGAGGCGCGACGCCGGCCCCGACAGCGGACCGAGGTAGTGGCCGTAATCGGCGAAGCGGGTGTGGTGCGTGAAGGCGAGCGGCACGCCGAGGTGACGCGCGAGCCGGACCGCGACGAGCCCGGTCAGGAACGGCGAGTGGGCGTGGATCACGTCGGGCCGGAACGCGCGCGCGTCGCGCAGGACCGCCGACCATGGGTTCGGCCACGGCATGCGGTAGCCGGCCGGCGCGATGGCCGGCAGCTGGTACGACGCCAGCCAGGCGTGGTGCGGCGCCGGGCCGGGCGATCCGACGTCGCCCGGCGTCGACCCGCCGGCCGGTCGCGGTGCCAGCACCATGACCTCGTGGCCGCGGGCCCCGAGGCCGCGGGCGAGCGCGTCGACCGAGACGGTCACGCCGGACAGGTACGGCAGGTACGACTCGCTGGCAAGCAGGACGCGCATCGGCTCAGGCGCACCGGCGGAGCGCGGCGCGGTTCGTCATCGGAGCGGGGCGAATGGTGGGCGATACTGGATTCGAACCAGTGACCTCACGGATGTGAACCGTGCGCTCTAACCGACTGAGCCAATCGCCCATCGCGGAGGTCGAAGTATAGCGACCGCCCTCGAGGCCCATCAATCGGCGGGCAGGTCGCCAAGCCGCCTCGCCAGCTCGGCGTCATCCAGCCCGTCGACTCGCAGCCGCTTGCGGCGGGCGCGCGCGCCGGCGACCAGCGACAGCCGCGAGGGCGGCACGTCGAGGGCGTCGGCGACCAGGCGCAGCACGGACCGGTTCGCCTCGCCGTCGGCGGGAGGCCGGACGACGCGCACGCGCAGCACGCCGTCGGCGTAGGGACCGACCCGGTTGACCGAGGCTCGCGGCACGACGACGAGCTCGACGTCGGCCACCTCGTCAGCCCAGAGTGCGCAGCCCGCCGACCAGGCGCAGGATGACGCCGACCAGGAGCAGCGCGATCAGCGGCGACCAGTCGATACCGGGGGTCTGCGGCAGCACGCGTCGGATCGGGGCCAAGATCGGCTCCGTCACCTGGTACACGAAGGCCGTCAGTCCGCCGCCGCCCATGGGGTTCGTCCAGCTCAGCACCACGCGCGCGATGAGGAACAGCCACAGGACGAAGGCCAGCAGCTGGAGGAAGTTGACTAGGATGGCCGACATGTTGCGGAGAATAGCAGCGCGCTAGGCACGAGGCCCGAACAGCCCCGTGCCGATGCGCACGAGGGTCGCCCCCTCGGCGGCCGCCGCCTCGGCATCGGCGGTCATGCCCATCGACAGCTCCGGAAGGCCGACGCCGGCCGCCTGCTCCAGTCGGTCGCGCAGCTCTCGCAGCCGGCGGAAGACCGCGCGCGCCTCCTCGCCGGTCGCACTCATCGGCGCAATCGTCATCAGGCCGATCACGCCCACCGTGGCCGGCAGCATATCCGTCAGGCCGCCCACATCCTCGGGCGCCATACCGGCCTTGGCCGCTTCGCCGCTGATGTTGACCTCGAGCAGCACGCGGGTCTCGGCCCGCTCCTCGGCGGCGATGGTGTCCAACCGGCTCAACAGCTCGAACGAGTCGACCGAGTGGATGACCTCGAACGCCCTGATGGCCCGGCGCGCCTTGTTGGACTGCAGCCGGCCGACGAGGTGCCACTCCGCCTCCGGGATTGCCGCGACCTTCGGCTCGGCCTCCTGGACGCGGTTCTCACCGAGCATCGTGAGCCCGGCCGCGACGGCCGCCCGCGCGACCTCGACCGGCCACGTCTTGGTGACGGCGACGATCCGAAGGCGGTCGGGGTCGTGGCCACTGGCGTCGGCGACGTTCCGCAGGCGGGCGAGGAGCAGCTCGTGACGCTCCCTGATCCGGTCGCTGGTCGGCGGCTGGGTGCTCACGATTTCCATGCCGCCATCGTGCCATGCCGCCCGTCCCGCGAAACGCGAAGCCCGGTCCCTGCAGTTCGGGGCTCACCGCAGCATTCGGCGGGCGCACGCCCGCATCGGCCTAGTCGTTCTTGCGGCGCAGGAAGCTCGGGATGTCGAGGTCAGTGTCACCGTACGACGGTCGCTCGAGGCTGGCCGGCCGCACCGGGACCGGCTGGCGCTCCGACGGCCGCACCTCGGTCGCCTGGCGCTCGGACGGCCGAGCGAAGGGCGAATCGGTGCCCATCTGGTCCTCCAGGGTCTGGCGCTGCTCGCGGTCGCGCTCGATCTCGGCCAGGATCTCGCGGCTGCGCTCGTCGAGGCTGGTCTCGACGCCGCCGGCCGCCTCGGCACCGTATCGGCTCGCCTGCTTCGGCTTTCGGTTCGAGTCGAAGCCGGTGGCGATGACGGTCACCTTGACCTCGTCGCGCATGCGGTCGTCGATCACGGTGCCGAAGATGATGTTGGCCTCGGGGTCGGCGGCCTCCTTGATCACTTCGGCCGCCTCGTTGACCTCGAACAGGCCGAGGTCGCTGCCGCCGGTGACGTTGAACAGGATGCCGCGCGCGCCGGTGATGTTGATCTCCAGCAGCGGGCTCATGACCGCTGCGCGGGCCGCGTCGACAGCACGGTTCTCACCGGTGCCCACGCCGATGCCCATCATCGAGGAGCCGGCCTCGCGCATGATCGTCTTCACGTCGGCGAAGTCGAGGTTGATGAGTCCGGGGACGGTGATGAGGTCGCTGATGCCCTGGACGCCCTGGCGCAGGACGTCGTCCACCACGCGGAAGGCGTCGACGATGGAGGTCTTCTTGTCGACCACCTCGCGCAGCCGGTCGTTGGGGATGGTGATGAGGGTGTCGACCTTCTCCTTGAGCAGCTCGGTGTACTGCTCGGCCACCAGCTTGCGCCGCATGCCCTCGAAGCTGAACGGCTTTGTGACGACCGCCACCGTCAGCGAGCCGAGGTCCTTGGCGATCTCCGCGATGACCGGCGCCGCACCCGAGCCGGTGCCCCCGCCCATGCCTGCGGTGATGAAGATCATGTCGGCGTCCTTGAGTGCCTCGTAGATCTTCTCGGAGTCCTCCTCCGCCGCGCGCTGTCCCACATTCGGGTCGGCGCCGGCGCCGAGGCCGCGCGTCATCTTGTCGCCGATGCGGATCTTGTGGGGCGCGTCGCTCTGGAGGAGCGCCTGCGCATCGGTGTTCACGGCGATGAACTCGACGCCCATCATCTCCGCGCGGATCATGCGGTTGACGGCGTTGCTGCCCCCACCTCCGACGCCGATGACCTTGATGAGTGCGAAGTTCTCGGAGTCGGATCGGAGCGGCATCGGGTCGATCTCCCTGCGGCGGCTATGGGGCTGGCAGAACCCGGGGCTCGCGGGTTTGACCGATTCTACCGACCCGCCCGCGGCCGCGTCGGGGTTTTTTCCACAATGGTCCGCGGAGTTATCCACACCGCGTCGTCAGGCGGTGGACGAGTGCCGCAGCTATGCACGATGCCGGGCCGCCCTCAGCCGGGGAACAGGTTGCGGATCCACTCTCCGACGCGCGACAGCGGGCTGACGCCGTTGCGGCCATCGCCGTAGCCGATCGGCTCCTCGCCGATATGGTTGGCGCCCCACAGCAGCAGCCCGATCGAGGTGCTGAAGGCGGGGTTGCCGATCTGGTCCATCAGTCCGCCGACCCCCTGCGGCGAGCCGATGCGCACCGGCATGTCGAGCGTCTCCCGTCCCAGGACGTCGGCACCGGCCAGCCGCGCGCCACCGCCGGTCAGGACGGCGCCGGCCGGCAGCATGCCCGCGTGTCCCGAGCGCTTCACCTCCTCGCGGATGAGGCTGTAGATCTCGCCCATGCGGGCCTCGATGATCTCGCAGAGCCGGCGGCGCTGGATCGTCTGCCCGCCCGACTCGCCGAGGACGGCCACGTTGAGCAGGTCCTCCGGCTCGACCTCGGCCATGTTGGCGGTGCCGTGCTTGATCTTGATCTCCTCGGCCAGGTTCAGGCTGGTGCGCAGGCCGATGGCCACGTCGTTCGTGACGTTGATGCCGCCCACCGGCAGCACGGCGGTGTGGTACACCGCGCCGTCGACGAAGATCGCGATGTCGGTCGTGCCGCCGCCGATATCGGCGACCAGCACGCCGAGCTCCTTCTCGGTATCGGTCAGCGTCGCCTCGGCCGCGGCCAGCGAGCTGATCACCATCTCGTCGATCTGGACGCCTGTCGTCGTCACGCACTTGCTCAGGTTCTGGACCGATGTCGCCGCGCCGGCCACGATGTGGGTCTCGACCTCGAGGCGCACCGCGCTCATGCCGAGCGGGTCCTTGATCCCCTCCTGGCCGTCGACGATGTAGCCGCGCGGCACGACGTGCAGCATCTCGCGGTTCGAGGGCACCTGGATGGCCCTGGCGGCTTCGGTGGCGCGCGCGACGTCCTCGCGGCTCACCTCGCGCTTGTGGCCGGAGACGGCCACCACGCCGCGGCTGTTCTGGGAGCTGATGTGCGAGCCGCCGACGGCCACGAACGCCGAGCTGATCTTGTAGCCGGAGAGGCGCTCGGCCTTCTCGACGCTGGAGGCGATCGAGTTCACGGTCTGGTCGATGTTGGCGACCATCCCCTTCTTCATGCCGGCCGACGGCGCGATGCCATACCCGATGACGTTCACGTCACCGGTTCGTCCGACCTCGCCGATGAGGGTCGTGACCTTCGTCGTGCCCGCGTCGATGCCGACGAGGACCGCTTCGCGTTCCAAGCTATCTCCTGCTGCAGGCGCGCGCAGCCAGCGCGCCGTGGATGCCGATCGAGCCTACAGGAAGTGGCGCCGGATCAACGCCACGTTCTGGAAGATGCGCAGGCCAAAGGCGAACAGGGCCACCAGGTACAGATCGATCCCAAGCCGATCGCCGACGAAGGTGAGCGCCACCGCCACCAGCGCGTTCGTCACGAAGCCGGACAGGAAGATCCGATTGTCGTAGTGCGCGTCGAGCTCGGCGCGGATCGCCCCAAGCACCGAGTCGAGGCCCGCCAGGATGGCGACCGCCGAGTAGCGCGCCAGGTCCGGGCTCACGTTGACGTTGAGCACCAATCCGAGCGCGATGCCGAGCGCGAGGCCGACGAGCGGAAGCCACATGCGGGTACGTACCGAAGCGGACATCTCGACGAGCGAGGCGCTGCGTGCCGGCATGCGCGTCACCCCTTGGCACGGAAATATACCTTTCCCGGGTTGCGAGCATCCACCCAGCCGATCTCAGCCTCGACGCGCGTGGCGAACAGGGTGCGCACCGCCGTGATCTGGCGCTCCAGCCGGGCCGCCGCATCGCCCGCCGACTCGGCCGGATCCATGCCATACGCGCCGAGCGCCAGCTCCCAGCCCGGATCGCTCGAGACGAGCCCGAAGCCGAACTCGTCGTCGATGCGGACGCTGACGGCCGCCGCCCGCGAGCCGAGGGCGGCCGGGTCGAGCCCCGCCAGGCGCAGCGCGGTACTCAGCTGGGCATCCGGGATGCGGTCGCCGGTGGTCATCAACCGCGCCATGTCACGCCGGTCGGTGATGAGCGGCAGGCCGGCCAGCTCGGGCGCCATGGCCTCGCCGCGGCGCAGCGACGCAAACAGGGTGCCGTCGGCCGAGCCGAGCAGCCGCGCGGAGGCGGTCTCCCACACGAATGCCACGTCGCGCTCGACGATCGCGACCTCGACACGGCCCGGCAGGCTGGTGGTGACGGTCGCGTCGGCCACGGCCGGCAGGCGGGCGAGCTGGGCGCGCAGGGAGCCGGTATCGAGCGACAGGAGGCTCATGCCGCGCTGGCGCGCCAGGAGGCGCTCGAGGTCCCGTGTCGGCGTGAACTGGTCGCCGGCCCAGGTGACGTCGGTGACACGCAACCAGGGACCGCTGACGAGAGCGATGAGCGCCGCGCTGCAGGCGACCGCGCCGAGCCCGGCCAGCACGCGCCGCAGCGACGGCAGCCGCCGGGCCAGCCGCCGGCCAAGCGGAGTGCCCGGGCGCCGCGCCCCGCGCCCACGGCCGCGCGGGCTCGGGCGTTTGGCGGCCGCGCCGGTGCGCGCCTTCATGCGCGGCTGCGGCTTGAGCGGCGCCGCCGGTGCCGTGGCCTTCGGCGCAGGCTGGCGCTTCAGCTTCATCGGTCCCGCTCCAGCGCCAGCTCGATGAGCCGCGCGATGAGGACGTCGAACGGCAGCCCGGCCAGCTCTGCCTGCTTGGGGTACATGCTCGTGGCCGTGAAGCCGGGCAGCGTGTTCATCTCGCTGATGAAGGCCTGCTCGGGGGTGACGAGGAAGTCGATGCGCGCCAGGCCGGCGGCGTCGACGGCCCGGTAGGCGGCCAGCGCCAGCTCCTTGAGGCGCGCGGCCAGGTCGGGATCGACCGCCGCGCGCGGCTCCACGGTCGCCAGTCCGGCGACGTACTTGGACTCGTAGTCGTAGAACTCGCGCGAGGAGCGCACCTCGCCGGGCTCGAACACGATCGGGTCGTCGTTGCCGAGCACGCCGCACTCGAGCTCGCGGGCGTTGGCGACGTAGCGCTCGACGATGACCTTGCTGTCGTACCCGAACGCCTCGTCGAGGGCCGCCGGGAGCGCGTCGATGTCGTGCACGAGGCTCATCCCGACGCTGCTCCCGAGGCGCGCAGGCTTCACGACGCTGTGGGGGCCGATCGACTCAGCCACCTGGCGGAGGACGTGATCAGGCTCGCGCCGCCAGGCGCGACGGCTGAACGACGTGTAGTCGACGACGGGCAGGCCGTGGCCGCGCATGAGGTCCTTGAAGACGACCTTGTCCATGGCCACCGCGCTGGCCAGCACTCCCGCGCCGACGTACGGGATTCCGGCCAGCTCCAGAAAGCCCTGGAGCGTGCCATCCTCGCCGAACGGCCCGTGCACGACGAGGAACGCGACGTCGATCGCCTCCGCCAACGAGCGCACCGCGACGCGAGGCGCGACCGCTCCGCCGTCGACCCGCGCCGGCAGCCGGGGCTCGCCGCGCGCCCGCAGGTGCTCGACCTCCTCCGCCGGGGTCACCGCGCCGAGCATGCCCGCCAGGGACCCGGTCCCGAGCTCGGGCGCAGGGCCGTCGGGCAGCAGCCAGCGCCCGTCGCGGCCGATGTACACGAGGTGCGGCTCGAACCGCTCACGGTCGATCGCCCGCAGCACGGCCTCCGCGGAGGCGATGCTGACCTCGTGCTCGGCCGATCGGCCACCGGCGAAGATGCCGACCCGCAGGCGTGGAGCGGTCATGCGCCCGCCAGCTCGTTCGTCGGCGTGGCCCACGCCGCGTCCGGTCCCCAGTCGCCGACGAATTCGATCTCGTAGGCAAGCTCCACGCCGAAGCGCTCGGCGACGACGGCCCGCACGTGGTCGCCGACGGCGCGCACGTCGGCGGCGCGCCCGCCGCGATCGACGACGATGAAGTTGGCGTGCAGGGAGCTGACCTCGGCGCTCCCGACGCGGTGACCCTTCAGGCCGGCCGCGTCGACGAGGCGACCGGCGTGGTCCCCGGGCGGATTGCGGAACACGCTCCCCGCGTTCTGGTCGGCCAGCGGCTGCGTCGCGCGACGCCGGGCCTGGTGCTCGGCCACGCGCGTCGCGATCTCGGCCGGCAGGCCGGGCCGCAGCCGCAGGTCGGCGGCCAGCACGATCTCGCCGGTGCCCTTGAAGCGCGACTCGCGGTAGCCGAAGGCGCAGTCATCGTTCGGCAGCGTCAAGCGCTCGTCGCGCTCGGGATCCCAGGCGTCGACGAAGGTGACCACGTCGCGCATCTCGCCGCCGTGCGCGCCGGCATTGGCCCACACCGCGCCGCCGACGCTGCCGGGGATGCTGATCCCGAACTCGATCCCTGCCAGGCCGGCCGCCGTGCAGCCCTTCACGAGCGCGGCCATGGCGGCGCCCGAGGCGGCGTGAACGGCCGTCCCGTCGATCGCGATGCCGTCGGCCCGGTTGCGGATGACCAGGCCGCGGATCCCCGCATCGGCGACCACGATGTCGCTGCCCTTGCCCACCACCCCGGCGGGGACGCCGGCGTCACGCGCCAGGCGCAGCGCGGCGAGCAGCTCGTCCGTCGTCGCCGGCGTGGCCATCCGGTCGGCGGCACCGCCGACGCGCAACGTCGTCATCGGTGCCAGCGGCACGTCGCGCTGCAGGCGCACGCCGCGCTCGGCAGCCAGGCGATCGAGCGTCGCCAGGCCGTCGGCCAGTCGGCGCGCTTCCGTCGACGCCGGCATCAGGAAGCGCTCGCGTGGAGCGGCCGCCGCTCGGCCATGGCAATCAGCTCGTCGGCCAGTGCGCGTGCGGCATCGGGACGGCCGAGGCGTCGAGCGGCGTCGGCCATGGCACGCCGCCGGTCATCGTCGCGCAGAGCGGTGACCTCGGCCAGCAGGCGTTCGGCGGTGAGGCCTTCGTCGGGCACCATGACCGCCGCGCCCTCGTCGGCAAGGTAGCCGGCGTTGTAGCGCTGATGCGCGCCGGCGAACGGGTACGGCACCAGGATCGACGCCACCCCGACGGCTGCCAGCTCGGCGCACGTCGACGAGCCGGCGCGGCCCAGCACGAGGTCGGCTGCCACCAGCGCATCGGCCATGCGATCGGTCAGGAACGGCTCCGCGGTGTAGCGCTGCCGGAGCATCTCGGGCAGCGACTGGCGCACGGCGCCCGCCTCGGCCATGCCGTTGTCGCCGGCCAGGTGAAGGACGTGCCAATCGGCCAGCAGGCTCGGCAGCGCCCCGGCCAGCGCGGCGTTCATGCGGGCCACCGCCTGCGAGCCGCCGAAGACGAGGAGCAGGCGGTCGTCGGCGCCGAGGCCGAACGCCTGGCGCGCGGCGTCGCGATCGATCCCATCGAACGAGCGGATCGGGGTGCCCGACACGAAGCTGTTGCCCGGGAAGGCGTCGAGGGTCGGCGGGAAGCTGACGGCCACGCGAGTCGCGAAGCGGCCGATGGCCCGCGTCGCCCGCCCGGGCAGGACGTTACCCTCCCAGACCAGGGTCGGGATGCCGCGTGCCCGCGCGGCAAGCACCAGCGGCAGGGCCAGGTAGCCGCCGGTCGTGAAGAGTGCCGCGGGGCGAAGCCGGCCGAGCAGCCACCACGCCTGCGGGATCGCAGCGGCCAGGCGTGCCGGGTCGAGCACCGTGGGCACCGAGAGCCCGGCCGAGCGCAGCGAGCGCACGACGAGCTCGTGGTACGGGAGCTGGTCGCGCATCGGGTGACTGGCCACGAGCCTGCGCTCGAAGCCGCGGACGCCGCCGACGTAGGCGAGCTCAACGCTTGGTCGTGCGTCGAGCAGGGCCCGCGCGACGGCCAGCGCGGGGTACACGTGCCCGCCGGTCCCGCCGCCCGATACCGAATACCGCATCGCGCAATGTTCCTGTGTGGCTTGTCTCACGGCTGATCGACAGCAGGATGCCGACCGCGGCCAGGTTGATCGTGAGCGCCGATCCGCCGGCGCTGATGAACGGGAGCGGGATGCCGGTCACCGGCAGCAGCGCGGTGACAACCATCATGTTGATGAGCGCCTGCATGACGAGCCAGGTGGTGATGCCACAGGCCAGCAGCCCCGAGAAGGTGTCCGGTGCCGCGATGGCGATCCGATAGCCCTGATAGGCGATGACGACGAAGAGCGACACCACGACGAGCGTCCCGACCAGGCCCCACTCCTCGCCGATGATGGCGAAGATGAAGTCGGTCGACGGCGCCGGCAGGTAGAGGAACTTCTGCTTGCTCTCCCCCAGTCCGAGCCCGGTGAGCCCGCCGAGGGCGAGCGCGTACAGCGACTGCACGGCGTTGTACCCCGCGCCGCGCGGATCGACGAACGGGTCGAGGAAGTTCTGAACCCGCACGAGCTGGTAGCTGGTGCTGGTGACCATGGCCCAGGCGCTGGCGAGCACCGCCGCACCGATGGCGCCGATGTAGACGAGATTCGCGCCGGCCATGAAGAAGACGCTGCCCGCGGCGATGGCGTACATGCCGGCGGTGCCCAGGTCGGGCTCCAGGGCGATGAGGAGGAAGCCGGGAGCGATGACAAGGGCGAACGGGATCAGGCCGTTCCAGAACGAGGATGCTGCCTTGCCACGCCGATCGAGCCAATGGGCGAGGTAGAGCACCACCGCCAGCTTGGCGAACTCCGCGGGCTGCAGCGACCCGAAGCCGGGAATCACGATCCAGCGCCGCGAGCCGTTGATCTCGGAGCCGATGCCGGGGACGAGGACCGCGACCAGCAGGCCCAGGGTGATGACGAAGGTCGGGATGGCAAGGTAGCGCAGGTGGCGGAAGTCGATGCGGCTGGCCACCAGCAGGCCCGTCAGCCCGATGCCGGCCCACACGATCTGCTCGAGACCCTGGGCCGCCGGGTCGGCGTTGTTGAAGTAGGAGCGGACGCTGGAGGCCGAATAGACCATCACGATGCCGATGGCGGTCAGTGCCATGACGGCCAGCAGAAGTGCGTAGGCGGGGTCGTGACGCTCGCGCCGCACCCCGCCGCGAACGGCGGTGCGACGGCTGGTCATGGCCGTGGCGACCGCGCTCATCGCTCGTCCCCCAGCTCGGCCAGGGCCGCTCGGAAGGCGTCGCCGCGCGCGGCGTAGTCGTCGAACATGTCGAAGCTGGCGGCGGCCGGCGCGAGGAGCACGACGTCACCGGGTCGGGCCCGCTGCGCCGCCGCTCGGACCGCGCCGCCCATGTCGGCGGCCCGCTCGACGGGAACGCGGCCGCCGACCAGCGCGGCGAGCTCGTCGGCGGTCTCGCCGATGAGCACCAGCGCCCGGCAACGCGCGGCGACCGCATCGGCGAAGGCGGCGTACTCGAGGCCCTTGTGCTTGCCACCGGCGATGAGCACGATCGGCGCGTCGAAGGCCTCGAGCGCGGCGATGGCCGCGACCGGTATGGTGGCCTGCGAGTCGTTGACCCAGCGCACGCCACGACGGGAGGCGATGAGCTCCAGACGATGCGGGACGCCCTCGAACGCGGCGATCGCCTCGGCGATGGCGCTGCGCGCGGCGCCGGCCAGCGAGGCGCCGAGCGCGGCGCCCAGCACGTTGGCGAGCATGTGGCGGCCGGGGAGTGGCACCTGCCGCGCCTCGAGCAGCCGCTCCCCCGCCATGACGATCCAGCCCGCCTCGTCGACCCAGGCCTCGACGCGGCCACGGTGCGGCTCGGCCATGCCGTACCACGCCACGCTCGCCGGGGGCAGCCGCTCGCCGAGGTCCCGGCAGCCGGGGTCGTCGTTGTTGAGCACCACCCGCCCGCCCGGCGCGGTCAGCTCGGCGAGGCGCGACTTCACCTCGCGATACGCGTCGACCGTCCCGTGGCGGTCGAGATGGTCCTCGGTCACGTTGGTGTACAGCGCGACATCGGCGCCGCGGCCGATCGTCGGCAACTGGAGCTCCGACAGCTCGACCACCGCCCAGGCGTCCGGCCCGAGCTCGGTGGCGCGCTCGATGAGCGGCGTGCCGATGTTGCCGCCGAGCACGGTCGGCAACCCGCCGCGCTCGAGCATGGCGGCCACCAGCGAGGCCGTGGTCGTCTTGCCCTTCGTGCCGGTGACGCCCAGGATCCTCGCCCGCGTGAGGCGCAGGAACAGTTCGACCTCGCTGACGACCTCGGCGCCGCGCGCCTCGGCCGCCACCAGTGCGTCGCGCAGCCACGGGTCGGTGGTGGGAAAGCGCGTCGAGACCGATGGGCTGGTGACCAGCAGGTCGGCGTGCTCGAGGAGTGCCGACGCCGCAATCTCGTCGACGCCGAGCGCCAGGTCCACCGCTCGTCCGCCGAGCGCGCTGACGGCGTCGGCAAGCTCCGCCGCCGGGCGGCGATCGTAGGCAACCACCACCGCCCCCGCATCGGCGAGGAAGCGGCTGGCGGCGACGCCCGAGCGCGCGAGGCCCAGGACGACGGCGCGACGGCCGCGCAGGTCCTCGGCGCGGCGGATTGGCGTTCGGGGGAGCGTCATCATCGGTCGGTCTAGAAGCCGTTCACGCCGCCGAGGAAGATGCTCACGCCGAGCAGCCCGGCCAGCGCTGCGACGATCCAGAAGCGGAGCGTGATCTTCTCCTCGGCCCAGCCGACGAGCTCGAAGTGGTGGTGGATCGGCGCCATGCGGAACAGCCGACGGCCCCGCCAGCGATAGCTGATGACCTGGGCCACCACGCTCAGGATGACCGCCACGAACACGATCCCGATGACCGACAGCAGCGGCAGCTGCCCGGTCAGGGTGGCGACCACGGCCAGCGTGGCGCCAAGGCCCAGCGCACCGGAGTCGCCCATGATCAGCTGCGCGGGGTGGACGTTGAACCACAGGAAACCCATCAGCGCGCCGATGACGAGGGCGCAGAAGATGGCCAGGTTCGGCTGCGACCCACGCCCGGGCACGTCGATCAGGGCGATGAGCAGGTAGGCGACGAAGCTGAAGATGAGGACGCCGCCGGCGAGCCCGTCGAGCCCGTCGGTCAGGTTCACCGCGTTGCTGGTGCCAACGATCACGAATGCCACGAAGGCGACGAACAGGATGGGACCGATGACGACCTCGCCGAGGCCCGGCACGTTGAGGGCGGTCAGGTCGAAGTGACGCTGGATGTACCACCCGGCCAGGACGGCGACGATCGTCTGCCACACCAGCTTCCAGCGACCGCGCATCCCGATCCCGGTGCGCACGTTCACGAAGTCGTCGATCGCGCCCAGGATGCCGACCCCCACCAGGGCGAGCATCGGGGTCAGGGTGTCGACGTCCTCGATGCGCAGCGCCATCGCCAGGAACAGCACGACCCCGACGACGAGCATGCCCCCCATGGTCGGCGTGCCGGCCTTGCCGTAATGAGCCTCCGGCCCATCGGTCCGGATCTGCTTTCCGAAGCCGAGACGCTGGAGCAGGTTGATGTAGATCGGCGCCAGCAGCACGATGCCGACGAAGGCCAGCAACAGGGCGACGACGATCTGCACCATGGCCACGCTCAGCCGCCGCCTGCGAGCAGC
>CAYVCE010000147.1:0-17951 GCA_964449915.1 uncultured Steroidobacteraceae bacterium | reverse complement strand
GCATACCGCCCGATCCGGTCAGGTCAAGGCCGCCGCGATGGCCCCTGCGGTGCGCGCGTTGTTGACGATGAGGCCGATGTTGACCTGCAGCGTGCGGCCGCCCGACGCGCGCGCCACGAACCCCAGCAGGTGGGGCGTGACCGCCCCGCCGCGCACGCCGTTGGCGGCTGCGTCGCGCAGCCCGTCGGCGATCCAGGCGTCGACCGCGGCGGCCTCGAGCGCCAGGTGGGCAGGTGGCGGCTGCACGAGCAGGATGCCCCCGACGCCCGGCAGGGAGCGATGGGCGCGGATCGCCTCGGCGGCCGCCGGCGCCCCGTCGACCCGATGGGCGAGCCGCAGGCCGGTGCCGATGCTGTAGAAGCCCGGCAGCTCGTCGACGCCGAAGCCGACGACCGGCACGCGCCGCGTCTCGAGCATCTCGAGCGTGGCCGGCACGTCGAGGATCGACTTCGCGCCGGAGCTCACCACGGCGACCGGCGTGGCGGCAAGCTCGTCGATGTCGCTCGACACGTCGAATGATGCCAGCGCCCCGCGATGGACGCCGCCGATGCCACCGGTCGCGAAGACGGCGATCCCGGCCATGTGTGCGATGCGCATCGTGGCGCTCACCGTGGTCGACGCCAGTCGCCCGGCAGCCAGCAGCGGACCGAGGTCGCGCGAGCCGGCCTTCGCCACGTCGCGCGCCGGATCGGCGAGCCGCTCCAGAAGCGCCCTGTCGGCGCCGAGGACCAGCCGGCCGTCCTCCACCGCGCTCGTGGCCGGCACCGCGCCGGACTCGCGGACGGCGGCCTCGGCCGCAAGCGCCGTCTCGAGGTTGTGTGGCGCGCGCAGGCCCTGGGCGACGAGGCTCGACTCGAGCGCCACCACCGCACGGCCGGCGTCGAGCGCGTCGCGCACCTCATCGGCGAGGTGCAGGAAAGGATGCGGGCTCATGCCGGCTCCCCCGCCACGCGCGCCTGCGCGCCCGGGGTGCGTGCCACGGCCGACGCGAGCTCGACGGCCGCGGCGAGCGCCACGGCGAGCTTCGCCCGCGCCGGCGGCCACGGGCCGTCCATGAGGCCCGCGACGAGCGCGGCAGCGAAGGCATCGCCGGCGCCGGTGGTGTCGACCGCCGGCGCCCCGGCAGCGGCGCGCGCCGTGAGCGAGATCGAACCGACCGTCGCGCTCGCGCCCGCGGCGTCGGTGACGACGAGGGCCGCCGCCATGTGGCCGAGCACCGGGGCCTCGTCGCGGTTGACGATCACGAGGTGGGGGCGCAGCGCGCTGGCGGCCACGCGCCACTCGCGCACGGCGTCGTCGGACACGGCGCAGCCGACCAGCGCCCGGCGGCCCGGGCGATCGGCGAGTGCGCCGGCCAGCGTGCCCGCGTCGGCCTCGAGGAGCAGGTAGCCGGACACCAGCGTCCAGTCGGCCGGCGGCAGGGTGCTGGCGTCGAGCGAGGAGCCGAAGGGGGCACGATGACTGAGCATCGTGCGCTCGCCGTCGGCGTCGAGGAGGATGGCGACGCTGCCAGTGGCGTCGACCGGGACCGGCCGCAGTCGAACGCCCTCCGCCTCGATGGCGCCGCGCACCAGCGACGCGGCCGGATCGACGCCGAGCCCGCAGACGAGGTCGGTGGCCACGCCGCGCCGCGCCAGGCGCACTGCGAGGTTGGCGCCCTGCCCGCCGGCTTCGAGCCGGATGTCGGCCGGGACGTCGGCGCCGGGGCGCATCGGAGCCGAGGGACTGATGACGACGTCCAGCAGCGCGTCCCCGATCACGACGGCGCGCGTCACAGGGGGCGGCGCGTGGAGAAGCCCTCGCGCGTGGAGTGCCAGAAGCCGAGCTCGGGGTCGGCGAGGCGCCAGCACAGCCACGCCGGCTCGCCGTCGCGCACCGTCGGGATATCGACGAGCCCCGCCTCGAGATCGCGGACCACGACGCCGAGCGACTCGAGGTGGTCGAGCAGGTCGCGAACGCGCGAGCGCAGCTCCTCGGTGGTGGCCTCGAGGCGCGACAGGTCCTCAGCGTCGCCGTTGCCGTCGTGGCGCAGGCGCCGATGGAGCTCGTCGTGCGATGCATCGGCGCGCCGGCGCTCGATCGCCAGCTGCAGAAGGGTCGCGCGGACCACCGGCAGCAGGTCGCGCGCCTCGTCCACGGTGTAGGTCGGATCGTCGTCGTCCATCGGTCTCACCGCGATGGTAGCGTGCTAGGATCGCCGCCCGGGTGGGCCTGCTCCGCACCGCGACGGCGCCCGCCCGAGTCCGCCGGAGGTGAGCGCGCACGCGCCATGACCGACGAGCACTCCTCCCCCACGCGCGGGATGAACGACGAGGCCGATCCGGGGGGCGACCCCTACACCGCGTACGACGACTTCAACCTTCCCGCCTATGTCGGCCTGCCGAGCTTCCAGAAGCTGCCATGGGTGACCGATGCCGATGCGCTCGCCCGCGAGCGCCCGGACGTCGCCATCGTCGGTGCCCCGTTCGACGACGCGGTCAGCCACCGCCCCGGCGCGCGCTTCGGGCCGCGCGCCATTCGCCAGGCCAGCTACCACTCCGGCGCCATCAACTCGCTCCAGCTCGGCATCGAGCCCTACGACTGGCTCAACGTGGTCGACGCCGGCGACGCGCCGGTGACGCCGATGAACATCGAACGCGGCCACGCGGTCATCGAGCGCAAGGTGCTCGAAGTGGCGCGCTCGGGCGCCATCCCCATCGTCCTCGGCGGTGACCACTCCATCACGTTCCCGTCCGCTTCGGCCGTGGCCCAGGTCGTGGCGCCGCGCCGAATGGGGATCGTCCACTTCGACGCGCACCCCGACGCCGCCAACTCGACGTGGGGCACGCTCCGATCGCACGGGGCGCCGATGCGCCGCCTGATCGAGTCGGGTGCCGTGGCCGGGCGCAACTTCGTGCAGGTCGGCCTGCGCGGCTACTGGCCGGGCACCGAGACGCTGGCGTGGATGCGCGAGCAGGGCATGCGCTGGCACCTCATGACCGAGATCGAGGAGCGCGGCCCGGAGGCGGTCATCGCCGACGCCATCGCGGAGGCGCTCGATGGGCCGGAGGTCATCTACCTGTCGGTTGATATCGACGTGCTCGACCCCGGCATGGCCCCCGGCACCGGCACCCCTGAGCCGGGCGGAATGCTGACCCGCGAGCTCCTGCGGGCCGTGCGCCAGGTCGTGGGCGCGGTCGAGCTGGTCGGCATGGACGTCGTCGAGGTCTCGCCGCCCTTCGACACTGCGGAGATCACCGCCGCGGCGGCGCATCGCTGCGTGCTGGAGGCCGTCAGCGCGCTGGCGGCCAAGAAGCGCGACGCGGGTGGGTCGCGAGTCGCGCATCTCGGCTCGGGGACCGACTCCTCGGGAGGCGGCTAGCGCTCAGCCTCCGGCTTTCTGCAGGCCCGTCACGGCCACCTCGACGCCGTTGCGGGTCGCGGTCAGCACGTAGTCGCCGGCCGGCAGGCCGGCGACTACGAACTCGGCCCAGAAGTAGCCGTCGCCGCTGCCCTGGAGCGGGTACGGGGTGCCGGCCAGCGTGCCGCCCGGCCCGCTGAGGATCGCGTTCATCGCGTCGCCGACGACCGCATCGGAGAACCGGACCAGGGCCGTGAAGGAGCGGGCGTTGGGCGGCAGCCGCTCGATCCGGCCGTTGCAGCTCGACCCGCTGATGGAGCGGCAGGCAAGCACCTCGGCGGTGAACGTGTCGACGGAAGGAGGTGGCGGTGGCGCAGCGGTCGGCGCCGGCGTGGCCGCCGGCGTGGCCGTCGGGATCGGGGTCGGAGCCTGCGTCGGCGACCCCGCAATCACTTCGCCGCCGGGCTGCCCCACGATCACGCTGGGGCCGGGTGTCGGATCGGCGACGGCGGGTTCGGCCGAAGCCCGCGGCCAGAAGATGAACGCGGCTACGACGATGAGGAGGAACGCTGCGGGCAGGCGGAGACGCTCGAGCTGGCGCGGCGACATGACGCCTCCTGGGGCTTGCATTTCCGGGGCCAGTGCCGGGTGCCGCCGATCCGAGTCCGTTCGCCGACCTCCGGCGAGGTCAGTCGACCGTGAACTCCGTCTCCGCCGCCAGCTCGCCGTTGCGCTCGACCGTGGCCTGGTACGTGCCTGGCTGGAGGTTTCCGAACGGGAAGTAGGTCCATCCGCCACGGCACGTGGGCGTGCAGCCGATCCGCGCGAGGTCGATCGCTCCCTCCCCGACCACCGCGCCGTCCGGGCCGGTGAGCCGCGCGGCAAGGACGTCGGCCTGCTTGCCGTTGGTGAACCCGACCCACACCCAGACGTTGCCGCTGTTGGTCGTCGCGTTCGAGTTGCAGCCGTTGAGGCCCGCGCTGCCCGGAATGCACGGCTGCGTCTCGGCCTCGAAGCCATCGGGGAAGGTGACCGGCTCGCCGCTGGCTCCGGGCGATGCGCTCGGGTCTGCGCTGGCATCCTGGCTGGGAGCGGCGGTCTGCTCCGGGGTCGGGGCGAGGCTCTCGCTGAACGTTGGGCTGGGCGTCAGGGTCGGGTCGGCGGCGCCGGTGTTCGGATCGCCGGTGAAGACGCCGGCGAGCACGGCGCCGCCCAGCAGGGCGAGCACGCCGAGGGCCAGGAAGCCGAGGATGGCGAACGCGCCCGCGCCCGACGAGCCGCGCTGATGTCCGTCGTCCCACTCGTTATAGGCGTAGGGGTAGGCGTCCTGGTCGTAGGCATCGTCGTCGAAGTTGTCGACGTACACAGCGTCATCGGCGGGCACGTCGGACGGTGGCGGCGCGAATGGCGGTGGCGGGGGCGGGGCCGCAGCTTCGGCCGGGCGGGGGATCCACTCGTCGGCCTCGCGGGTGACGTCCGGGCGTGGCTCGATGGGCGGCACGATGGAGTTCGACGCGGGGTCCGTCGCAGATGGCGGGACCGGGATCGGCACCGGCTCCGGCGAGCGGTCGTGGAACGCGTCCTGCCGGCGATCGTCAGGCTTCCGGGCGCGCCGCGCCTGCCCGTCTTCCGGCTCGGGCTCGAAGCGCTCGTAGCCGGTATAGCCCTCATCGGGCAGGGCGCCGCGCCGGTACGGATCGCTGCCGGAGCGTCGCTGGCGGATGCGGTCCTGGAGCTCGTCGCGGTCCATGCCGCGCGGCCGGATGCGCGCATCGGACGGGATCGCCGAACCGCACTGAGTGCAGAACGTGGCCGGCGGGGTCGATCGGTGACAGGTCGGGCAGCGGATCTCGCCCGGCTTGGGGGTCGCCATATCTGCGGCATTGTGACGGTCAGCGCTCGGGATTGCACGCGGCGTCCGTCGACTACCCTCTCCGCTCGGCGATGGAACGCATCAACGTGGTCGGAACCAGCTGCTCCGGCAAGACGACGCTCGCGCGAGCGATCGCCGTGCGTCTCGGCCTGCCGTACACCGAGCTCGACGCGCTGTTCTGGGGTCCGCATTGGGAGCCTGTGCCGGCCGACACCTTCCTCGCTCGCGTCACCGATGCGACGCGCGGCGAGCGCTGGGTGATCGACGGCGGCTACTCGAAGATGAGGCCGCCCATCTGGGAGCACGCCGACACGGTGATCTGGCTCGACTACCCGATGCACGTCGTGCTCGGCCGATGGGCGCGCCGGACCGTCGCCCGCATTCGGAGCGGGGAGGAGTTCTGGCCGGGGACCGGGAACCGCGAGTCGGTCCGCAACGCCCTGCGCCGTGACGGCCTGCTGCTCTGGATCCTCACCACGCACCGGCGTCGCCGCCGGACGATGGCCGCGCAGCTCTCGGCCCAGCCGCACCTCGGCTGGGTCCGCCTGCGCTCAACGGCCGAGGCCGACCGCTGGTTGGCCAGTCTCTAGGCCCCCGGCCGCTTCCACTCGCTGCCGTCGGCGAATCGCTCGCGCTTCCAGATCGGCAGCCGCTCCTTGATGGCCTCGATCACGAAGCGGTTCGCCTCGTATGCCTCGGCCCGGTGCGGCGCAGCGGTGACGATGGCCACCGCCGCTTCGCCGATCGGCACCACCCCGTGACGATGGACGACCGTCACGGCGGCGCCCCAGCGCTCCTCGGCCTCGGCCGCGATCTCGGCCAGCACCGAAGCCGCCATCTCGGGGTACACCTCGTACTCGAGCTCGGTCACCGTCCGGCCGTCATCGGCGAGGTCGCGGGCCCGACCGGTGAAGACCACGACCGCGCCACGGCCGGGGTCGGCCGCCGCGCGCTCGAGCGCGGCGACGTCGATCGGGCCGTCCACCAGCGCGCTCGTGGCGCCGCCGCTGACCGGCGGCAGGAAGGCGATGGTGTCGCCGTCGGCGAGCCGCTCGCCCCAACCGGCATAGCGCCCGGCCCGCGCCGGACGGACGTACGGCCGGTGCGGCGCCAGGCCGGGATATCGGTCGACCATCGCCTGCCAGGCATCGCCGAGCGTGGCGCCGTCGGCGAGCGCAAGGTCGCATCGGTCGACGGCGATCTCGCGCAACATCGCGAAGCAGCGCGTCTCGATGCGCATCGGTCGGTCGCTCAGACCGGGACGCCGGTCAGGTAGGTGATGCTGGCGCCAGCGATCGAGCCTGCCATGACCAGCGCCAGTCCGATGTACAGCAGGCCGGTCGACGCCTGGAGCGACGTCGCGCGAGAGGCGAGGACGGCGAGCACGGTGATGCCGATGGGCAGCAGGATGCCGACCCCCAGGCGCAGCCAGGTGAGCCATCCCATCTCGCCGGCCAGCGCATCGGTGCCGACCAGGAGCAGGGCCAGGCCGAACAGGACGCCCTGCAGCGCGAGGCTGCCGATGAGCAGCCACATCATCCGTCGCAGCGGCGCCGGCGACAGTTTCGGAGTCACGAGGTACCAGTGGCCAAGCAGCATGGCGGCGTTGACCGCGCCGAGGGCAAGCGCGGCCGTCACCAGCTGGATGGCGAACAGCGGCACGCTGCGGCTTCCGCCGGCTGCGGCGAGCACGACGAGGGCGGCCATGCCGACGATCGACGTCGCGACGGCGAGCGCCGCGCGCGGCCAGCCGGCGATCGACGCGATCAGGTACGCGCCGCAGCCGACGGCGAACGCGAGCGTCAGCGGCCGGCGCAGGTCCGACGTGGCCGACGCCTCAGCCCTCACCGGCAGCGCCAGGTCGCTCGCCACCAGCACCGCGGCGAACACGACGAGCATCCAGGCCATGAACAGCCGATACCCACGGGTCGTGCCGCCCAGCGCCTCGGTCAGGCCGACCACGAGGAGCGTGCCCGACGACAGGGCAGCCCAGAAGATCCAGTTCACGAAGGGGAGCGCCTCGATCGACATCGGTGCGCTACGCGGCCCCTCGCTCACGCGCCAGGCTGCCGGTCAGGGCGATCTCGACCCAGCCGTCGGTGACCCGCACCGGGAACGTCTCGACCGGCTCGGTGGCCGGCGGAATCACCGCGGCACCGGTGCGAACGTCGAAACAGCCGCCGTGCCAGGCGCACACGAGCACGCCGTCGCGCGGGTCGAAACCGGCCTCGGAAAGCGGGAAGTCGCGGTGGCTGCAGTTGTTCTGGGTGGCAAAGAACTCGCCGGCGTGGCGGACGAGCACGACCGGCGTGCCGTCGATCTCGACGGGCAGCAGCTCCCCGTCGCGCAGCTCGTCGGCCCGCAGGATGCGGGCGTGCCGGACGGAGAGCGCGAGATCGCTCACGGCGGATCCTCGACCATCACCGCATTCTACGGGTCGAATGTCGTAGCCACCGCTCGGCGCTCGGCCTGATGGCAGCCGGGCGGCCGGCTCCCACGATGGGCCGATGTCTGCATCCACGCGCCTTGGCGGCACCCGAGTTGCCATGGCGATGCTCATCACCGCGTCGTTCTTCCTCGGCGGGGCCATGGCCACCGCCAAGCTCGCGGTGCACGACGTCCCGTCATTGACGGTCGCCGCGTCGCGCTTCGCGATCGCGACGCTTCTGCTGCTCGCCATCCGGCAGCTCGCCCCGGCGCTCGCCAGCGGCTCTGCGCGCCCCCGCCTCGGCGACCTTCCCATCCTGGTCGGGCTGGGTCTGACTGCATCAGCCGGCTACAACATCCTGCTGCTGACCGGCGTCCAGTTGGCGCCCGCCTCCGACGTGGCGATGATCGGTCCCGCGATCGGGACCGTGGTGAGCACGGCGGTCGCGGCCGCGTTCCTTCGCGAGCGGCCCCATCGACTCGCGCTCGTCGGCCTCGCCGTGAGCATCGGCGGGGTCCTCCTCGTCGTCGCGCCCGCGGGGGCCGTCGACGCGCGGCGGCTCACCGGCGACCTCATCTTCGTCGGCTGCGGCGCGCTGTGGGGGTCCTACCTCGTCATCAGTCGGCTTGCCGTCCGCCGCTTCCGGCCGGTCGACATCGCGCTCTACGGGAGCTTCGTCGCGACGATCATCCTCGTTCCGCTCTCACTTCTCGAGGGCGGACCGACGCACCTGGCGCGCGCGGGACTGCCGTCCCTCCTGGCGATCGGTCACCTCGCGGCGCTGGCGACCGTCACGGCGTTTGTGCTCCTCAACGAGGGACTGCGTCGCCTCGGTGTGTCCCGCTCGGCATCCTTCATGATGATGATTCCCGTCTTCGGGGTGCTCCAAGCCATGGTCCTGCTCGGCGAGCCGCTCGGCGAGGGCGCGTTCTTCGGCGCGATGCTCGTGGCCGGCGGAATCTGGCTTGCGCAGGGCGGCAGGCTGCCGACGGTGACCACCCGCATGGCGCGGCTGCGCCCGGCGATCTCGTCCGCCTGATCGCCCGCCGCTGTCCGGCGCCTGCGCTCGGTATCATCCGGAGCGCATGAATCCCGTCTACCTGCTGCTCGAGGCTGGAGCGGCCGCCTTTTTCGTGCTCGCGGCATTGCTTGCGCTCCGCCGCGGCCGGCTCCCGTTTCTCGAGCTCCTGAGCGCCGCCATGTTCGGGCTGCTTCTCGAGGAGGGCGACCAGCTCATCTTCGAGAAGTACCACTACGCCGAAGCCTGGATCCTGCAGCTCGACCGGGCGCCGCTCGTCATCGGCCTCACGTGGGCGCTCATCATCGCCGGTGCCATGCGCATCGCCGATGCGCTCGGCGTGCGGCGGCGCTGGGCACCGTTCGTGGACAGCGTGCTCGCCATCAGCCTGGACCTGGCCTTCGACGCGCTCGCGATCCGGATGGGCCTGTGGACCTGGCGCGGCGTTGGCGCCACCGACGGCTGGTTCGGCGTGCCGGCCGGCAACTTCTACGCCTGGCTGTTCGTGACCTGGGCCTTCAGCTACGTGACGCGATGGCTCCGCGACGCCGCCCGGGCGCGTCCCGCGCTCGACTGGCTCCAGCTGCTGGTGCCCCTTCCGGCCTTCGTCATCTTCCTCGTCACGCTGGTGCCGTTCTGGGTGATCAAGCCGCAGATCGACTCGACCTTCGGGGGCGGGCTTGTCCTGTTCCTCATCGCGCTCGCCGGCTTCGTGGCCGCCGCGGCGTGGGGGGTCTTCGGCCCGGATCGCGGCGAGCCGGATGGATCGGCGACGGCCATCCTCGACCTGCGCCTCGCCTTCGTCACGCGTGCTGCCGTGCACGGCTTCTTCCTGGTCGCGCTGCTGGTCATGGGGCTGGCGGCCCGCGAGCCGGTGATCCTGCTCTCGGCGCTGGTGCTGCTCGCCGCGGAGGTACCGCTGGCGGTGCTGACGCACGGTCGCCACTCGACCAGGGCTCACGCGCGCGCGGTCAGTCTCGAAGCCGCGGCCTGAATGTCCTCGCCGATCTCTCGCGTCCGGCGCGTCGCGGGAGCGATCGACCCTGCCCTGGGTGTCCTCGCCTTCATCGGCTTCATCAGCCAGGTCGGCATCGCCGTCATGTTGCCGCTCCTGCCGCTGTACGCGACGGAGCTCGGTGCCAGCCCGTTCGTGCTCGGGTTGCTGACCAGCTCATTCGCGGTCACGAACGCGATCGGGCAGCTCGGATCAGGGTTCCTGGCCGAGCGCTGGGGCGCGCGGCGGACGATGACCGGCGGCATCGGGTTCTACGCGGCAATGAACGCGCTCATCGCAACCGCAGCCAGCGCGCCCTGGCTGCTCACCTGGCGCTCGCTGGCCGGGTTCGGCGGCGGCGCGATGCTCATCTCCGAGCGGATCTACCTCGCCCAGGTCGTGGCGCCGGCGCGGCGGGCATTCTCGAACGGCGTCATCTCCGCCGCCCAGTCCGCGGGAGCCGTCGCGGGTCCGGCCGTGGGCAGCATCGCCGCGGCAATCGGCGGGCTCCGCGCCCCATTCGTGCTCGTCGCGCTGACGAGCGCCATCGCATTCGTCGGCACCCTCTTCCTTCGCGCGCCGGCCACGGACGCCCAGCGCGCCGACGGAGCCGATGCCGGCGCGGATGGCCCGATCGCGGTTCGGCCGCTCGCCACCCTGCTCGTCGCCAACATCGCACTGCTGGCGAGCTATGGCGCATTCATCACCACCTACGGACCGATGGCCACGACCCGGCTCGGCTGGTCGATCGTTGAGGTCGGCATCGCGTTCTCGTTCTTCGGCGGCGGCAGCATCCTCCTCGGACCGTGGCTCGCGCACCTTGCCGACCGCGTGGGACGCCGCCCCATCGCCGTCGTCGCCACCACTCCGCTCGCGGGGTTCGCCATCGGGCTGGTGGTCGGGCTTCCGCAGCCCGCCGTCTTCGCGCTGGCCTTCGTCGCCGGCGGTGGGCTGACCGCGTTCTCCGCGTCCTGGTACGCCCTTCTCGCCGAGACTGCCGGCGAGCGGCGGCTGAGCCGGACGTTCGGGGTCATCAGCGCGGCCTCGACCATCGGCATCGTGATCGGTGCGCTCGGGGCGGCCGAGCTGTGGGCGCGCGTCGACATCTCGGCCGGGATGCTGCTGGGGGCCGTCATGCCGCTCGTCGCGTGCCTGGCGATGCTCGCCTTCCGGCCGCGGGCGCTACCGTTGGCGGCATGAATCTCGACCTCGGGCCGCACCTCGACCTGGACGAATGCGTGGAGCATCTGCGCGCACTCATCCGCATCCCATCGGTCAACCCTCCGGATGGCGGGCCGGACGTTGCGGCCGGTCGTGATCCGTCCGGGGGCGAGACTGCCGCGGCGCGCTTCTGCGCCGATGTGCTCGATGGTGCGGGGATCGCGGCCGAGGTCATCGAGCTCACGCCCGGCCGCGGGTCGTGCGTGGCACGCCTGCCCACCTCGGTCCGCGACCCCGAGCCACCGTTGATCCTGCTCAGCCACGTTGACGTCGTGCCGGTCGACGCGGAGTCGTGGTCGCGCGACCCGTTCTGCGGCGACCTCGTCGACGGCGTGGTGTGGGGCCGCGGGGCGGTCGACATGAAGGACATGGTGGCCATGGAGCTGGCGGTGATGCTCGCGTTGCGCCGATCCGGCGCGGACCTGCGGCGCGACGTCATCTTCGCCGCGGTCGCCGACGAGGAGGCCGGCGGCGAGCACGGCGCGCGCGGCCTCGTCGAGCAGCGCCCGGAGCTGTTCCACGACGCGGGTGGACAACGCGCCGTGGCGGCCCTCAACGAGGTCGGCGGCTACTCGATCACGCTCGGCGGTCGGCGCTTCTACACCATCCAGGTGGCCGAGAAGGGCATCGCCTGGACGCGGCTGCGCACCACCGGGAGGCCGGGCCACGGCTCCATGCCGCACGCCGACAACGCGGCAATCAAGCTGGCCCACGCCGTCGCCGCCATCGCAGCCGACCAGGCACGGCGACCGGCCCGCCTGCTTCCGGTGGTGGCCGGCTTCCTCGACGCCATCGGCCTCGCCGAAGTGAGGCGCCTGGCCGAGTCGGACCCCGCTCGCGCCGAGGGGGCGTTGGCGGCATCGGTCCCCGACCCGGTCATGCGCAGCTCCCTGGATGCCATGCTGCGCGACACCGCCACGCCGACCGTCCTGCGTGCCGGGAAGAAGGTCAACGTCATGCCCGGCGCCGGCGAGGCGGAGATCGACGTCCGCACGCTGCCGGGCACCGACCAGGCCGCCTTCCTGCGCCGGCTCCAGGAGGTGGTGGGCGACGACGCGCTGGTCGAGTCGGTGGTGGCGCTGCCGCCGGTCGAATGGCCGGCCGACGCGGAGATCGTGGAACTCATGCGCGATGCCCTGGCCGCCGCCGACCCCGACGCCACCCCGGTGCCGATGATGATCACCCCGGGCACCGACGCCAAGGCGCTCGCCCAGCTCGGCATCCCGTGCTACGGCTTCGCGCCGCTGCGCCTCGAGCCGGACTTCCCGTTCCTCGAGCTCTTCCACGGCCACGACGAGCGCGTGCCGGTCAGCGCCCTCGCCTTCGGTCTGCCGGTTCTCGCCGAAGTGGTCGCCCGCTACGCGGTGCGGCGCACGTCGGGGTGAGGACGCCTGCGGGACCGACATATCGGGCGAATCGCGCACGAACGAGCCGATGCGCTGCGTGAGGCCGATATTTCGGTTCAAGATGAGCATGAACTCCGCGCCGGGCCCGGCTCGTGCGCAACCGGAACCGATATTTCGGCACTGCCGCGCTTCAACCGGGGTTCGCGCGGGATATCGCCGATCCATCGGTTCCTGACGAGCCGGGATGCCCGGCCCCCGATTCGGCCCATCGCGCGTGCTCGGCTATACTCCGGCCGACCACGTTCCGTGCACGTTGAACCGATGACAGACACCCCCGACGCGGTCGAGCCGATAGGTTCGCGCTCGATCGCCTTCGTCTTTCCCGGCCAGGGCTCCCAGTACGTCGGCATGGGCGCCGAGCTCATCGAGCGCTCGCCGGCCGCCGCCGCCGCCTTCGAGCGCGCCGACGCGGCGCTCGGCATGCCACTGTCGCGCATGATCCTGGAGGGCCCGACGGAGGACCTCGACCGGACCATCAACGCGCAGCCGGCCATCCTGGCCACCAGCGTCGCCTTCCTGGAGGCCGTCCGCGCCGATGCCGCCGATGCGGGCATCACGATCACCCCGATCGCCATGGCCGGCCACTCGGCCGGACAGTACGCCGCCGCCGTTGCTGCCGACGCGATCGACTATGCCGATGCGATACGGCTCGTCCGCGAGCGCGGGCGGATCATGCAGGAGCGCGGGATCGCCGGCGGGATGGGGGCCGTGGTCGGGCTGTCCGACGAGCAGGTGCACGAGATCGTGGCCGAGGCCCGCCAGCACGGCGAGATCAGCGTCGCGAACGCCAACGCGCCGGGCCAGATCGTGCTGTCGGGCGTCATCCCGGCCCTCGTCTTCGCGCTCGAGATGAGCAAGACGGTCGGCGCCCGCAAGGCCGCGCGCCTCACCGTCAGCGTGGCCAGCCACTCCCCGCTCATGCGCCGCGCCCGCGACGAGTTCGGTCGCATCCTGACGAAGGTGCCGTTCCGTGACCCGCAGGTGCCGATGCTCGGCAACGTCCACGCCAGCGTCATCAACACCGCCGAGGGACTGCGCAGCGAGCTGACCGAGCACCTCGTCCACGGCGTGCAATGGACCGCCACCGTGCGGCGCATGGTGTCCGGAGGGGTCACCGACTTCGTCGAGATCGGGCCGGGACGCGTCCTGTCGGGCCTGATCAAGCGCATCAGCCCGGACGCCGAGACGCACATGGTCGACGGTCCGGGCGACCGATCCTTCTTCGCCACCCTGCGCGAGATGCCGGCGTGAGCGTCCGTCGGGCGGTCGTCACCGGCCTCGGCATCGTCTCGCCGGTCGGGATCGGCTCCGAGGCGACCTGGGACGGCCTGGTCTCGGGGCGCTCGGGGATCGCCGACATCACGCTCTTCGACGCCTCGCAGTTCGACCCCCACGTCGCCGGCGAGGTCAAGGGCTTCGACGCGACCCAGTTCATGGAGGCCAAGGACGCACGGCGCCACGACCGAAGCACGCACTTCGCCGTCGCCGCAACGGGCGAGGCGCTGCGCCACGCCGGCCTGCTCGGCGACAACGGCCACGTCACCAGCGACGTGGATGCCGACCGCTTCGGGATGGTATTCGGGACGGGCATCGGTGGGATCGGGATCATGCTCGATGGCCACAGGACCCTGCTCGAGCGCGGGCCGCGCCGGGTCAGCCCGTTCATGCTGCCGCACATGCTGCCCGACTCGCCATCGGGCCAGGTCGCAATCGAATACGGCATACGCGGGCCGAACATGGCCGTGGTGAGCGCCTGCGCCACCGGCGGCCACGCCATCGGCGAGGCGATGGAGTCGATCGTGCGTGGGCAGGCCGACATCATGCTCGGCGCCGGCACCGAGGCGCCGCTCGTCGCGCTGGCCTTCGCGGGCTTCGGCCAGATGCGCGCGCTCGGCACGCCGAAGGACCCCGACACCGGCGCTTACGACCCGGCCATGGCGTCGCGGCCCTTCGACGCGACCCGCGACGGGTTCGTCGTGTCCGAGGGTTCGGCGGTGCTTGTGCTTGAAGAGCTGGAGCACGCGCTGGCGCGCGGGGCGCGGCCGATCGCCGAGGTCATCGGCTACGGCTCGTCCGCCGATGCGTACGACATGGCGGCCCCGGCCGAGCGCGGAGAGGGCAACCAGCGCGCGATGCGGATGGCGCTGGCGCGCGCCGGCATCGGTCCGGAGGAGGTCGGCTACATCAACGCCCACGGCACGTCGACCCCCTTGAACGACCGATACGAGACGATGGCCATCCGCGACGTCTTCGGCGAGCACGCCGATCGGCTGCTGGTGAGCAGCACCAAGTCGATGGTCGGGCACGCCATGGGCGCCGCCGGCGCCATCGAAGCCTACGTGTGCGCCAGGGTGCTCGAGACCGGCTGCGTCCCGCCCACCATCAACTATCGCCATCCCGATCCGGAGCTGACGCTCGACTACGTGCCCAACGTGGCGCGCCCGGCCGACGTGCGGGTGGCGCTCTCGAACTCGATGGGCCTCGGCGGCCATAACAGCTCGGTCATCCTGCGGCGCTTCCAGGAGTAGTCCGTTGAGCGGCGCCCGACACATACGTACATGCGCTCGGTCACCGCGACCGTGACCCGCATACCTCAACCACGCGATCCGGCCCGTCGCACCGTTGTCACCGGCCTCGGTGCCATCACCCCCATCGGGAACGACGTGGCCGGCTTCTGGTCGAACCTGGTGGCCGGGGTGTCGGGCGTGGCGCGCATCACGGCCTTCGACCCGAGCAAGTACGAGGTCCAGATCGCGGCCGAGGTCAAGGGCTTCGAGCCGCGGGACTGGATGGACTTCAAGCAGGCCCGCCGCATGAGCCGATTCGCGCAGCTCGCCGTGGGGGCGGCGCGGCAGGCGATCGACGACGCGCGCCTCGAGATCGGCGACCACAACCGCGACGACGTGGCCGTGGTCATCAACACCGGCGGCGGCGGGCTGAACGAGGTGGCGATCGGCGAGGTGACCCTGACGACGAAGGGACCCGGCCGCGTGAGCCCCTTCATGGTGCCGATGATGTCGCCGTCGATGGCCGCCGCGCAGGTGAGCATCCAGAACGGCATCCGCGGGCCGGTCATCACTGCCGTCGCGGCCTGCGCGTCGGGGGTGCAGGCCTTCGTCGACGCCCAGCGCCTGATCGAGCACGGCGACGCCGACGTCGTCATCGCCGGGGGCACGGAGAGCGCCATCGTCCCGGTCTCGTTCGCCGCGCTGGGCAACATGGGCGCCCTCTCGACACGCAACGACGACCCTGCCGGCGCCTCGCGCCCGTTCGATGCCACACGCGACGGGTTCGTCTTCGGCGAGGCCGCCGCCGTCGTGGTCCTGGAGGCCGCCGAGTACGCCGAGGCGCGCGGAGCGACCATCCTGGCCGAGGTCGCCGGCGGCGCGCTCACGGGCGACGCGTTCCACATCAGCGCGCCCGACCCATCCGGCTACGGTGCGTCGCTGGCCATGCAGCGCGCCGTTCGCGACGCGCACCTGGACCCGGAGCAGGTGCAGGTCGTCATGGCGCACGGGACCTCCACACCGCTGAACGACGCGACCGAGACGAAGGCCATCCGCGCCGCCTTCGGCGCCCACGCCGCTCGGCTGGCGGTGAGCGGCAACAAGAGCATGGTCGGCCACACGCTCGGGGCGGCCGGCGCGCTGTCGGCCCTGGCCGCGGTGCTCGCCATCCGCGACGGGGTCATCCCGCCGACGATCAACTACGCGTCGCCGGACCCCGCCTGCGACCTCGACTACGTGCCGAACGAGGCCCGACGGCAGGCCGTCGACGTCGCGATCGCGAACGGCTTCGGCTTCGGCGGCCAGAACGCGGTGAGCGTCTTCACGCGCTACGCCGGCTGAGGCGCGCGCCGCGCGTACGGTCACACCCCGGACCTTCGATCCGGGAGGGATTCGCCCCGCGGACACCTAGCATGGGGGGGTGACCGAGGTGAACGGCCTGCGCCTCGCCTACAAGGGCTTCGTCGGCGGGCTGGCCGGCGGCTACGTGTGGGCGGCGGTCGCCATGCTCCTCGCCGGCATCGTGCACGGCGATCCGTTGCGCGCCCTCGAGCCGTTCGCGCTGGCGATGGCACCGTTGGCCACCACGCCGGAGCTGGCATTCGTGCTCGGCCTCGGCGCGGTCCAGGCCACTGGCGCGCTGGTGGGCATGTGCTTCGCCTACTTCTTCGGTCGCTTCTTCACCGTCCGCGCCACGCTGGCCACCGCGGCGCCGGTCGCGGCATTGCTGGCCTGGGGCATCATCGCCGTGTCGCTGGGGCGCGGCATGCCCGGCGTCGAGCTGGTGGCGGCACCGATCGCGGTGCTGGCCACCATCGGCTACGGCCTGGTCGTGGGTGCGACGGTGCCGGTGCGCGGCGAGGTCACGCGCTAGTCGGGGTCGCCCTCGACGTACAGCTCCGGCTCGTGGCGCGGGCCGCGCCCCGGGAGCGACGCCACCCAGTCGCGGAGCGCCGACTCAACCGTGCTGAAAGCCAGCTCGTCCCACGGGATCTCGTCGGGCCCGAAGCCGCGGACCTCGCTCGTCTCGGCCGCCGGCTCGGGGCTGCCGCCGACCACGGCCGCCTCGTACACGATCGTCACCACGGCCGCATGCGGCCGCGAATAGACGCCGATGAGCCCGCCGATCTCCACCCGCAGCGCGGTCTCCTCCTCCGTCTCGCGCCTTGCTCCCTCCTCGGCTGACTCGCCGACCTCCAGGAAGCCGCCGGGGCAGGTCCATCGGCCCCTGCGTGGCTCGATGTCGCGGCGCGCCAGGTAGACGCGACCGCTGCTCACCGGCAGCGTGCCGACCACGATCCGCGGATTGCGCCACGTGACGTGGCCCTCGGGGCACACCAGCCGCGGCCGATGGTCGGCCTCGAGCACTCGCGCCTCGACCGGGCGCCCGCAGGCGGGGCAGAACCGCGGCTCCTCGCCGAGGCTCAGCGGGTAGGTGGCAGACGTGTCCGACTGCGGCACATGCCAAGCCTAGCGGAGCCGGCCGCCACGGCGGTATGCTGCCCGGCGGGATCGGGATCCGTACCGGAGGCGCCAGCGTGGCACACGACGAGAAGATCGATCTGCTCCGCACCGTCCCGCTCTTCGCCGGCCTCGACGACCGCGAGCTCGAGCGGGTGTCGACGCTGGCCGACATCGTGGACCTGCCCGCCGACCGGTCGCTGATGACGCAGGGTCAGCACGGCTGGGAGATGTTCATCCTGGTGTCGGGCTCCGCACGGATCGAGCGTGACGGCGAGTCACTCGGCGAGCGAGGTCCGGGCGAGGTGCTCGGCGAGATCGCGCTGCTCGATGGAGGGGCGCGCACCGCGACGGTCACGCTGTCACAGCCATCCCGCCTGCTCGTCGTGGCGCGGCGCGAGTTCCAGGCGCTCATGGACGAGTTCCCCGATATCCGTCTGCGCGTGTTGGAGGCGGTGGCGGGCCGCCTGCGCTCCCTCGATCCGGACGGGATCCACTGAGCGTTGCCGAGGCCGATGACGGGTCCCGCCGATCGTCAGCGAGTCAGTCTCACGGCCGCTAGCTGTGGTGTCTGAATACGTTGTTGACAAACGAGAGCCCCACGGCACGGTGTGAGGTGTTGACTACCCATACCGGCCGGAGGCTCTCGTGGCACATCCTAGCGCGCGTCTCAGCGTCTTCAGTCGTCAGCTGCTGGTGAAACG
>CAYVCE010000146.1:0-6206 GCA_964449915.1 uncultured Steroidobacteraceae bacterium | reverse complement strand
TCGATGGAGACGCCTCTCCCCAGAACGGTTGTCTCCTCACCTGCGCCGTCTCGTCGCCAAATCTGCCCCTCGCCCGAGAGAACATGCCAGAACTCGCTCACGGTGGCGTGGACGGTCGCCCGATTCACCTGACCCGGCGAGACGGTGGAGTGGATCATGTTGCCGGTCTCGCCTTCGATCAGGTACCGGATCTCGGCCCCGGCAGGGGAGCGGCCATCCGGAGTGGAGGGAAACGAACGGGTCTGCATCGAGACCTCCGTGTGCTTCCAAGCAATATCCCGAGCCTGCTCCTGCTGCGAGATGGTCCACGGCGCGGATTCGTGCGTGAACGATGGAGCCGAGGGTGGGAGTCGAACCCACAACCGCCGGTTTACAAAACCGATGCTCTGCCATTGAGCTACCTCGGCACGGGTCGCGTCCCAGTCTAGCCGGAGCGCTGGCGGACGATCTCGAACAGCACAAGCGCGCCGGCGGTCGAGGCGTTGAGGCTGGCGACGCGGCCGGCCATCGGGAAGCTGACCAGCAGGTCGCAGCGCCGCCTCGTCTGGCCGGAGAGCCCGCTCCCCTCGCTACCGACCACGATCGCCATCGGCCCTGTCAGGTCGCTCTCCCAGGCCGATGCCGGCGCGTCCTGGTCGGCCGCCACGAGTCGAAGCCCGGCGGCCTTGAGCTCGTGGATGGCCTCGCCGATGGTGGGCAGGCGGCCGATGAGCAGGTGCTCGCTGGCGCCTGCGCTGGCCTTCACGGCGGCGGCGCTGAGGGGTGCCGCGCCGCGCTCGGGAAAGACGACTCCGTCGACGCCGGCCGCCTCGGCCGAGCGCAGCAGGGTGCCGAAGTTGGTCGGGTCCTGGAGGTGCTCGAGCACCAGGACGAGCGGATTGCGACCGGCCGCGCGGGCGTGGGCGAGGATCTCGTCGACGGACGCCCAGCGCCGCTCGGCGACCTCGAGCAGCACGCCCTGGTGGCCGTCGAAGCCACCGATGCGGGTCAGCTGGTCGGCCGGCACGCGGTCGACCGGGAGGTGGATGCGGCGAGCGGCATCGGTGATGGATCGCAGCTCGGGCGAGGGCCTGGCGCTGGACGACACGAGAAGCCGGTGCGCGCCGCGGCCGGCGGCCAGCGCCTCGGCCACCGGCCGGCGCCCGCCGATCCACTCGGTCATCCGATGCGTTCGACGGTCGCCACCGCCCAGGCGGCGATGCCCTCCGCGCCGGCAAATCCGAGCCCGTCGGACGTCGTGCCCTTGACCGAGACGGCATCGGGCCCGATGCCGAGCAGGTCCGCAAGGCGTGCCACCACCTCGTCGCGCCGGGCGGCGATGGACGGTGACGCCGCCGCGACCGTCACGTCAACGCTCAGCGGCCGCCAGCCGGCCTTGGCCAGGCGTGCGACGGCATGGCCGACCAGCTCGACCGAATCGGCCCCCTCCCATGCCTCCTCGCCGGGCGGGAAGTGGGTCCCGATGTCGCCGAGCGCAGCTGCCCCGAGGAGCGCGTCGATGAGCGCGTGCAGGACCACGTCGCCGTCGGAATGGCCGAGCGGCCCGCGCCGCTCATCGGTCCAGGTCAGGCCCGCGAGGCGCATGGGACGGCCCTCGACCAGCCGATGGGCGTCGAAGCCGATGCCGGTTCGGGCGCCGGCCGGTTGCGGGGGGTCCACCGGCGTGGCGCGCGCGGCGAGCAGCGCGCGCATGGCGATGATGTCGGTGGGCTGGGTCAGCTTGCGGTTGGCCGGATCGCCGTCGACGGTGTGCACCGACACCCCGGCCGCCGCCAGGGCGCCCGCGTCGTCGGTGATGGGGCGACCCCAGGCATGCGCCTCCTCGATGGCGGCGCGCAGGTCGCCGAGGCGAGCGGCCTGGGGCGTCTGGGCGGCCGCGATCTCCTCGCGCTCGACGGGCTGGACGACCTTGCCAGCACGTACCCGCTTGAGCGAATCCACGATCGGGACGACCGGCACCACGGCCCACGCTCCAGCCGCCGCGGCGATGGCTACGACCAGCTCGGTCGTCACGGCCGGGCGGGCCGCGTCGTGGACGAGGACGAGGGTCTCGTCGCCGTGGCCGGCGCCGGTAAGCGCCCAGAGCCCGGCGATGACCGAGTCGGCCCGGACGTCGCCGCCGGCCACGACCAGGCAGCGATCGGCCGCACCGGCGGGGAGCGCAGCGCTGAAGCGCTCGATCGAGTCGGCGGGCACCGTGATGGCGACGCGCAGGATGCCGTCGCTGGCGAGGAGCACGTCCAGGCTCCAGCGCCACGTTGGTCTGCCCCAGAAATCGGTCCACAGCTTGTCGCTGCCCATGCGCCGGCTGCGGCCGGCGGCGACCAGGATGGCGGCGAAGGGAACGGCCGTCGTCATCGGCGCTGGAGGCTCAGCGCCCGTCTGATCGGGGCTGCGCGAAGATCATGCGGCCGGCCACGGTCTGGAGCACGCGGGTCACCGTGATCGGCACGTCGTGCTCGAGGTAGCGAAGGCCGCCCTCGACCACGATCATGGTGCCGTCGTCCAGGTAGCCGACGCCCTGGCCCGCCTCCTTGCCCTCCTGGATGATGCGCACGCTCATCTCCTCGCCGGGATGGACGACCGACTTCACCGCGTTGGCGAGCTCGTTGATGTTGAGCACCCGGATCCCCTGCAGATCGGCAACGCGGTTGAGGTTGTAGTCGTTCGTGAGGATGGCGGCCTCATGGTCGCGCGCGTAGGCCATGAGCTTGGCATCCACTTCGGCGACCTCGGGATAGGTGTCCTCGCTGACCTCGACCGTCGAGCCGGCGTCCTTCTGGAGCGCCGAGAGCATCTCGAGGCCGCGTCGGCCGCGGTTGCGCCGCATGGCATCGGGCGAGTCGGCGATGCGCTGCAGCTCGTCGAGCACGAAGCGCGGGACCACGAGCGTACCGAGGACGAACCCGGTCCGCGCGATGTCCACGATCCGCCCGTCGATCACCGCGCTGGTGTCGATCACGACGTGGTTCGTCGCCCCCCGCCGGCGGGCCCCGGGCAGCAGGCCGGCGAACGCCGCGAGCAGGACGTCACGCTTGTACATCGTGGCGGCGAGCATGAGGAAGGCGAGGAAGAGCGCGACCACCGGCGGCCCGACCGATCCGATGACGCCGCCGAGCCCGGCCAGCGGCACCCCGACCAGGACGCCCATGATCAGCCCCACCACGATGGCGGCGACGCCGAGGGCGAACTCGCCGGCTCCCGCGTCGCTCAGCTTCTCTACCGCACGGCGGACCGGGTAGATCGTGATGTACGGGATGGCGAGGTACCCGAACAGGAGCGTCGCCACCACGAAGGCGGTCAGGAAGGCCGGCCGGTTCGCCGGCTGGATGACGTCGCCGGCACGCTGCAGCAGCGCCAGGCCCAGCGCGAAACCGATGAGGGTGCCGAGCAGAGCACCCGTGAACTGGATGATGCGTGTCATGCGGTTGAATCAGTCCGAGATGAATTCGTGTCCACGCCGCGGACGATGAAAGCCGATGAAACCGATGGGAAGAACGGGGATGCCGCGACGCGGCGGCCACCTTAGCACCCACAACCGCACACGTCCACGCTCCCACGGCCCGCCGGATCAGCGTTCGAGCGTGGCCTCAAGCGCCTCGCGGATGTCACGCGCGACGACGAGTCCGGCTGCTCTCGAGCCTGCGCGCTCGCCGCGCAGGGTGCCGGTGACGAGCCGCCCGAACCCCAGTCGCGAGGCTTCCAGCATGCGGCGCTCGGCCCGCACCGCCGCGCGCAGCCGGCCAGACAGCGCGACCTCGCCGGCCAGCACGGTGCCAACCTGCACCGGCCGCTCCCGAAGGCTCGAGGCGAGCGCCACCGCGATCGCCAGGTCGGCTGCCGGCTCATCGATGCGCAGCCCACCCGCGACGTTGACGTACACGTCGTGCCCGGACAGGTTGAGCCCCGCGTGGCGCGCCAGGACGGCGACGAGCATGTGGACCCGGTTGGTATCGATCCCCGTCGTAGCCCGGCGCGGCGTCCCGTAGCTGGCCGGCGCGCTCAGGGCCTGGATCTCGACGGCCAGCGGCCGCGTGCCCTCGAGCGCGATCGTGATGGCCGAACCGGCTGTGGGCGCCTCCTCGGACTCGAGGAAGAAGCGGCTGGCGTCGTCGACCTCGGCCAGGCCGTCGCCACGCATCTCGAGCACTCCGACCTCGTCGGTCGACCCGAAGCGGTTCTTCGCCGCGCGCAGCAGGCGCGTCGAGCCGAGCCGCTCCCCCTCCAGGTAGATCACGGCGTCGACGAGATGCTCGAGCGTGCGGGGGCCGGCGACGGTGCCCTCTTTCGTCACGTGGCCGACCAGCGCCACGCAGGTCTGGCCCACCTTCGCCAGCTCGGCGAGCCGGGCAGCGACCTCGCGCACCTGGCCCACGCTGCCGGCCGGACCGGATAGCTCGGGGCTCGTCAGGGTCTGCACCGAGTCCACCACGGCCAGCGTCGGCGCCGCGCTCTCGATGGCGGCCAGCGCTGTCTCGAGGTCCGTCGTGGCCGCCAGGCTCAGGCCGTCGACCACCGCGCCGATGCGCTCGGCGCGGCCCCGGATCTGGGCGGCCGACTCCTCGGCCGTGATGTACAGCGCGATGCCGCCGCCGGTGGCCACGCGCGCGGCCAGCTGGAGGAGCAGCGTCGACTTCCCGATCCCCGGGTCGCCACCGAACAGGATGATCGAGCCGGGCACAAAGCCGCCGCCGAGCACGCGGTCGACCTCGCCGATGCCCGACGCGGTGCGCGCGGCCTCCGCGCTCGTGACGCTGGCGATCGGCGTGACCGCCGCGATGCCGGCCATGGCGCGTGCCGCCGAGGGTGGCCGTCCGAGGGCGGCACGAGGTGCGGCGATCGTTTCGACCAGGGTGTTCCAGGCGCCGCACGCCGCGCACTGCCCGGCCCACTTGGGCGAGCTCGCCCCGCACTGCTGGCAGAGGTAGACGGTCTTGACGGCTGGCACGCTGCTCCGGTCGATCGAACGCTGGAGAGGATGATGGCAGCCGGAGGCGTACCGGTGCCTTACTGCCGGCTTACCGGCTGGCCTTGGCCGCCTGGCGCTTCGTCGCCCCGCTGCGGTCGATGCTGAGCGCCCCGTCTGGCCCGACGTCCACGATGACGGTATCGCCCGGCGAGAAGCTGGCCTGCAGCATACGCTCGGCGAGCGCGTCCTCGATCTGGTTCTGGATCTCGCGTCGCAGCGGCCGGGCGCCGTAGGCCTGGTCGTAGCCCTTGGCGATGATGGAGTCCTTGGCCGCGTCGGTCACGATGAGCTCCATCTCCTGGCCGGCCAGCTGCGCCTTGACCCGCGCCAGCAAGAGGTCGACGATCTCGCGGATCTCCTCGCGGGTCAGCTGGCGGAACACGACGGTGGCGTCGATCCGGTTGAGGAACTCCGGCCGGAACGTATTCTTCAGCTCGCTGAGCACCTTGTCCTTCATGCGCTCGTAGTCGGCGGCCGCCTGGGCGACCTCGCCCGGCGCGCCGGCGCGGAACCCGATCGACGTGTCGCGCTGCATCTGCTGGGCGCCGACGTTGCTGGTCATGATGATCACGGTGTTGCGGAAGTCGACGCGGCGACCCTTCGCATCGGTCAGGTGACCGTCCTCCAGGATCTGGAGCAGGATGTTGAACACCTCAGGGTGCGCCTTCTCGATCTCGTCGAGCAGCACCACCGAGTAGCTCTTGCGGCGGACCGCCTCGGTCAGCTGGCCGCCCTCGTCGTAGCCGACATAACCGGGCGGGGCACCGACAAGTCGCGACACGTTGTGGCGCTCCATGAACTCGCTCATGTCGATCTTCACGAGGGCGTCCTCGGAGCCGAACATGAACTCGGCCAGCGCCTTGGCGAGCTCCGTCTTGCCGACGCCGGTGGGCCCCATGAAGATGAACGAACCGATCGGCCGCTTGGGATCCTTGAGGCCGGCCCGTGCCCGCCGGACGGCCCGGCTGATGGTGACGATCGCCTCCTGCTGGCCGATGACGCGGCCGTGGATGGCGTCCTCCATGTGCAGCAGCCGCTCGGACTCCTCGGCGCTGATCCGGATGACCGGGATCCCGGTCCACATGCTGACGACCTGGGCGATGTCCTCGTCGGTGACGACCGGCGTCTGCTTGCCCTGCTCCTCGTGCCAGTCGGCCTTGAGCTGCTCGACGCGCTCCTTGCCCTGCGCCTCGTCGTCGCGCAGGCGGGCGGCTGCCTCGTAGTCCTGGCCGGCGAT
>CAYVCE010000145.1:0-5795 GCA_964449915.1 uncultured Steroidobacteraceae bacterium | reverse complement strand
GGGGTCCTCGCCGACCTGATCGCTGTGGATCACGTAGCGGGTTCCGTCGAGCTCGAATACCCAGACTCGAATGATGCTGTCGACCGAGTTGGGCCACGCGGAGTCCTGGCCGTACAGCCAGAACGAGTTGGGCGAACAACCAATGTCATCGTTGATCGTCAGCACGACGAATTGCGCCGGGATGCCGCCGATGGTCGTCGCCGAGGGCTCCGTCGCGACCGTCCCGGGGATCGTCATCAGGCCGTTGGCGAGGTCGTCCACGGTGGGGCCGACGGGAGTGACCGAAGCGGCGCACGGGTCGTTCGCGACGCTATCGAAGGTGTTGAGAAACCCGATCCACGGCCAATGCCCGTTGGAAGGCGTCAAGTGGCGGATCATCCCCTCGAACTGCATAGTTTGCCAATTGCTGGGGACGTCAATGGAGAACCGGGCGTCGTCGACCACCAGGTTGTTCCGTCCCTCCTCAAGGGCGGCGCCCGGGACCCACGTGCCTTCGGTTGCCATCGGCGTCGGAGAAGGGCTTGCCGTCGGCGTCGGAGACGGGGATGGCTCGTCGGTCGCGATCGGACCCCCGCTATTCCTGCCCGGCAGGAGCTGCAGGCCGAGGAAGACAAGGGCCAGGAGCGCGGCCGCAGCGATGCCGAGTGGCATCGGCGTGCTGGTAATGAATAGGCTCCTCCACGCCGTCCACCACGTGGCGCGGCGTTGTGGGGTCGTGTCGATCCGGTCGAGCACGATGTCGAGGACTCGGTCCGCGGACTCATTCTCGTCCGTCCTCAGCCACGAGCGGACGGTGCGCGTGACGTCACGATCGGTGCTCATCGGGCAGCCTCCTGCGGCGTCGGTCGCGCGTCGGCGTCGAGTGCCGCGCGCAGCCCGCGCATCGCGTAATGAAGTCGTGAGTAGGCCGTCCCGACCGGGATGCCGAGCGTTTCGGCGACCCTGTCGAGCGGCAGGTCCAGGTAGTGGTGCAGCACCACCACCGTTCGATGTTCCAAGGGCAGTCGTCGGAAGCCGCGCTCGAGCTGGTCGCGGTCCACGACTGAATCGAGCCCATCGCGTGCATCGAGCCCACCGCGCGCCATCGGCTCGTCAGCCGGCAGCAGGCGAAGGTTCGGTGCCCAGCGACGTTCCTTTCGGCCCTCGGCATAGCAGGCGCGCACGAGGAGCCGGTACGACCAGGCCTCGAAGCGGGCCGGGTCGCGGAGCTGCGGGAGGTCGCGCCAGATGGTCAGCAGCGCCTGCTGCGTCGCATCCTCGGCGAGGTCGAGGTCGCGCAGGATCCTGCGCGCCACCGCCAGGAACCGATCCGCGAACCCGCCGGCAAGGATGGCGTATGCATCCTTGTCGCCTCGCTGGGCTCGGACCACGAGATCGGTATCCATTCGCTCCATCCGCATGGATGGCATCAGCTCAGACCGATGCACTCATACGGTATGGGATCGCTGGGCGGGGTGAACTTCAATCTTTGGGCTTCCACGAACGCAGGGCGGGGTCCGGCCGATAGTCGCTCGGACGCAGGCTGAACGGCGGCTCACGGTCCCTACTCGGTGGTCGAGGGAACGGGCGGATCCGGGAACTCCATGACGACGCCCCTGAAGTCGATGAAGCAGGAGCCATCGATCCCGAGCAGGACGGCGGTGAGCCCTGCGTAGGCGCCTTCCCCGGTCAGCACCACCGGGCCGGACGCGCTGGTGCCGTCCGGGAGCGTCACCCCGCTGGCCTCCCCCTGCCACGCGCCCTCGGCATTCTCGATGCGGAGCCCTTCGGCGTAGACAAGCGGGCCCTCGTCTCCCGATGCAAGGGTGTAGGAGTCGCCATCCCAGCTGTAGTAGTGCGTCCCGCTGAAGCGGGGGTCCGTGGCGTCGTGGCTTCCTGTCCATGTATATCCACGCTGGCGTTCGATGGTCATGTCGCCCTCGGGATGTGGGACGGCGACCTGCTCGTCAGTGCCGCCGCGGAGCTCGCGGTTAGGCGGAATGCAGACGTAGAACTGGCCCGGCACGACCACCGGCGGGTCGCCGCTCGCCGTCGCGCTCGGCCGCGGCGACGTACTTGTGGGAGCGGGCACGGACGGCGAGGGCGAGGGCGCATCCGTCGACTCGACTGCGATGCCCCTGCCATCAAACATGAACGCCATGACCGCGACGATGACGACTGCAACAGCGGCGGCCGCAGTCGCGAACTTCGCACGATTGCTCATCTCGATGCACCTCCGCGCCGGCCACCACGTGGCGCGGCGCTGTGGGGTCGTTCTCGCACTTCGGCATCGGTTCAGACCGATGCGCTCACTCGGTATGGGCAGCGGAAGGGGATGGAAACTTCAAATCTCCCTCGCGGCCTCGCGCGCGGCATTCGGACGGCGGCTGTGTCGGCCATGCAATGCCCGCGACAGTCGGCCATCGCGTGAGTCGGACGCAGGAGGCCCGTTCCGTTGGCCGTCGCAGGCTGGACACGCGTATTCAGCCACTGTGTGGCCGATACACGCAGGGACGGCATGCGCGCCCGCGCAGCCGGCGCGTGCTGCGATGATGCGAGCACAACCGAAGGGGATGATGAGCGCGATGGAGACCTGGCAGGCGATCAACTCGGTACGCGTGGTGCGCGAGTTCGCGGATCGGCCGATCGAGGACGAGCGCGTGGAACGCATCCTCAACGCCGGCCGGCGCGCCGGGAGCTCCAAGAACGACCAGGCTTGGGCGTTCATCGTGGTCCGCGACGGGGAGCGCCTGCGGGAGCTCTCGAAGGTCGGCCGCTACGCGGGACACCTCGCCGGCGCCACGATCGCCATCGCGCTGGTGACGCCGGATCCTGCGAGCCCTTCGGCGATGTGGGACCTCGGGCGCGCGGCGCAGAACATGGTGCTCGCCGCGTGGGAGCTCGGCATCGGGAGCGTTCCCGCCACCGTCTACGACCATGCACTGGCGCATCGGCTCCTCGGTCTGCCTCGCGACCGCCGTTGCGACTACCTGCTCTCGTTCGGCTACCCCGCTGACCCGTCCGTCCTCACCCGGCCGAACCGCGCCGGTGGACGCGTGCCGCTTGATGAGCTGGTGCACGTGGGGCGCTGGTAGTTGAGAAGGCGGACGTCCCGCTGGGGCGGAAATTCAAGTTGTGGCCGATGTCGATAGGACAGGCCGACCAGGGGTTCAACCGCAGCTCGTGCAACCTATGGTGCCGTCCGGGAGGATCGGCTCGAACCAGACGCCCAATCGCGATGCATCGGGAGCGGCGCTGTCGAGGACGACGTGGTATTCGAGCAGACTACTGTTCCGCCCTTCATCCTGCTCGAGCTCAGCGTCCCTGAGGGCAGCGTCGAGAAGTCGCGCTTCCGCAGTGGTCATCCCGAGGCAGTCGAAGGTTGCGCCGTAGCCGTCGGAAGGCACCTCCGCGCGGCCGCGCAGGAGATCTGCAGCGGCGGCCGGGAGTATGGCCAGCTTCTCGGGCAGAGTGATACTCGATTCCTGGAACGGGTCCTCCGAGTTCTCGAGCACGAGACAAGCCGCGAAGCCGAAGGGAACGTAGGGGCGAACGGTGATGTCCGCCCAGGCCTTCGCCGGCAGCAGGTCCGGCAGAGTCCTGGGGTCGAGCCGCCGGTATCCGTTCACCGGCTCGCCGGCGAGCACCTGGACAAGCTCGACGCCCTCGGGGGTCAGCCGCTGCTCGAGGTAGCCGCTCGAGCCATACGGCTCGTTGCCGGTGCCGTACCGGAACCAGATGAGGCGCCCATCCGCGTACAGGCGCGCCATCCCCGTGAAGGGTAGCTGCCGGGAGTACACAAAACTGATCACGAGCTCTCCCGACTCCGGTGTGCTCGGCGCGGCGCCCGGCGGGGGCAGGCCGATGAATCCCACGTCGGGGATCGAATCGCCGATTGGACTTTGGGTAGGGCTCGGGATGACTGACGGTGAAGGTGACACCGCGGAGCCAGGTCCACCGAGTCCTGCGTCGGGTGCGACGCGCGTTCCCGCGATGAACGCGACGACCACGGCAGCGGTCACCACGGCAAGCTTGGCGTACGTGCTCAGACGCGGGCTCCACCGCGCTCCGAAGGGCCGGTCTTGCGGCGTCGTCGGGAACTCGTACAGGACGCCATCCAGCACCTGCTGCGAGAGCTCCGAGCTGCCCTCGCCCAGCCATGCGCGGACGATCCTGGTGCGTTCCTGCTCCGAGCGAATCATGTCGTGGCCTCCCGGGGAATGGGGCGAGCCGCGGCATCGAGGGCGGCGTGCAGCCCCTTCATGGCGTAGTGGAGTCGCGATCCGACGGTGCCGACCGGAATGCCGAGCGCGTCGGCCACTTCGGCGATTGGCATGTCCAGGTAGTGGTGCAGCACGACAACAGCCCGATGATCGACCGACAGGCTGCGGAAGGCTCGCTCCAGCTGGTCTCGATCGGCAATGGAGACCGATGGATCATCTGTTGGTTCGTCGGCGTCGAGGAGGCGCAGGCTGGGAATCCAATGGCCGGACCGCCGCGCTTCGGCGTAGCAGGACCGGACCAGGATCTGATATGACCACGCCTCGAAGCGGTCCGGGTCGCGCAACCTGGGAAGGCTCTTCCAGATCTTCAGGAGCGCCTGCTGAGTGGCGTCGTCGGCCAGGTCGAAGTCGCGAAGGATCCGATGGGCCACTGCCTGAAGCCGGCCGCCGCAGGCGACGACGAGCCTCGAAAAGGCCTCTTCATCCCCGCGCTGGGCGGCAATCACCAGGTCGGTGTCCATGCCTCACCGCATCGTTCGCCTGTAGAAGCTGGTGTCATCTACGCGTATGAGCCGGGCAGGGCGGGTCTGTTTTCAATCTTCGCACTCGCCAAGAGGCGACGGCCGTGCTGAGCCGCCGAAGCGATGATCAGGCCCTGACAGGCGCCTCGTGGATCTGGCGGGCGGCGCGGATGCCTGACTCGAGGGCGCCCTGGATCCAGGCGTGATAGAGCGAGCAGTGCTCGCCTGCGAAGTGGATCCGGCCCTCCGGGCTGACGATGTCGGCCTGGAGCTGGGTCTGCTGCTCGGGCGCGAACATGGCGAAGGCGCCGCGTGCCCATCGGTCTCCGTACCAGGCGTAGGAGGCGCCGACCTCGTAGACCTCGCGGATGCGGGGGTGGATGCGCGCCACGTCGTCGAGCGCCTCCTCCTGGCGCGTCTCGTCGTCCATGGCGCCCCACTGCAGCGCGTCCTGTCCCCACGTGTACGAGGCCAGCAGCACGCCGCGCGACGTGGTCGGATCCGGCGTCGGGTAGTTCATGCGTCGGATCGGCAGGTCGGTCACCGTGCCGCCGCCGAAGATGCCGTCGTCGGTCTCCCAGATCCGCTCGCGGACCTGGAACAGGATCTTGGTCGAGGCGTGGTAGTTGAGCTGCCGGATGGCGCGCTGCTTCCCGTGGGAGAAGGGCGTGAGCACCTCGACGCTGCGGAGGACCGAGAACGGCAGCGTGCAGATGGCGTAGTCACCGCGCTCGGTGAAGCGGCCGGCCTCGGTCTTGTAGTGGACGGTGACCGAGTCCGGATCCTGGTCGATGGCGAATACCTCCGCGCCAAGCCGGACCTCGTCGGCGAGCTTGTGGTAGAAGGCGTTCGGCAGCTTGTCCATGCCGCCGGCGATCTCCTGCATGTCGACGTAGGCACCGCCGATGTCCTCGCGCAACACCTCGACCAGTGCGTTGTGCATGTCCGACTCGAGGAAGTTCATGACCGCGAAATACTCGATCGCCCCGGTCGACCAGCCGCGGAAGCGCAGGTACTCGTACAGCGAATACTGGTCGTAGTCGCGCACGATCTTGTCCCAGGCGGCGTCTCC
>CAYVCE010000144.1:0-20872 GCA_964449915.1 uncultured Steroidobacteraceae bacterium | reverse complement strand
GGGCGTCGCGAAGGCAGGGCTGGAGGCGATCACGCGCTATCTCGCGCGCGACCTCGGCCCGGACGGGATCCGCGTCAACACCGTCTCCGCCGGACCGATCCGCACCATGGCCGGCAAGAGCATCCCCGGCTTCGACCAGATTGCCGGCCATTGGCTGGACCGCTCACCCCTCGACTGGTCGCTGACCGATGCGACTCCGGTGGGGCAGATGGTGTGCTTCCTGTGCTCGGACTGGGCGCAGATGACCTCGGGCGAGATGATCCACGTCGACGGCGGCTACCACGCCATGGGGACCGACATCCGCGGCTCACGCCTCGAGGGCTAGCTCGCGGCCGGCGCCTCCGACGAGCCACCGGCAGAAACGATGGCCACCCCGGCGACGGCGCAGCCGGCGAGTCCGGCGAAGGCGACGACGCCGAGGAGCAGGTGCGTCGACCAGTCGCTGCCGTCCGTGACCAGCACGGTGCCGACGTAGAGCGCGGTGAGCGCCGCGGGCACGAGACCCAGGACCGCGATCAGCTGCCGCGGGCGCCGAATTGAGGGCCGCAGGCGCCACACGAGGACGTCCGCCAGCACTCCGGTCGCGACGGCGGCCGGCACGAAGCGGAGCTGGTCCGCGGTCAGGGCGATCGCGGCCAGGCCGAGGGTGAACGCCAGCGTGTAGGCCCCGAAGGCCGGACGCACCCACAGGCCGACGAGGACGATGCCGGCGATGATCGCGGCCAGGACGAGGATCCCCGTCGCCCCGATGACCTCGGCGTCCCCTCCGGTGGGCTCGGACCGCGGGCTGCCGTCGAACACGATGCTGTCGTCCGGTGCCCAGTGTGCGGCGAACTCGTCGACGGTCGGCGTGCGGGTCAGGTTGCGCGGCGTCATGCCAGGCCCGTCGAGCACGAAGAGGTCCCAGCCGTTGCCGTCGCGGTCGGATGCGAAGGCGACCTGCCCGCCGTCGGGAGAGAGGGCAGGCCGGAAGTCCTCCGCCTCGTCGGTCGTCCACCGCGTGATCTCGCCGCTGTCGGCGTGCATCGTGTAGACCTCGGCCGTCTCGCCGTCGCGGTACGACTCGAACGCGATTCGCCCGTCGCCGCCGAACGTCGGCCACCAGTCCTCCACGTCGTTGTCGGTGAGCTGTCGCACGTCGCTGCCATCCGCGGACATGAGGTAGATCTCGCCGTCGCCGTCCCGATCCGAATGGAAGACGATCCGCGTACCGTCGGGCGACCAGTCGCCGACGACGTCGATCCCGGGATCAGTCGTGAGCTGTGTGAGGTCGGAACCGTCGACCCCGATCGTCCATACGTCCCAGCCGCCGGCCGCCGGCCTGTCGATCGCGGTGACCGGGCAGCCAGGCTGCGGGAGTCGCGCCTCGCTCGGGCATCCAGCGCCGGCGGGCTCCGCGGACTCGGCCGGCGCCTCGCTGACGCGGCTGAACAGGATTCGCGAGCCGTCGGGCGAGATCCGCGGGCCGCCCTGGATGGCGCCGTCACCGGTGACATTGCGCGTCGTGCCGTCGCCGTCGGCGACGTGGATGTCGCCCGTCCAGTCGATTGCGCCAGCGGGCAGCGTCCACGCGACGAACGCCATCGTCTCACCATCGCTGCCGATCGACGGTTCCTGGTACGACTCCCGGTCGGAGGCGCGCAGCCGGGTCAGGGTCGTCCCGTCGGCATCGGTCCGGTACAGCTGGCTGAGAACCTGAGGATCGTCCACCGCGGCGGCGCGGACGTCGGTGAGCGGAGCTGCGAGGTCGAAGACAGCGATGGCCAGCACGAGCAGCAGCCCGAGTGGGAGCCCGACGAGCGCGGTGGTGCGTGCCGCCCCCTCGCGCCCGAGGCGAACGCGGGCGGCCCGCAGCGGGCCGGCCACGATGAGCGCGGCGCCCGCGAATGCCACCATGTGGAGCGGGCTCACGATCTGCGCAGGGCCCTCCTCAGGGCCGGCGACCCCGTGCCAGATGAAATCCGCGAGGAGGCCGAAGACGAAGAGCATCACGCCGAGGCGCGCGCTCTCGAAGCCGGCAGGCAACGTGGCCGCGTCGGGGCCACGTCCCGGGATGCCCGCGAAGACGACGTAGGCGAGCGCCATGACGGCGAGGTAGAGCGGCACGTGCCAGACGGTGAGCACCGCGTTCTCGAGCTGTCCGTGCGCCGCGGCCCAGTACACGACCATCAGGCCGCCGATCATCACGGTGGCGAGGACCAGGACCACCCAGTCGAAGGCGGGCGTGCCCACCGTGCGCCCAGACCGATCCACGGCGCTCCTCCGCAATCATCGTCGCGGCCGCGGACTCGCCGGCCCCCCGCTCCGGCCCGCAGCCGGCCAAGGGTACGCGGGCACCGGACCCGCGACAAGATCCGGCGACGAGGACGGCCTATGGGCGTCCGGCCTCGAGGTCGATGAGGTGGCGCTTCGCGTCGAGCCCGCCGCCGTAGCCTCCGAGCCCGCCGCCGGCCGCCACGACCCTGTGGCACGGCACGACGACCGCCACGCGATTCGACCCGTTGGCCCGCCCCACGGCTCGATGCGCGCCGGGCGCATCGACGCGCATCGCGAGCTCGCGGTAGCTGATCGTTGCGCCATACGGAATGCGGCGCAGCTCGTCCCACACTCGCTCCTGGAAGGCGCTGCCCGGGATCTCGATCGGAAGATCGAACTCGCGGCGGGTCCCGGCGAAGTACTCACCGAGCTGGGCGGCCAGGCGGTCGAGCAGCGGCGAGCTGCCCTCGCTGGTCGGGCCGATCCGACGGCGGACCGAGGCCAGCTGGGCCGCGATCATCGGCCGCTCGGCGAAGTCGCACAGCACGATGGCGTCATCGGTGGCGCCGGCCAACATCGGCCCGATCGGCGTCGCGAGCGTCGCCAGGGTGACCCTGGTCGCGTTCTCCGGCTGGCAGCGCAGACAGGCGCGGTAGCCTGCCTTGCGCGCCGCGGCGGCATCGGCCAGGTATTCGACGTTCTTCGGCAGCGGCTTGCGCACGCGGCACGACGGGCGGCAGAAGATGCCGGTCGTGCGCACGGCGGCCACGAAGCGGCCGTCCCAGGCGGGGTCGGACGCGTGGAAGGCGCGTTCCATCTCGAGCGTCATGCGGTTGAAACGCTGGCGGACGCCGGCGCGTGAGGTCAGGCGTTTCCGGGCGTCTGGCGCAGGACCAGGTTGACGGTGAACGGGCTGGTCCCCAGGATCCGGTCGCCGGAGCGAACTTCGATCCGATAGCGGCCGATCTCCTCGAGCCGCATGCCCTTGAGGTCGGCGACGATGTTCGCGGTCGTGGCGTTGGGCGGTACCTCGATGCGCAGCCGCGGGGCCTGCTGGAGGGTCGCCTTGCCGGTGGGGCTGATGACCTGGAAGGTCAGCTCGTGACTGCCCGGATCGGCCTCGAGGATGGCCACGATGAAGCATCGTCCGTGGGTGGCCGGCAGGCGCCCGATGTTGATCTGGCTGAACACGCCCACCGCGCTGATCTTGCCGTCCTGCGCCGTGAGCGCGTAGTCGCACAGGAGCAGCGTGTGGAGCTGGACGTCGGCCATGGCCGTCAGTCTAGGCCGTGTCGAACGCCAGCCGCGCGCCGTGCTCGGCCAGCTCGACCAGCGGCAGCGAGTCAAGCTCGGAGCGAGGCACCCAGCGACACGTCTCCGACGAGCCGCCGATCTCGTCGCGCAGCTCGCCGCCGGTGACCCGCACCCGGTAGACGATCCGGATGGCGTGGAAGTCGGTCGGCACCCCGTCGGCCGGGTCGACGAACTCGCCGCGCCACGAGTGCACGCTCGCCAGCTCGGCGATGTCGCCCATCAGCCCGGATTCCTCCCGCAGCTCGCGCAGCGCGGCGTCGGCCGGGTCCTCGCCAAAGTCGACGCCGCCGCCGGGCAGGGTCCACATGCCGTCCGAGCCGGCCGTGGCCCCCGGCGCGATGCGGCTCAGCAGGATGGCGTCACGGCCGACGCACAGCGCGTACGCGGCGACGCGGGTGACCTGCCGCGCGGCGCCGGGATCCGTCACTTCGCGGCGTACTGGTCGGCGCCGAGGAAGTGGATGCTCACGTACGGCTCGTCCCCGATGACGACCGAGTCGTGGCCGGGGCCGATCTCGAACAGGTCGCCGGGGCCGACCTCGATCACGCGTCCGTCGCTCATCTCGATCCGGTTGCGACCGGAGACCACGAGCCCGAGGTGCGCGACCTCACACATCGTCCGGCTCTGCGCGGCGCCGACGTGCACCGACCAGCGCCACCCGGGCGCGTACTCGGCGCGGCCGACCGTCATGCCGCCGATCTGGACCAGCTCGAAGCGGCCGAGCGGGAACTCGCGTCGCTCGTCCGGGTCGTCGAATCGCCGGGTGATGGCTGCTGATTCGGGCATCGTCGTCACTGGCCTCCGTCGTCGTCGCTGTACAGGTCGGGATCCAGCAGCCAGGCGATCTCACCGCTGCCCGACTCGGGGATGCCGTAGAACTCGACGCAGGCGAGGCCGCCCTTCCGCATGCGGACCGACGCGGCCCCGGTCAGCTCGACGATCGCGCCCGACAGGTCCGGCTCATGGCCGACGAACATCACGCGTCGGGCGTCGGGGTAGCCGGCCATGGCGCGGGCAAGCTGTCCCCACCCCGCGCCCGGCCGCAGGCCGTCATCGGTCACCGGCTGGCCGCCGACTGCCTCGCAGAACAGCTCGGCAGTCTGGAGGGCGCGCGGCAGCGGCGAGCTGATCACCACGTCGGGGCGCAGGTTCAGGCGACGCCAGATCGGGGCGGCGGCACGCAGGGCGGTGCGGCCGCCCTCGGTCAGCTCGCGCGCATCGTCGTTCGCCGGCCGAGGTGATCCCGCCTTGCCGTGGCGCAGGAAGTAGAGGATCACGCGATCGATGAGCCTCCGTTGCCGTCGCCGCCGCGCGAGCCGGTGTGGCCGGCGATCATGCCCCGGGTGTGCCCGGTGCGCTCGACCAGCACGCGGGCGGCGTTCGTGGCGCCGGACTTGGGAAGCGTGATCGACAGCACGCCGTTGCCGTAGGTCACGTTCGCCCGGCGAGCGTCGACCGCGCAGGGCAGCTCGATCGTCCGCTCGTACGGACCGTACGACCACTCGCGCAGGAGGTAGTCGATGCGCTCCTGGCCCTCGCCGTGCTGTGCCGATCGGACGGTCAGCTGCCCGCCATCCGTCACGTCGATGCTGATGTCCTCGGGCGAGACGCCCGGCATCGGCGCCACCACCATGAGCTCGCGCTCGTTCTCGAAGAGGTTCACGGGGACGGCGGTCGGATCGGTCATGCGGGCCTCCTCTGCAAGCCCAATGCTACCCGCCCGCCTGCCGGGCGCTCTACCATTCGCCGATGGACCGCTCGGAGATGATGCCTGACGACTTCATCGCCACCCTCCCCGAGGGCGTTCGCGAGGACATGGCCACGCTGGACACCGAGATCTCGTCGGTCATGTCGGGCCTCGAGCGGATCCTGTGGGAGGGCGTCTTCTGGGGCGGCACGACCCAGCACATCATCGGCTACGGCTCCTACCGCTACAAGGGTCGCAGCGGCGCCGAGGGCGAGTGGTTCGTCGTCGGGCTCGCCGCGCAGAAGAACTACCTCAGCCTCTACGTGAACGCCGCCGATGACGGTCAGTACCTGGGCAAGGTCTACGCGCCGCGACTCGGGAAGGTGAAGGCGGGCAGCGCCAACCTCCAGTTCAAGCGCGCCGCTGATCTCGATCTCGACGTCCTCAAGGAGATGGTGGCTCGGGCCCGCGAGCTCACGGAGAGCGACTGACCGTCAGGGCTGCCGGATCTTCCAGTACGAGTCCTTCGTCACGACCTTCCCGTCGCGGAAGGTCCATAGGTCGCAGCCGCGCACCTCGATCCGCTGCCCGTCGACGGTCGTGCCTCTGAGCGTCCACTCCGACGCGCCTCGATCGCCGGAGACGAAATGGTCATCATCGGTGTAGCGGACGTTCGGGATCCCGGCGAACCGCGCCGCGAAGGCCTCGCGCACGGCCTCACGGCCCTCGACGCGCTGCCCCCACCGATGCGGGCCGCGGGGCGCCTCGAAGACGGCGTCGGCGGCGAAGTGGCGCATGATGCGGTCGAGGTCGTGCGTGTCGAAGCCCGCCGCGATGTCGCGCAGCGTCGTGATCCGCGAATCCTCGGCGGCCACGTCTATCAGTCCGGGAAGGCCTCGGGGCCGCGCTCGGAGAGCTCGCGCGCGTGCTCCGCGCCGTCCTGGGGTGGCATCCACGAGTACGGGTAGCGGTCGTCCTCGAGCTCGGACGCCTGCTTCGTGAGGTGCAGCGGATGGAACGTGTCGATCATGACCGCCAGCTCATCGGTCGCCTCCTTGCCGATCGACGCCTCGACCGACCCCGGATGCGGCCCGTGCGGGATGCCGGCCGGGTGAATCGTGAAGGACGAAATGTCCACCCCGCGACGCGACATGAAGTTGCCGGCGACGTAGTAGATGACCTCGTCGGAGTTGATGTTCGAGTGGTTGTAGGGCGCCGGGATGGCGAGCGGGTGGTAGTCGAACTTGCGCGGGACGAACGAGCAGATCACGTAGTTGCGCGGCTGGAAGGTCAGGTGAACCGGCGGTGGCTGGTGGACGCGTCCGGTGATCGGCTCGAAGTCGGCGATGTTGAAGGCGAACGGCCACAGGTGACCGTCCCAGCCGACGAGGTCGAAGGGATGGTGCCGGTAGTGATAGGCGGTGACCCGTCCGCGGGTCTTGACCTCGATGACGAAGTCGCCGTCCTCGCGGATCGGTGCCATCTCGTTCGGCGGGCGGATGTCACGCTCGCAGTACGGCGAGTGCTCGAGCAGCTGGCCGAAGTCGTTGCGGTAGCGCTTGGGCGGCACGATCGCCGAGGGAGACTCGACCCACAGCATGCGCTGGGCATCGCTGCCGGGGCGGAGGCGAAACGTGGTCCCGATCGGGATGACGAGGTAGTCGCCCGGCCCGTAGTCGATCGGCCCGAAGTTCGTCTCCAGCACCCCGGAGCCGGTGTGCACGAAGTACATCTCGTCGGCTTCGCCGTTGCGGTAGTAGCGTTCCATCGGCTCCGCCGGGAGCACGACGCCGAAGGAGACGTCGGCGTTGTAGAAGAGCGGCACGCGTCCGGTCACGCCGTCCCCACGCGGCTCCAGGTCCTTGGTGTTCACCAGCCGGTGCCGATGCGGGCCGCTGGCCTCGTCGGCTGACTGCTCGATCCCGACGTCACGCACCTTTTCGATGGCATGCGTCTGCGTCGGCGGGGTGTGGTGGTAGAGGAGGCTGGCGCGGCCGCTGAAGCCCTCGACGCCGAAGAGCTCCTCGGCGTACAGGCCGCCGTCGGGCTTGCGGAACTGGGTGTGTCGCTTGTGCGGCACTTCGCCGCGGCGGACGTAGAACATCGCGTGCATGATCGCATGCGATGCTTGATGCCGATGGAGAAGCAACGTCGGTGGTGATCGATCAGCGAACCGAGAAGGGCGCCCGCGTGGCTGGCCGCCTGCGCGACGAGCTCGTGGCCTGGCTGGTGACGGTCGCCGCCGATGGGACGCCGGTCCCGACGCCGGTCTGGTTCTGGTGGGACGGCGAGACGATCCTCGTCTACTCGCAGCCAGACAAGCCGAAGCTGAGGCACATCGCCGCCAACCCGCGCGTCGCACTGGCCATGCGCACCGACGAGCAAGGCGACGCGCTCGTCGTCATCACCGGTGAGGCCGCCGTCGACCAGTCCAGTCCCGCCGCCGACCGGCTGGCGGCCTACCTGGAGAAGTACGACGGCGAGATCGCGCGCCTCGGCTCGAACCCGACGGAGTTCGCGGCCGGCTACTCGGTCCCGATCCGGATCCGGCCCACCAAGCTCCGAGCCTGGTGAGCCGTCAGGCGGGCTTCTCGAGGAGCCGATCGACCGCCCCGACGACCTCGTCGAGCAGGAACGGCTTGGCGATCCAGGCGTCGGCCCCGAGCCGCTCGGCGGCGACCTCGATGTCGTGCGCGGCCGAGATGACGAGGGTCTGCGCGCGCGGTGCGACTCCGAGCTGCCGCTGGCGCTCGCGGAACTCGTAGGCGTCCATGGTCGGCATCATCAGGTCCAGCAGTATGAGGTCGGGCTCCCAGTCGTCGAGGTGATCCAGCGCCTCGTCGCCGTGTGCCGCGGCGCGGACCTCGTGCCCCTCGTCGATGAAGACCTCGGCAAGCGTCTCCCGCAACGTGGGTTCGTCCTCGACCACCAGGATCCGCGTGCGTGGCTCGTTCATACGGCATCCTTCGGCAGCCACACGCTGAACACCGAGCCGATGCCGCCAGGTCCGGGCTCCGCCCGGATCCATCCGCCGTGCTGCTCGACGATCTGATGCGAGATGAACAGGCCGAGCCCCATGCCACCGACGTGCGCGACGTTCTGGCCTCGAGAGAATGCCTCGAACAGGCGAGCGGCGGTGGCCTCGTCGATGCCGATGCCGATGCCGCGGTCGGCGACGCTCACCGTGACACCGTCCGGTTCCTCGACCACCCGCACGTCGATGGGCTCACCGGCGGGCGAGTACTTCAGCGCGTTGTCGATGAGGTTCGTGAACACCTGGTCGAGACGTGACGCGTCCGCCGCGATGGTGATCTCCAACGGAGCGTCGATCCGAATCCGGGCCTCGCCACCCGTGTCCGCGAAGCGTGCGACGACCTCCTCGAGGACGGCAACGACGCTCGTCGGTGCCAGCACCGTCCGGATGGTCCCGGCGGTGAGCATCGACACGTCGAGCAGCTCGTCCACGAGATCGGCGAGCCGACGGGTCGAGGTGAGGATCCGCGAGAGTCCCTTCTCGAGCCGCGCGTCGTCGAGGCGGCCGAGCTTCCGCGCCCGCAGGATGCTCTCGGCGGAGAGCTGGAGGGTGGCGACCGGCGTCTTCAGCTCGTGAGAAGCGATGCTGAGGAAGCGGTCGCGCGCCTGGAGGGCCCCCTCGGCCGCGGCGCGAGCACGTTGCTCGCTGAGAAGGCTCCGCCGCTGCTCCTCGGCCTCCCGTCGCTCGGTGAGGTCCCTCGTGATCTTGGCGTAGGCCATGAGCTCGCCGCTTGGGTCGCGGAGGGCGGTGAGGAGGACGTCGGCCCAGAATCGCGTGCCATCCTTCCGCATCCGCCAGCCCTCGTCCCCGACTCGGCCGTGCTCTGCCGCGAAGCCGAGCAGCCAGGCCGGCCGTCCGGCGGCGCGCTCTTCCGGGGTGTAGAAGACGCTGAAGTGCTTGCCGATGATCTCGTCGGCGGTATAGCCCTTTGCGCGCTGCGCACCGGGGTTCCACGTGAGCACGTGCCCCTCGGGCGCCAGGAGGAAGATGGCGTAGTCCTCGACCGCCTCGACGAGAACCCGGAACATCTCTTCGCCGGCCGGACCTGGTGCCGCCGGCTCGGCGCCGACCGGTTTCGCTGGCTCTGGCTCGACGGGCATAGCCTGGTCACTCCCCGTTGTGATGGCAGCGAGTGTATGCGGCGCCACAGGCGATGCGCGCTTTCAGCCGTCGCGGCGCGTGAGCTCCGAGTGGCCGCCGCGCGGGTAGACGATGAGGAGCCGCGCCGGTTCCTCGCCGATCGTCTCGGCGTCGTGCGGCAGGGTGCCGTCCAGCAGGACATAGTCGCCGGGGCCGGCTTCGACGACCGACTCGCCCTGCGTGATCCGGACGCGGCCCGCCAGGATCACGTGGTGCTCGTCGCCTGGATGGGCATGGAAGCCGGTGCGGTGGCCAACCGGCATGGTGCCCTCGAAGATCGCGATGTCGCGTGCCACCCCGCCGTCCACCTGGCTGAGAGCACCGCCGTCGCGAGGCATCCGGCGTCTCGGCCGGTCCGCGGCGCGCACCACGCGCGGCTCGGCACTGGCGTCGAGCAGGAACCACGCGATCGGCACATCCAGCGCGACTGCCAGGGCGGCGAGCGTCTCGAGCGACGGCGACGCCTTGTCGTTCTCGACCTGGCTGAGGTAGCCGGTGTTGAGGCCGGTCAGCTCGGCGACACGCGCGAGCGTCAGCCCGCGCTCGTTGCGACGTCGACGAATCCGGGACCCGACGAGTGGACGGTGGCGGGAGGGCAGCGGCGCGGTCACGACCGCATTATGCTCTCACACAACGGGTATTGACAAGGGCCAATGCGCGTGCCATGATGTGGCCATCAGCAAACCCCGCTTGGCACAGGCCAAGTATCACCAGGAAGGAACGGACTCGACCATGAAGGTCGCCATCATCGGTTCAGGCAGCGTCGGCACGGCGCTCGCCACCTCCATCACCCGCGCCGGTCACGACGTGACCATCGCCGCCAAGCATCCGGAGCGCGCCAGGGCCGCGGCCGAGGCAAGTGGTGCGACCTCCGCCGACAGCAACCTCGCCGCCGTCGAGGGCGCCGACGTCGTGATCCTGGCTGTCCCGTATGCGGGCGCCGGCGAGGACGTCGCGACCGAGATCGCGGGCGCGGTCGCCGGCAAGACCGTCATCGACACCACGAACCCCATGAAGTCCGACTATTCGGGCCTCGCCACCGACGGCAGCTCGGCCGCCGAGGAGTTCCAAAAGCTGCTCCCCGACGCGAAGCTGGTGAAGGCGTTCAACACCATCTTCGCCTCGAACCAGGCCAACCCCACCCGCGCGGTCGACGGCTACGTCGCCGCCGATGACGAGAAGGCGAAGCAGACCGTGATCTCGCTGGTCGAGTCCATGGGCTTCACGGCGCTCGACGTCGGCCCGCTGAGCTCCGCCCGCTTCCTCGAGGGGATGGCGTTCATCAACATCGGCCTCAACGCCGCCAATGGCTGGAGCTGGACCTCCGCCTGGAAGCTGGAGCGCTAGCCGGTGGCGATCACCCGTCTCAACCACGCGGTCCTGTTCGTCCGAGACGCCGATGCGGCCGCTGCCTTCTACGCCAGTGCCTTCGGTTTCGAGGAGCTGGCCCGCCCGCAGGGCATGCGCGCCGCGTTCATGCGCTCACCATCCGGGGGCAACCACCACGACCTCGGCCTGTTCGAGGTCGGCCCGCAGGCGGCCCGGCCACCGCGCGGGTCGGTGGGGCTCTACCACCTGGCGTGGGAGATCGACAGCATCGAGGCCCTCGTCGAGATGGCGGGTCGCCTCCGGGAGCTCGGGGCCATGACCGGCGCGTCCGACCACGGTGTCTCGAAGTCCCTCTACGGGCGTGACCCGGACGGCAACGAGTTCGAGGTCATGTGGCAGGTTCCGCGCGAGGCGTGGGGCGAGTTCGCCGACCAGGCCACCATCATGCCGCTCGACCTCGAAGCCGAGCTCCGCCGCTGGGGCAGCAGCGCGAGCGCCTCCTAGCCGCTCGCGCGAAGGCCGTCCAGCTGGTCCGCGTGCTCTTCGAGGTGGTCGACGATGAAGCGCTCGACGATCTCGTGGACGGTCATCTCGCCGCGCGTGGGATGCGTGCCGCGGAGGTGCCACGCCTCGGGAGACAGGGAATGGGCCGTCTCCGTCGCCCGCGCGAGTACGCTCCGGGCGCGCGCGAGGAGTGCGGCCGGTGGCTCGTGTCGGTCGCGCTCGATCGCCTCGATTCGCCCCGCATCAGCCTTCGTGCGGCCGAAGCTGACCGATTCGTGGCGCGCCAGCTCGACGATGCGCTCGACGTTGTCCAGCCAGTAGCCGGGAAACTCGGCAACATGCGCCCACACCTGGCCAGCCTCCCAGCGCTCCTCGCCGCCGGGATCCGGCTCGGTCAGGCCGGCCGGAGGGGGTGCGGAGGCATGCTCGACGAGACGGCGTTCCGCATCGGCCATGCGCGCGAGCAGGGCGTCGACGCCTGCGCTCATGCGGGAGGCCGTGCGACCACCGGGGTCGTCAGCGCGCCGAGGCGCTCGATCGTCAGCGTCACCGTGTCGCCGGGCTCGAGGTAGCGCTTCAGGATCTCGTCGCGGATCTCGAGCAGGCAGCCGGTGCCCACCGTGCCGGATCCCAGCAGGTCGCCCGGGCGCAGGCGCGCGTCGGCTGAGGCGCGCTCGACCATCTCACCGAAGCCGAAGTGGGCCGACGACCACGTGCCGCGCGAGAGCTCGGTGCCGTTGACGGTGGCGGTCATCGCCAGATCGTAGCCCTTGTCGCGGCGCGCGTCCGCCAGCTCGTCCGGCGTGACCAGCCACGGACCGATGGAGGAGGCAAAGTCCTTGCCCTTGGCAGGACCCAGGCGGACGGTCGTCTCCTCGCGCTGGAGGTCGCGCGCGCTCCAGTCGTTGAGGATGGTGTAGCCGCCGATTGCCTCCTCTCCACGAGGTGCATCGACGTCGCGCACCGGCGTATCGACGAGGGCGGCGACCTCGAGCTCATAGTCGAGCTCGGTCGAGCCGCGCGGCGCCCAGACCGGGTCGCCGGCGCCGCGGATCTCGGAAACGTTGCTGAAGTAGAAGATCGGCAGCCGGTACCAGGCCTCGGGGATCTCCATGTCGCGGCGTTTCCACATCGTGCCGACGTGGCGCTCGAAGGCGTAGAAGTCGCGAAAGGTCGGCGGCCCGAGGACGGGAGGCCCGAACCGCAGGTCCGATGCGTCCATCGGCTCGTCGGCGTCCGCGGCCAGCAGGTCGGCCAGTGCCTCGACGCGCAGGCCGGCGGCGAGGTGCGCATCGAGCGTTGTCACCGGCTGCCGGAAGAGGACGCTGTTGTGGGCGCGGCCGGGCTGCGCGGCGACGAGCGAGCGGCGCGCCCTCTCGAGGTCGAGCCATCGGGCGCCATCGGGGTCGAGCGCGGCGGCGAGGCGCCACGCGGCTCCGGCCGGGGCGTGCTGCTCCCGGACGTGGGCGATCTTCATCGGCGCAAGTGTAGGGACGCGCGCAGGCGCCGCCAGCGTCCGAGGGCGCGGCGATGCTCCGCAGCGGTCAGGCGGCGGCCGCCGTAGCGGGCCAGCGCATAGTCCGCCTGGAGGCTGCCGATCTCCGGGATCGCGACGCGGACGGCGTGGGCGTGCGGCGACTCGGCGTCGCGCCGGGCCTGCGCCGGCGCATGGGCGGCGAGGTCGGCGAGGGCGGCGAGGTAGGCACCGATCGCATCCGAGGGCGGCCCCGTCCGCGCGCGGCCCGGCGTGCCGAAGCGGGGCATCTCGAGCCGGAACGAGCGCTGCGGGATGCTGAACGAGCGCTCCTCCGTCCCGCCGCGGACGCGCGCTCGGGTTCGGCGACGGATCCACGTGCGCAGCACGATAACGGCGAGCAGCGCCACCGCGACCCACAGGATGACGATCGTGACGATCGGCCCCTGGAGCTGTTCGATGGTGTACTCGCGGACCTGGGGTAGCCGCGCGAGCTCTTCCGCCGTGATGGGTGGGGGCAGGGCGAAGCCGAGCCGGCGCAGGGCCTCGTACAGGGCGGTCGACAGGATGGCAGCCACGAAGGCGAGCGCGAGGAAGACGTAGCCGATGAGGCTCACGACGGGACCGATGACGCCGCGCACGACGGTGTCGACCGGCAGGCCGAGCAGGTAGGCCCCGGGCACGCCGAGGGCGAGCACCACGGCCAGCACCCCGAGCACCGTGCCGAGCCACGAGCGGTTCGTGCGCCAGTCGAGGCCGGTCTCGCGGCCGATCTCCTGCAGCCGAGCCAGTCCGGCGGCCATGAAGCCGGCGGCGATGAAGGTCAGGCTGGCCACGAAGGCGTGCTCGACGAAGATGGCGTGCAGGTCGCCCGCACCGAGCTGCCCGAGGATCCACGGCAGCGCCAACGCGGGTACCCCGAGCAGGACGAGGCGGGTCAGCGCGCGATCGTCGATCTCGTGCCCGCGTCCGACGCCGCGCATGGCGGCCACCACCAGCAGCCAGCCGCCCGGGTGCAGGCCGACAGCGCCCGCCAGGTCGCCCGACAGCGCCAGCGACCGGACCTCGGCGTCCCACAGCCAACCCGCGGCGCCGACTGCCACGAGCACGCCGAAGAAGGTGAGCGGCCGGTCGTCGGGCAGCAGCCAGCCGCGACGGACGGCCACCGCCGCCGCGCCGGCCACGACGGCAAGCTCCAGGGTGCCGAGCAGCGGCGCCCGGGCGTCGATCGACGTCTCCACGGCGACGTACACCACCGCCAGCCAGGCGCCCTCGGCGACGATGGCCAGGACCGGCAGGAGCCAGCCGATCAGGCGCTCAGCCGGCCACGACGAGCGCATCGGCCCTCCTCCAGTCAGGCTCCAGCTCGGCGACGCGCGCCGGGATACCGAGCCGCGCCATCCGGGATCGATGCGCCTCGCGGTCGGTGCCGAACGCGAGGTGGGTGACCGCGTATCCGGTCCGGGACAGGCGCCGCAGGCGGTCGACATACGGCTCCGGATCGCGTGCCGCCAGGGTCAGGATCGTGCCGCCAGGCGCGAGGCGTCGGGGCACGACGCCGAGCAGCTTTTCGAACGGCAGCGAGAGGATCGGCTGCACGCGCGCCAGGACATCCTCGATGCGGCCGAGCTGGCTCGATGCGGCGGATGGTGCGAGATAGGCCCATCGGCGGCCGCCGACGAGCTGCGCTCCGAGCAGCAGCCCGCAGGCCGTCTCCTCTCGCAGCATGCGTCGCGCGAGCGATGCGGCCGCAACGCACAGCGCCTCGACCTGGTCGTCGTCGAACTGCATGAGCCAATGCGGCCCCGGCACGGTCTGGAGGTCGATGGCGATGAGCACCTGTCGCTCGTGGACCGGCTCGTAGCGGCGGCTCACCGGCTCGCCGATGCGCGCCGTCGCGCGCCAGTGGATGCGGCGCATAGGGTCGCCGGCCTGGTAGCGCCGCACCCCGGCGTAGCGCGACGGGTCGGTGAACAGGCTGGACCGCGTGCGCGCGGTGCCGAGCGGCGCGGCAGGGACGTGGGGCATGCGCACCGGTACCGTGCGCGGCCGCACGAGCAGCTCGCCGGGCAGATCCCGCTCCTCGCTGTTCGTGCCGCGCTCGAACAGGTCGCTGACCGTCAGGCGCACCGGGCCGAACGTGAAGGCGCCCCGTCGCCGCGCGTCGATGACCAGGTGCCGGACGACGCGCTCGTACCACAGCAGCGACCATGAGTTCTGGAGCGCGCCCTGTCCCGGACGCTCGCTGGCCACGAGCGGCTTGCCGGCGACGCGCAGCGTATCGGTGACATGGTCGTCTGCCGTCAGCAGCGGGAGCGGCAGGAGCTTGCGATTCCAGACCTCGACGTCGAGCGGCACTTCGTCGCCCCACACCGCCCGCGATGTCCCGATCCGCCGCTCGTACCCGACGGATTCGAGACCATAGCGCGACCACAGCGTCGTCAGCCAGCGCGACAGGAGCGTCAGGGCACCGACGAGCAGCAGGCCCGGGGCGCCGAGCAGTGCCCCGGCGGCCAGCATCGACAGGCCGATGAGGGTCCAGCCGTTCATCAGCGGACCTCGGCGCCGACTCCCACCGGGACGCTGTCGAGCACCTCGCCGATCACGCCGTCGGCGGTCGCTCCGCGCAGCTCACGATCGACGTCGACCATCAGCCGGTGGGTGAGCACCGGTGCGGCCAGCGCGGACACGTCGTCCGGCAGGACGAAGTCGCGGCCGCCCAGGAAGGCGAGCGCCTGCGCCGCGCGGTACAGCGCCACGCTGGCGCGAGGGCTGGCGCCGAGCTGCAGGTCGGCGTGCTCACGCGTTGCACGCACGATGCGCACGAGGTAGCCCTCGACCTCTGGGCTGACCGTCACGTTCCTGACCGCGTCGCGCAGGTCGGGCAGCGCCGTTGCGTCGAGCACCGACTGGACCGATTCGAGGGGCTCGTGGGCCTGGCGATAGCGGCGCGCGATGGTGCGCTCATCGGCCTCGTCGGGGTAGCCGAGGACGATCCTCACCAGGAAGCGGTCGAGCTGGGCCTCGGGCAGCGCGAACGTGCCCTCCAGCTCGATCGGATTCTGCGTGGCGAGCACGAGGAAAGGCGCCGGGATCGGCCGCGTCTCGCCGTCGACGCTCACCTGGCGCTCCTGCATCGCCTCCAACAGCGCCGACTGGGTGCGCGGCGTGGCGCGGTTGATCTCGTCGACCAGCAGGACGTTCGTGAAGATCGGTCCGGGGATGAAGCGGAAACTGCCATCCGCGAGGACGCTCGAGCCGGTGACGTCCGACGGCAGGAGGTCCGGCGTGCCCTGCACGCGCCCGAACCCGAGGCCGAGCGCGCGGGCGAAGGCGCGCGCGACGAGCGTCTTGCCGACGCCGGGCACGTCCTCCAGCAGGGCGTGGCCCTCGGCCAGCAGCGCGACCGTCATGAGGTGCAGCGGCCGCTCGGCACCGACGACCGCGCGCGCCACCTCCTCGCGCAGGCTGCGCCACAGCCGCTCGCCGGCGTGGGGGTCGGTCAAGGACGAACTCTCCGAACGATGCGTCTACGGAGGATACGTTGCCGAACGCTATTCTCGTTCAACCCATGCCGACCGAACCGACGCCGCTGATCGCGTCCGACCACCACCTCGCGCACGCCGGGCTGATCGAGCTGGTCGCTGGTCGCGAGGTACCGTGCTTCGATTCGCCGGAGCGCGCCACGGCCATCCGGGCGGCCCTGCTCGCCACCGACGAGTACGCGCCCGAGGCGCCGCGCGACCATGGGCCGGACCCGATCGCGGCCGTCCATGACCTCGAGCTGCTCGACCTCGTCGAGCACGCCTGGTCGGATGCGATGGCCGGCGGCCGCGATCCGTCTCGCCCGCTCCTGCCCGACACGTTCTTGCTGCGCGCCTACGACGGCGGCATGTCCCTCGGACAGCTGCCGGCCCGCCGCCATGACCGGCTGGGCGCCTACTGCTTCGACACCGCCACCCCGATCGTGGCCGGCACTGCCGGCGCGGCCCGGGCGGCGGTCGACATCGCGCTCACGGCTGCCGACCGCGTGCTCGCCGGCGTCCCGCTCGCGTACGGCCTGTGCCGGCCACCGGGGCACCATGCCGGGCGCAACCTCATCGGCGGCTACTGCTTCTTCAACAATGCCGCGATCGTGGCGCAGTCGCTCATCGACCGCGGCGCCCAGCGCGTCGCGATCCTGGACGTCGACTTCCACCACGGCAATGGCACGCAGCAGATCTTCTGGGAGCGCGGCGACGTGCTCTACGTGAGCCTGCACGGCGACCCGGGATCGATCTACCCGTACTACTCCGGCTTCGCAACGGAGCGAGGCGCCGGCGCGGGTGAGGGCGCCACGCTGAACCTGCCGCTGTCGCCCGGCACCGATGGCGACGGCTACCTGGCGGCGCTGGCGGATGGGCTCGACGCCATCGGCGCCTTCGACGCCGATGCGCCCCTCGTCGTCTCGCTCGGCTTCGACACCTACCACGCCGATCCGATCTGCAACCTCGCGCTGCAGACCGATGACTATGCCCGCATCGGCTCTGCCATTGCGGCGCTGGCGCTGCCGTCGGTCGTGCTCCAGGAAGGCGGCTACGCGGTCGATGCGCTCGGCGCGAACGCGGTCGCGTTCCTTGGCGCGCTGCGCCGCGGCCTCGGAGGCCGATGAGGGCGGACGCGCGACAGCCTCTGTGGCCCGCGTACGTCGCGACGTACACGTTCATGCTCGGACAGTGGGCGTCCGGCGTGGCGGTCCCGCTCCAGGTCCAGCTGCTCGGCGGCTCGCTTGCCGACGCGGGCCTGCTGGCGTCCGTGCGCTTCGGGCTGCAGGCCTTCCTCCAGCTGCCGTTCGGCGCGCTCGCCGATGCATGGGGGACGCGTCGCGTGCTGCTGATGGCCATCGTCGGCAACTCGCTCGTCAACCTCGTGCCGCTGGTGGCCGTGGCGCTTGGCAGCACGGTTCCGCTCTTCGCCTGGGCGATCCTGTCGGGGGTCACCGCCTCGCTCTTCCTGCCGGCCATCAGCGCCTACGTGGCGGCCGCCGCGCCCGACGCGTCGCGGGGCAGCGCGTTCGGGTGGCTGACGCTCTTCACGCACTCCGGCGTCGCCTCGGGTCCTGCGCTGGGCGGCGTGGTCTGGGACCTCGGCGGGCCGGTCCCGACCTACCTGGCGTCGTCGTTCTTCGGCGCCACGGCCATCGTCGGCGCACTGTTCGTCCCGCGCAGCCTGCGCACGCGGATCCGCATCGGCCGGCTGCCGCGCATGGTCGCCGAGGTCGCGCGGCAGCGGGCGATCGTGGGCGCCTGGCTGGCGGCGCTGGCGATCGGCCTGCCGTGGGGCGCGGTCGCGGGGCTCTTCCCGCTGTTCGGCACCGGCATCGGGCTGGCCGTCGGCACGGTCGGCCTGCTGCTGGCCGCGCAGTCGCTGGCCAACGGCGCCTCGCGCGTCCCGCTGGGGCGGCTCATCGACCGGGTGCGCATCCCGCCGGTCGTCGCGGCCCTGACGGCGGCGGGCTACGGCGGCGTCATCGGCCTGCTGGGTTTCCAGGGCGCGGTACCGGGTGTCCTCCTCGTGCTCGTCACCGGCGTGGTCATGCTCGCCTTCACGCTCATGATGGTGCAGGTCACCATCAGCGAGGTCGCACGCCCCGAGCTGCGGGCCACCGCGCTCGGCGGGTATGGCACGGCCCTGTCGGCCGGCCTGGGCATCGGCCCGTTCGTGGCCGGTGGCGTGGCCGACGTCGGAGGCTTCGGGTGGGGCTTCGGCGTGGTCGGGCTCATCGGCGTGGGAGTGGCAGGTGCGGCCGCCATCGTCCTGGCGCGTACCCGGCGACCGCCTCGCGCGGTCGCCCCGGACGACCCAGCGGGGTAGCATCACGGCATGGCGACCTGGGCGACCATGTGCGACATGCTGGCCTTCCTCGACGCGTGAGTCGCCCGCCTCCCGATCGCCCGGACTGCCGGCCGCGCGGTGGGTCGCCTGCGCGCGAGACGAGCTGGGATCGCGTGGCTACCTGGTACGACGGCTGGGTCGGCGACCACGGATCGGCGTATCACCAGCAGCTCGCAATCCCGGCAGTGCTGGACCTGCTCCGGCCCCGGCCCGGCGAGGCGATCCTGGACGTGGGGGGCGGGCAGGGCGTGCTGGCCCCGTACGTGGTCGAGGCGGGTGCGCGCGTCACGGTGGTCGATGCCTCCCCCAGGCTGATCGCTGCTGCGAAGCGGCGCCACGCGCGTCTGCGCGACGCGCGCTTCCTGGCCGGCGACGCGCGGCGGCTGCCGGCCGTGAGCGGCCTGGAGCAGGGCGCGCACGACGCCGCCGTCTTCCTGCTCTCCCTCCAGGACATGGACCCGCTCCACGAGGTGGTGCGCGGCGTCGAGTGGGCGCTCGCCTATCGTGCCCGGGTCGTGGTGCTCATGACGCACCCAGCCTTCCGCCAGCCGCGCCACTCGGGCTGGGGCTTCGACGAGGGGCGCAAGCTGACGTATCGGCGCATCGACGGCTACCTGAGCGAGATGGCGGTGCCGATGAAGTCGCTCGGCGGCGGACTGCCGACCCGCTCGTTCCATCGGCCCATCAGCACCTACGTGAACGCCTTCGCCGATGCCGGCTTCGTCACCGATGCCATGCTCGAGCTGCCCGACCTGCCGCCTGATCGGCGGCCCGGCAAGGCCACGCGGGGGGACGCGCGCGCCAATGCCGAGATCCCGATCTTCCTGGGGCTGCGCGCCGTCCGCGGGTGATGCGATGAGCGCATGGGCGCGTTTCGCGGGAGAATGCGCCTCCCGCGTGCCCCTTTCCGTACACAGGACACACCGATGACCGCCACTCCCGCCACCCCTCGCTCGCCGGCCGCCGGCGCCGCGGCGCTGATCGCGGTCCTGCTCCTCTTCGGAGCGCTCACGTTCGTGGCCGGCCTGGCGGTGGGCGGCGGCGACGGCGACGGCCACGGCGATGGCGTCGGCCAGGCGTCGCCCTCCTCGTCGGTTGCTCCGTCGGAAGCCGTGCCGACGGAGGCGGCCACTCCGGCGCCGACCCCGATCCTGGAGACGGTCACCTGCGCCGAGGCATCCGAGGCGTTCGCCGTCCTGTGCGAGGCGTACGCCCAGATCAAGAGCCAGTACGTCGACGAGATCAGCGACTCCGAGCTGGTCGACGGCGCGGTGCGCGGGATGATCGAGTACGGGTTGGAGGATCCGTACTCGGGCTACCTGCCGCCGGAGCAGTTCGGCTCTGCGCTCGACGACCTGTCCGGCGAGTTCAGCGGTATCGGCGCCGAGGTCGGAATGGAGAACCTCGCCGACCCGGACGACCTGGCCGCCTGCACGGTGGTCACCGACACGTGTGCCATGGTGATCGTGGCCCCGCTCGACGGCTCGCCGGCCGAGGCGGCCGGCCTGCGCGCCGGCGACCAGGTGCTGGAAATCGACGGGGCGTCAACCGTCGGCGAGTCGGTCAGCTCGCTGGTCTACCGGGTGCGTGGCGACGCCGGCACCGACGTCACCCTGACCGTGCGCCGAGACTCGGATGAGCTCGACATCACCATCACCCGGGCGGTGATCGACCTCCAGGAGGTCGACGCCGAGATGCTCGAGGGCTCCATCGGCTATGTCCGGCTGTCCTCGTTCACCGATCGCGCGCCCGGCCTGTTCCGCGAAGCCCTTGCCGGGCTGCTCGAGCAGGGCGCCACCGACATCGTGTTCGACCTGCGCAGCAACCCCGGTGGCTTCATCACCACCGCCCAGGCCATCGCCTCCGAGTTCGTGCCGGCCGGCGAGCTGCTCTTCACCGTCGAGTCCGGGGAGGACGTCCAGCGCTGGGAGTCCGAGCCGGGTGGCCTGCTCCAGAGCGATGCCGTCTCGGTCGTCCTTCTCGTCGACGAGGGGTCCGCCTCCGCGTCGGAGATCGTCGCCGGTGCGCTGAAGGAGACCGGCCGCGCGACGCTCGTCGGGCAGCCGACGTTCGGGAAGAACACGGTCCAGATCTGGAACGACCTGCCGAACGGCGGCGGCCTGCGGATCACGACGGACCGATGGTTCACTCCCGGGCACAACTCGGCGGCCCCCGACGGGATCGCGCCCGACGTCCGCGTCTCGGCCCCGGACGACCCGGCTGCCGGCGAGGACCCGCAGCTCGACCGCGCCGTGGAGAT
>CAYVCE010000143.1:0-6262 GCA_964449915.1 uncultured Steroidobacteraceae bacterium | reverse complement strand
CTTCCACGGACCGACCTCGGCGTCGTGCGAGCCGGCCATCCCCGCGTAGATCTGAGCTACGTGATCGAGGTCGTGGACGGCCCAGGTGGCCAGGAGCTCCCGCAGGGTGACCTCGCCGAGCGAGGGATGCAGGCCGCGACGATCGAGATCGGCCTCGGTCGCCAGCTCCGCGAGCCGCGCCAGATTCTCCGCGCGCAGCCGCGCGAAGTGCTCGACGAGCTCGTCGAGGGTCGTCTCGGCGTCGCGGTCGGCGTGGGCGAATCGGTCGAACTTGTCGAACGGCAGGCTCGTGCCGTGCTTGAGGATGCGCTCAGTGCGCTCGATCCAGTCCGTCAGCTCGCCGGTGATGAGGTGGCCGACCACGTCATGCGGGCGCCAGCCGTTCTCGGGGACGTCGGCCGTATCGGTCCAGGAATCCGGCAGCCCGAGCAGCAGGGTGCGCAGCAGCTCCGGGGTGCGCCGCAGGAGTTCGGTGGTCTCGTCAATGAACGCTGCCATGGTCGCCAATGCTACGCCGGCCGACAATGATGAGCGCCGGGCAGCACCAGCGCACGGCCGATGGGCGTGCCACCTGGCGTGTCAGCGCGCGGCGGCGAACCGGTCCGTGGCAGCGACGAGCGTCTCCTCCAGACCGGGCCCCGTCCCATGCCCCGCCGCGTCGAGCAGCACCAGCTCGGCGTCCGTCCAGGCCTGTGCCAGCTGCCAGGCGATGTCCGGCGGCCCGCTGACGTCGAGCCGCCCGTTGACCATGACGCCGCGGATGCCGGCGAGGCGATCGGCCCGGCGCAGCAGGATCCCATCCTCCAGCCATGCGGCGTGGCGCCAGTAGTGGGTTACCAGCCGCGCGAAGATCATCCGAAACGTCGGGTCGTCGTAGCGCGGATTGGGTGTGTAGCCGGGCACGAGAGAGACGTGCGTGTCCTCCCAGTCGCACCAGGCGCGCGCTGCCGCGGCGCGCACCGCCGGATCGGGATCGACCAGCAGCCGTGCATACGCGTCGACCAGGCTGCCGTCGCGCTCGGCGGGCGGCACCGCTTCGCGGAAGCGGTTCCACTGCTCGGGGAAGACGCGGCCCATGTCGCGCGTGACCCACGCCACCTCTTGGGCGGTGGTGGTCACCACGCTGAACAGGACCAGCTCCGAGACGCGTCCGGGATGGGCCTCGGCGTAGGCAAGGCCAAGTGTCGACCCCCACGAGCCACCGAGCACGAGCCAGCGCTCGATGCCGAGGTGCTCGCGCATCCGTTCGATATCGGTCAGCAGGTGGTGGGTGGTGTTCGTGGCCAGGTCCACGTCCGGGTCGTCGACGCGGGGAGTGCTCCGCCCGCAGCCGCGCTGGTCGAACAGGACGACCCGGTAGGCAGCGGAGTCGAAGAGGCGGCGCCACCACGGCGTGCAGCCCGACCCCGGACCACCGTGCAGGACGACGGCCGCCTTGCCATCGGGGTTGCCGCAGGTCTCCCAGTACACCCGCTGGCCGTCACCGACGTCGAGCAATCCGTGGTCGTACGGCTCGGCCGCCGGGTAGAGACCGCTCACTGCGCCAGGTCGCGGTCGGCGTCGATGAAGGCGGTGCCGAGGACGCGGGCGACGGTCGGGAAGGCGTGGATGGTATCGGCGAGGGTGGCGAGCGGGATGCCCGCCCGGATGGCCAGCACGCATTCGTGGATGGCCTCCGACACGGCGGGTCCGGCCATGAAGGCGCCGACCATGACGCGCTCGACGCGGTCGACGACGATCGTGCAGTGCCCATCGGTCTCGGTCGTGTAGCCCTTGGACGAGGTGCCGATGGCGACCGTGTACTCGGCCGCGTCGATCCCGCGTTCCTTCGCCTGCTCGACCAGCAGGCCGACCGAGGCGGTCTCGGGATCGGTGTAGGTGGCGCGCGGGATGGCGTCGAAGTTCGGCCGGTAGCCGTCGTCGCCCAACGCGATGCGGGCGGCCGCCTCGCCGGTGTAGTGGCCGAGGTGGGTATGCATCTCCGGCCCTGCCACATCGCCGGCCACGTACACGTTGTCGGCGATACGCAGGCGGTCATCCGGCGCCAGGCGGCCGCGCTCGGGCGTCACGCCGATGGTGTCGAGCCCCAGCCCGTCGAGCGGCAGGTCGCGGCCGATGGCCAGCAGGATCTCGTGCGCCTCGACCGGCTGCACGCCGTCGCCGAGCTCGACGACGTGCGCACCATCGGCTCCTTCTCCGGCCCTCACGCGCGAAGCGCGGGCATTGAGCCGCAGGGCCACGCCGTCGGCGCGGAGCGACGTCTCGAGGAACGCGGTGGAGCGTGGGTGCTCCCGGTCGTGGACTCGATCGCGCGGGTGGACGAGCGTGACCGGCACGCCGTAGCGAGCGTAGACCTGGGCCAGCTCCACGCCGGTCGGCCCGCCTCCGAGGATGACGAGCGAGCGCGGCAGCTCGCGGGTCGAGGTGCCCTCCACGTTCGTCCACGGGTGCGCTGCGGCAAGGCCGGGCAGGTCAGGCACCTTGCTCACCGAGCCGACGGCCAGCACGACGGCTCCGGCCTCGAGCTCGCGGTCGTCGACCCGGACGCGGCCCGGCCCGGCGAGGCTGGCGGAGCCGCGGATGACCGTCGCGCCGGCTCCCTCGAGCGACTTGACGTGGCCGGAGTCGTCGGGCGTATCGGTTCCTTCGCGGCTGATCATGTAATCGCGGAAGGCGCTGGCCTTCTGCCACGGGTAGTCGCCGCCGCCGCGGTGGACGGCCGCTGCGTGGAGCAGCGCCTTGGAGGGCATGCACGCCCAGAACGGGCACGACCCGCCGAACAGGGCGCGATCGACGATCGCCACCGAGGCCTCGCGGCTGCGCGCGTAGTGGGCGGCTGCCTCGCCGGCGGCGCCGGCACCGATGACGACGAGATCGAATCGGTCCATGGCGTCGAATGATAGGCGGCGCGGAACCGCCTCAACCGCTGAGGCCGATCTCCTCGCCCGAGATCCAGACCCGCGACGGCCGCACCGACCCGAGGCGGAGGGCGAAGGCGCCCTCGTGCTCCGCGTCCCACGCCACGAGGTCGGCGGCCATCCCGGGTCGCAGCGCCCCGACGTCGTCGCGCCCGAGCGCGTTCGCCCCGCCCGACGTGGATGCGGTGAGCGCTTCGGCGACGGTCAGCCCGAGCACCGTGGCGCCCAGGCCGATGATCATCGGCATGGCGCCGAAGCCGCCGAAGGTGCCCGCGTTGGCGTCGCTGGCGAGGGCGATCCTCGCTCCGGCGTCGAGCAGGGCCCGCGCCGGCGGCAGGCGGTCGCGCAGGACGAGCGCCGGGGCCGGCAGCAGCGTGGCGACGGTCGACGACGCGGCCACGGCACGCACGCCGGCCTCGTCGAGCTGCTCGAGGTGGTCGACCGACGCGGCGCCCAGCCGCGCACCAAGCTCGGCCGCCCCGGTCCGCCGCAGCTGCTCCGCGTGCAGCCTCAGGCCCAGGCCGGCCGCGAGGGCCGCCCGGCCGATGCGTTCCGTGGCGTCGAGATCGAAGAAGCCCGCATCGGAGAACACGTCGACGAAGTCGGCGAGGCCCTCGCGCGCCACGGCCGGGATCATCTCGTCGGCGACGTGGACGGCATGGTCGGCCATGGCCGTGCCCGGCGGCGTGGCATGGGCGCCCAGAAACGTGCGAATCACCCGGACCGGCACGCGCCCCGCCACGCGTCCGATGATCCGCAGGTGCCTCAGCTCCTCCTCGAGCGACAGCCCGTAGCCCGACTTGCACTCGACCGTCGTCGTGCCGGCGGCCAGCGCGGCCCGCAGGCGACGCTCCACCAGCGTCTCGAGCGTCGCGTCGTCGGCCGCCCGTGTCTCGCGCACCGTGCGCAGGATGCCGCCCTCGGTGTACGGGGTGCCCTCCAGGCGGGCTGCGGCCTCGTCCGATCGCTCGCCGGCGAAGACCGGATGGGTATGGCTGTCGACCAGGCCCGGCGTGACGAGCGCGGACCCCAGGTCGATCCGATCATCGCCGGCCGGCGCATCGCGCGCATCGCCGACCCAGTCGATGCGCCCATCCCGGACAGCGATCGCCCACGGCGAGAAGCCGGCAGGCGCCAGGCGGCCGGTGCCGGTCAGGAGCATGCGTGGAGCGTAGCGGGTCACGCGGCGCTCCGTGGCCCGGTGGACGACGTTCGCGCGCTGCCGAGAGGCACGCCGGATACACTCCGGCCATGGCGGCCAAGCCGGCGATCCTGGCAGTGGACGACGACGCCCCTGTGCTCCGGGCGGTCGAGCGCGACCTGCGCGCGCGCTACACGGGGGAGTACCGGGTCATCGGCGCCGGCTCGGGGACGGAGGCGCTCGAGGCGGTGCGCGAGCTGACGCGTCGCGGCGATCCGGTCGCGCTGTTCGTCGTCGACCAGCGGATGCCGGTCATGACCGGCATCGAGCTGCTGCGCGAGGCGCTCGTCCTCCAGCCCGACGCCAAGCGCGTGCTGCTCACCGCCTACGCCGATACGGACGTCGCCATCCGCGCGATCAACGAGATCAGCCTCGACCAGTACATCCTCAAGCCCTGGGACCCGCCCGAGGAGCGCCTCTACCCGGTCCTCGACGACCTGCTCGGCGACTGGCTGGCGGCGTTCCGTCCGGCGTTCGAAGGCCTGCGACTGCTGGCTGGCCGATGGGCGCCGCGGGGCCACGCCATTCGCGACTTCCTGACCCGCAACCAGGTGCCGTACACCTGGCTCGATCCGGCCGAGGCCGAGGGCGCGCGCATCGCCGAGTCGGTGGAAGGCGGCTCGGACCCCTCCGTCCCGGTGGTCCTGCTGCCGGACGGACGTGTCCTGCGCGACCCGTCGAACCGCGAGCTGGCCGACGCGGTCGGCCTCTCGACGCGGGCAGCCCTGCCGTTCTACGACCTCGTCATCGTGGGTGCCGGCCCTGCCGGGCTGGCCGCCGCGGTCTACGGGGCCAGCGAGGGGCTCAAGACCCTGCTCATCGAGCGGGAGGCCCCCGGCGGACAGGCGGGGACCACCAGCCGCATCGAGAACTACCTCGGCTTCCCGTCCGGGCTGACCGGCGCCGACCTTGCCCGCCGCGCGCTGGCGCAGGCGCGTCGCCTCGGGGCAGAGATCCTGTCGTCGCAGGAGGCAGCCGGCATCCGTCGCTCCGATCCGTATCGCACGATCGTCCTCGACGATGGGGCGGAGCTGTCGTGCCAGGCCGTGGTCGTCGCCACCGGCGTCAGCTACCGGCGGCTCGAGGTACCGGGCGCCGAGACGCTCAGCGGCGCCGGCGTGTACTACGGCGCGGCCACCACCGAGGCGATCCTCTACCGCGACGCGCAGGTCGGCGTCGTCGGCGCCGGAAACTCGGCCGGCCAGGCGGCGGTGCACCTCGCCCGCTTCGCGTCACGCGTCCACCTCCTGGTGCGCGGCAGCGACCTGGCCGAGTCGATGAGCGCCTACCTCGTCGAGCAGATCGCGGCGCTCGACAACGTCGAGGTCCACACCGGGGCGGCGATCACCGCCCTCCATGGCAGCGACCACCTCGAGCGCGCGACCGTGGCCACCCCGGAGGGCAGCATCGAGCTTCCGCTGGCGGCGGCGTTCGTGTTCATCGGGCAGCAGCCGCGCACCGCCTGGCTCGAGGGGGTCGTGGCTCGCGACGACCGCGGCTTCGTCCTGAGCGGGGGCGACGTGGCGACCGGCCACGGCTGGAACCTGGACCGCGAGCCGGGGCTGCTCGAGTCGAGCCTGCCGGGGGTCTTCGTGGCCGGCGACGTGCGCCATCGGTCGGTGAAGCGCATCGCCAGCGCCGTCGGCGAGGGCTCGATGGCAGTCCAGTTCGTCCACCAGTACCTGGCCAATCTGTGAACGAGGGTCACCAGCACCTCGACCGCAGGGGCATCGTCGAGCGGCTGCGCCTGACGCCGCTCTTCGGAGGGCTGCCCGACGACCAGCTCGATCGGCTGGTCGACATGGGCGAGATCGTGGACCTCGAGCCGGGCGCCCACCTCATTCGCGAGGGCGACGAGGCGGACGCACTCTACGTCGTGCTCGATGGTGAGCTCGATGTGACGAAGCGCGCGGGGCGCTCCGACATCCCGGTGGCGCGTGTCGGCCCAGGGTCGCTCCAGGGTGAGATCGCCGCGCTCGAAGGTGGCCGCCGACTCGCCAGCGTCACCGCCGCGACCCCATCCGAGGTGCTGCGGATCCCGATCGGGGCGATCCGTGAGCTGCTCGACGCTGGGCCTGACGTGGCGCTCGCGGTGATTCGGACCGCCGTCTCCCGGCTGCGCGCCATGGAAGCCCTGTTCCGC
>CAYVCE010000142.1:0-6186 GCA_964449915.1 uncultured Steroidobacteraceae bacterium | reverse complement strand
GGCGAGTACCAGTTCCAGAACTGGCCGGACGGCTCGTGGCGCTCCATGCCTTCCAGCGTGGTCAGCGTCTGCGCGATCCGATCGACGGCTTCATCGGCGCCGATGAACCCGAGATCGCGCGCGGCGAGGGTTGCCCAGAAGTACATCCCGACATTGGTCGGGGAGGTGTAAGCCGAGCGCGTTCTCGGATGAAGGTTGCCGGCGATGTTGTCGGCCGGCAGGCCCGTGTTCGGGTCGACCAGGTGGACGAACGAGCGCCACGTGTCACGGGCGTAGCGCTCGAGCGTGCCCTTCGGCGCGGCGGCGACCGGGATGGCCAGGGCCAGCACCATGACCGCGGCCAATGGGAGGGCGATGAGACGGCGGAGAATGGGCATGGCTTCGCGTGTCCTTTGGGCAGCGCTCGGGGGACTGCGATGGGATGGATGGAGCGGGATCTCCTACTTGATGCCGGTCATGGCGATGCCCTGCGTGAAGTAGCGTTGGAGCGCGATGAACACGATCAGGACCGGCACGATGACCACGACCGAGCCGGCCATGAGCAGCGCGATGTTCGTCTCCTGCTGTCCGGTGGCGAAGAGTGCGATCGCCACGGGCAGGGTGTACATGGTCTCGGAGGTGGCCACCACGAGCGGCCACAGGAAGCTGTTCCAGCTGCCGAGGAAGGTCAGGATGCCCAGCGTGGCGATCGCCGGGCCGCAGAGCGGGATGATGATGCGCCAGAAGATGTAGTGCTCGCCGGCGCCGTCCACGCGTGCCGCGTCGAGCAGTTCGTCGGGGATGCCGGCAATGAACTGGCGCATCAGGAAAACCCCGAAGGCGCCGACGAGGAACGGCAGAATCAACCCCGCGTGGGTGTTGACCAGGCCCATGTTGGCCACCAGGACGAAGAGCGGCATGAAGGTGACGACGCCGGGAATCATGAGCGTGGCGAGTACCACGGCGAACAGGACCCGCTTGCCTGGGAAGGTCAGCTTGGCGAGCGCGTAGCCGAGCATCGAGCAGAACACGATGTTGCCGATGGTCACGGCGACCGCGACCACGGTCGAGTTGAAGAAGTACCCGACGAAGTTCAGCCGGCTGAACAGGTCCTCGTAGTTGGCCAGCGTTGGGTTCTGAGGCAGCCAGGTGGGTGGCACCTGGCGCAGCTCACCGGTCGTCTTGATCGAACCGAGGACCATCCAGACGAACGGCCCGACCAACAGGATGACCCCGAGGAACAGCAGGAGGTAGATCCACCATCCGCCATGCTCGGCACGAGGCCCCCGGCCGGACGTGGGAGCGTCCGTCGGAAGATCTCGGGCCGGGGAGACTGTGCTCATCAGCCGATCCTCACGTGGCCGGCCTGATGGCCCGGAACAGGACCACGGTCAGCAGCGCGATCACGATGAACAGGATGAAGGCGATCGCCGCGGTGTAGCCGTAATTGCCGAAGCTGAACTGGTTATAGGCGTAGTAGGCCAGCGACACGGTCGAGTTCAGCGGCCCGCCCTGGGTCATGACGTAGACCTCCTCGAGGAATTGCACGTAGCCGATGCCGGTGATCACGGCGGCGAAGAGCAGGGTCGGTCGCAGGAGCGGGAGCGTGATGGCGCGGAAGCGCTGCCATCGCCCCGCCCCGTCCACCTCCGCGGCCTCGTACAGGTCCTGCGAGATCGTCTGCAGGCCCGCGAGGAAGATGACCATCAGGAATCCGAGGCTCTTCCACACGGCCATGGCGACGAGCGACCAAAGCGCGAAGCGCTCATCGCTCAGCCAGCCGGGCCCATCGATTCCGAAGGTGGCGAGGATGGCGTTGATCAGGCCGGTCTCCGTGCCGAGGAGGATCCGCCACACGACGGCGATGGCCACGATGCTCGTGACGACGGGCAGGTAGAAGCCGACCCGGAAGAACGCCCGGAAGCGCACGATGCCCTGGTTCAACAGCACCGCGGCACCCAGACCCAGGGCGATGGCGAGCGGCACCCCTACCAGGACGTAGGCCGCGGTGTTCGCGGCGGCCTTCTGGAAACGCTCTTCGCCGAGGACCGCAAGGTAGTTCTCGATCCCGACGAATTCGACCGAGAGAGGGTTCCGAATGTCGGTGACCCGCAGGTCGGTGAAGCTTGTGATCAGGGCGGCCAGGATCGGTCCCGCCATGAAGACCAGGAAGAGCACGAGGAACGGCAGCGCGAAGCTCCACGCGATGAGCGCGTCACGCCACGCCGAGCTGCCGGCCGTGGATGAGGAGCGCCCCCCACCCACGGCCCCGGTCATGCTCGCCACGACCGCTACCCGCCGGTACCGATCGAGGTGGCCGCCTCCTGCATCGCGGCGCAGCCCTCCTCCGGCGACATGTCACCAACGGTCACCTGCTCGATGCCCGTATCGATTTCGGACGCAACCTGCTCCCAGGTGGCGATCGACGGCGGCGCCTTGGCATCTTCGAGCTGGTCGCCGAAGGCCGAGAGCAGCTCGTCGGCGGAGAACGCCTCGTCGTCCCACGCCGCCTGGACCGACGGCAGGTCGCTGACCGTGTCGTACCAGGTCACCTGGACCTCCGGCTGCGAGAGGTACTCGATGAAGGCCCATCCCGCCTCCTTGTTGTCCGCGTCGGACAGGACGGCAAGGTTGGCACCGCCGACAAACGAGGTGCCGGCCGCTTCCGTCGGCTGGTGCGCGACGGTCCACGTCTCGGGGTCCGCGCCGGCATCGGCGATGATCCCGATCATCCACGGGCCGCTGAAGAACGAGCCGACGTCGCCATTGGCGAACTGGCCCTCCAGGGGCACGTCCGTCGCGGCGGCCGCCGTCAGGCCCTCCTCGAAGAAGGAGTCATAGAAGGTGAGCGCCTCCACGCAGGCCTCAGAGTCGAGCGTGAAGGTACCGCTCTCGTCGAGGATCTCGCCGCCGGCCTGCCAGAAGAACGGCATAAACGTCTGCCACGAGCCGGTGCCGCCCGGCTGCAGGTTGATGCCGTACTGCGCGCCGGTAGCCTGAATGCCCTCGGCCAGCGCCTTCAGGTCGTCCCAATTGGCTGGCGCCTCGGTCATGCCGCCCTCCTCGGCGAGGTCGGTGCGGTAATACAGCAGCCGGGTCTCGACGTACCACGGCACAGCGTAGCTGGTGCCGTCGACCACGGTCGTGTTCCAGGCACCTTCGAAGTACTGGCCGGGATCGATGTTCGACGGCGTCGGATCCAGCCCGCCGAGGCCAGCAAACTCGCCCATCCAGGTGGTCCCGACCATGGTGACATCAGGCACCTCCTGGCCGGCGATGGCGTTGACGATCCGGTCATGTGCCGCGTCCCACGGCACCGGCGTCACGTTGACCGTGATGTCCGGGTTCTCTGCCATGAATGCGTCTGCCAGGGCACCGAGCTCCTCGCCCTCGGTGCCCATCGCCCAGACGTCGATTTCGCCAGTGGCCGCACTCGTGTCGACCTCCGGCGCCTGCGACGCAGCGCCGTCGCCGGCCCCCTCGTCACTACGCCCGCAGGCCGCGAGCGCGAATGTCATCGCGAGCGCCGCGAGCGCGACCCCCGCCGATCGTCTGCTGGTCATTCCTGAATCCTCCTTGGTGTCACAGCTGCAGCCGCAGCTCGAGCGAACGACCAGCTCGGTTGGCAGGAGCTCGTGCAGCGGCACAGTTCGATGCGTCGTGAGTCGGTCACGTAACTGGCTCCGCCGCGTGCCGGACGAGGTCATCGCCTCGCGCACGGTCGTCGACGGGCGGTGCCGGGTGTCGGGCCGCGGGGACGTCATCCCAGCTGGCGACGGCCAGGTTGTCGGGGACGGTGATGCCGACGCGGGCTTCCACATAGCCTCCATGGCGATCTCATCGTTCGCGCACTCGATCGCCTCGGATCAATCGGCGCCCACGAGCAGCTCCATCGCCGCCGCTCGCCCGTCCTGCCTCGTGGAAGCCGGACGCAACTTCATGGTTCAGACCTGCAGAATGCGTGCCGTGCCGGCCGGATCTACGTCAGTCGGTGAGGGCCAGGAGTGCGAACGTGCTGACCCAGTGCTCGCCGGCGTACTCGCCGCTGAACACATGGGGAAGGGCGGTCCCCAGATGCGTCGCGGCAGCCAGCCCGGCGGCGCCGACGCGAGGGTCGTCGCCGAGCGCCTCGGCGATCCGCCGCCACGACCAGGCACGTGACAGGTTCAGTCCGTCGAGGTGCACCGTCTTCGGATCGGACCGATCCGCGACGATCGCGGGTGTGAGCAGCGATGCCGGCACCGAAGGCAGGAACGCGGCAAACCACGCTCCGAAGCCGGCTCCGAGGATCGGAGCCATCAGGGCGGCCTCGACCAGGGCGCCGGACAGGAAGTCGTCCCCCCCGGGCTCCAGGTGAGCCGGGTAGTCGCGGTCGGCCATGAACCATGCTCGGGCACGTTCCTCGATCGCGGCCGCGAACGCCGGTTCGCCGGCGGCCTGCGCATGCTCCAGGCCGAACGCCAGGCCGAACGCGCTGTTGGCGTGGGTCCCGGCCCGGATCGGGTAGGTCGTCGTCGGCAGGTACGCCAGCCACGACGACCGCACCAGTCCCACTGCCGGCGCCACCGCCGCGGCCCAGGTGGTCGCGTCCCGGTCTTGCCATGCGGACAGCTCGTCGGCCAGGCGGAGGAGCCAGGCCCATCCGTAGGTGCGCTCGAAGGCGGGGTGCTCGCGGAGGTAGGCAGCTTCGATCACGAGGTGCTCGGACGTCAGGTTGGCTGCGATCGCGGCGCGCGCGTCATCGGCGAGTCCGCCGGCTCGGCCCAGCCGAAGCAGGCGCACGAGCAGCCAGTGTTGATGGACGGACGAGTGCCAGTCCCAGCTGCCGAAGAAGGCCGGATGCAGCTCGCGCGGCGCACGCAGGTCGCTCCCCGAGCGAAGCAGGTGGTTCGGCGCGTTCGGATACTCGCGGCCGATGTTCTCGATCGCGAGGCGCGTCATGTCAAGCGCGAGCGCGTCGGTCAGGCGATGCATGGCGCGCCGATGGTATCGGCGGAGCATCGTCTGAGCGAGGGCGAGGTCAGAAGACCCGCGGGCACCAGGGGGCGCGGTCGGTCCGGAACAGCGCATCGGCGCGCGCCACGCCGCCCGGTTTCAGCTCGGTGACCCGCGCGGCGTCGGCCAGCTGGGCGAAGGAGAAGGCGCCGAGGTAGGCCGACGCAAGGTCGGTCACGTCGCAGGCGAGGTCAGGGAGGTCGGTGCTCGGCTCCACGTACGGGACGCCGTTCTCCACGCGCAGCGCCCAGCGACCATCGTTCCAGTCGCACAGCTCGTCGGCGACCTCGAGGACAAGGGTACCGTCGGACCGAAACCGCCGTCCGGCCAGCGCCGACGAGACGTCCACCACCCGCAGCCACAGTCCGTCGCCGAGACCGATCCCCAGCCGGCGCGGCTCCGCGACGCTGAGGATGAGCGGGTCGTCGGACGGCACGTTCCAGGCTTCGATGCGCCCCATCAGGTCGACGTCGAGCAGGAAGCGCCACAGGTCGAGCCGCGCCGCGGGATTCAGGGCCAGCAGGTCGGTGACGATGAGCGTCGAGTTCGGCCCGCTGTCGTCCCACTTGTCGCGGATGCGGTACCGCGCGAAGCCATCGGGCTCGCCCGCGACCTCGTGCACCACGTACCACGCCGCGCTGGCACCGCTGCGCCAGTGCTCCGGATCATGGAAGACCTCGGCGTCCCAGAACGCGGCCGTGCGGTTGAAGAACCCGGGCCGCTGGCCGCGAACCGCGTCGTAGATCGGCGGCAGGAGTCGTTTGGCGTCGTCGACGTCGACGAACCGGACCGTGCCGGCCGGGTTGTGCGGCCTGCGGAACGCCGTCCGATCGCGTGCGACATCGACCTTCGTCGCCATGGTGGCCAGGCCGTAGCCGAAGCGCTGGTAGATCTGACCCTCCGACGCCCAGAGCATCGCGAGTGGCTCGCCACGGTCGTGTATCGCGTCGAGCTGGGCAAGCATCATGCGCCGCAGGATGCCGCGCCGCCGATGGGTCGGGTGCACGCCGACGATCGTGACCCCGGCCGCCGGCAGCATGCCGCCGGGCACGGTCAGCTCGAAGCTGAAAATGCCGGCCGTTCCCACGATCCGGTCGCCGTCGTAGGCGGCGATGGCCCGGTCGGCCTCGAAGGTAGGCTCCCAGGGGGCGAAGTCCTCGTCGCGCGGCCGCTCGCCGAAAGCCACCCAGGCGGCCTCGAAGTAGGTGCGGG
>CAYVCE010000141.1:0-10045 GCA_964449915.1 uncultured Steroidobacteraceae bacterium | reverse complement strand
TCGGTCCCTCGCGAGACCGCTGACGACACGAACAGCAGGCAGGCGCTGCAGCGCCGCGGGCGCGAGGCGCAGCTTCGAGGAGCGGTTGCCGCCGCCGAGGATGATCCAGTCGGGCTCCATGACCCGGGCGTCGACCAGGATCGGCATGGCGTCGGGCAGGCCGAACGGCGTGACTCCGCCGATCTCCATGCCGGTGAGCTCACGCACCGGATGGGCCTGCGCAAAGGAGGCCTTGCGCACGCCCATCTCGCGGCGCACGACGTTGTTCACGTCGAGCGAGGTGGTGGCCAGCAGCACGCACGCGGCGTAGGTCGGCGCCGCGCCCTTCGAGGCGACCACGATCGTGTTGGCGCTGCGCTCGACCGGCACGCCGTAGTGCGCGACGAAGGCAGCGGTGTCCGCCAGGGCGGGGTCGCACTCCATGACCTCGAACGCGATGCCGAGCGAGGCGAGGCGCACCGCGACCGAGGGATGCAGCAGGGCCGCATCGGTCATTCAGGCGCCGCCCTCGGCAGGCTCGTCGACGTCGCGTCCGAGCAGCTTGTGGCGTGCCCGCTGTGCCAGGCCGTACGCGGGGATGGCGACGCGCAGCGCTGCATCGATGGGGCCGCGCAGGGCCAGGTCGCGGGCGCCGACGTACTCGATCTCGGTGCCGCCGAAGCCCTCCTTGAACTGGCGGATGCCGCCGGTCGCCAGGCCCCACATGTCGTAGACACGGAAGCCCTCGTGCGCGAAGTCGCTGATGGCGGTCCACTTGAGCAGGTAGTTCGCGCGGGATTCGGCCCCGGCGTCGGTCATGCCGCCGTACGACTCGACGGCGCGCTCGCCGCACAGGAAGTGGAACAGCGCGGCGACCCGCTCCCCCTTCTGGACCGCGAAGCTGAGGCGGACGTGGCCGTTCGGCGCGAAGGCCTTCCACACGCGCTCGTAGTACGACGGCCGGCGCGCGACGAACCCGGCCCGATCCGCCGTCAGGCGGTAGATGCGGTTGAACTCCGCCAGCGCGGGGCGGATGACCCGCGCCGGCGTGGCGCCGTCGAAGCGCTCGACGCCGATCCCCGCCCGCTCGGCCTTGCCGACGTACTGGCGATGCTTGCGCTTGAGACCAGTGCGCAGGGCGTCCGCGCCGGGGGTCAGGTCGATGACCCGGGTGGTCGGCGGCTGCACCTTGGGTGCTGCACGCCACGGCGCGGCGAGCAGGGCGCGCCCGTACGGCGTGCCGGGCATGGCCTCGGGGTCGGCACGCACGGTGGCGATTCGCTCCTCACGGCCCAGCGCCCGCAACGCCTTCACCAGCGCGTCACGCACGGACGGGACGTCGAGCGCGCCCACCGGTCCACGCGGCACGTAGGCCAGGTGCCAATCGAGGAGCGGCATGCGCCGCAGGAGCAGCTGGGCGCAGGCGACGGGTTCGTCCTCGGTCGGGCCGATGGCGAGCCGGATCGGGCGCCAGCCACTGGCGGCGCGAACCTCGCCCCACTCCCACAGCTGCGGGAAGGCGTGGTACGACGCGCCCTCCACGAAGGCGTTCCAGGCATCGGGGTCGGTCACGCGCCATGCGCGCAGATCGGTGGCGCCGGTCATGTGCGCGTCCATCCTGACGCGGCCAGCGCCTCGCGTGCGGCGGCACGGTCGTCCCACGGCCGCCTCTCGGTGCCGTAGAAGATGCTCGCCTCGTGGCCCTTGCCGGCCAGCAGCACGACGTCCCCCTCGCGGGCAAGGCCGACGGCGAGCCCGATCGCTTCCCGCCGGTCGTCGATCACCCACAGCGTCTCGCCGTCCACCGCGCCGGCCGACCGGGCCCCAGCGGCAATCTGCTCGTTGATGTGGCGGGGGTCCTCGAGGCGGGGGTCCTCGTCGGTCACGATCACCCGATCGGCGTGCTCGGCGGCGACGCGGCCCATCGGGGAGCGCTTCGTCGGATCGCGCTCTCCGGCCGAGCCGAACACCACGATCAGGCGGCCGGCGGTCAGCGGCCGCAGGACGTCGAGCACCTTGTGCAGCGAGTCCGCGGTGTGCGCGTAGTCGACGACGACGGCGAACGGCTGCCCCGCATCCACGCGCTCCATGCGGCCGGGGACGCCGCCGGTGTTGTGCAGGGCGGATGCCGCCCGCTCGAGGTCGAGCCCAAGCGCCTCGCCCACCGCCAGCGCGGCAAGCGCGTTCGAGACGTTGAACATCCCGGGAAGGGCGACGTGGACGCCGCCCTTCCAGCGCGGCGACTCCAGCTGGAATCGGGTGCCGGTCGCATCGGCGGCGAGGTCGGCCGCCCGCAGATCGGCATCGGCATTGATGGCGTAGGTGATCACGCGGTCCCGGGCACGATCGCGGAAGTAGGCGAACGACGCGTCGTCGGCGTTGAGGACCGCGATCGGTGCCTCCTCGACCAACCGCGCCTTGACAGCCCGGTAGGCCTCGACCGTGCCATGCAGCTCGAGGTGCTCGCTGGTCACGGTCGTCACCACGCCGACGTCGAAGCGGCAGTTCCGCGTGCGCTCGAGGGCGAGCCCGTGCGAGGTTGCCTCCATCACCACGCTGTCGTTGCCAGCATCGACCATGCGCGCCAGCAGCTCCTGGAGCTCGGGCGCCTCCGGCGTCGTGTTGCGATCCAGGTTCGGCTCGAGTTCGTCCCCCACCCCGGTGAAGACGGTACCGACCTGGCCCGGCCGCCGACCGCCGGCGCGCAGCAGCTCCGCCGCCAGGCTGGTGACCGTGGACTTGCCATCGGTCCCGGTCACGCCGATCACCGTCAGCCGCTCCGATGGGCGGCCGAACCATGCATCGGCGGCGTCGGCCAGGGCGCGCCGCGATCGGTCGACGACCAGCTGCGGCACATCCAGCCCGGAGAGCTCGCGCTCGACGACTAGGCCAACGGCGCCTGCCGCCACAGCAGTCGTGGCGAAATCGTGGCCGTCGACGTGGATGCCGGGCACGGCGAAGAAGAGCGTGCCGGGCGCAACCCGGCGCGAGTCGTAGGCCAGCGCGGTGACCTCGCCGACCGGCAGGCCCGACACACGTTCGGGACCGATGACGTCAGTCAGGGCACCGAGGCCCATGCGGCGCGGCTCGTGGCTCATCGGCGCAGGCGTCGCAGGCGTCGCAGCCCGCCCCGAAGCCAGGCCCGGGCGATGCCGGTCGCCGCGCGAAGGCGGTAGACGATCGGGTCGACGACGAGATCCCAGCTGCCGGCCCAGGTCACGTCGCGGCCGCCGAACCCCTTCTTGAAGAGGCCAACGCCGTGCCACGGGTGCTCCGGCCCGGCTCCCGGCGGCGCGACGCCCCACAGGTCGTGGACGCGGACGCCGCGCTCGCGGGCCAGGCGCATCATCGCCCACTGCAGCGCGTAGCTGGCGTAGCGCTTCGGCTCGCCGCGCTCCTCGCGACGGCTGCCGCTGAACAGGTAGAAGGACCGATCCCCCTCGATGACGACCATCCCCGACGCCAGCAGCTCCCCCTCGCGACGCGCCTCGAGGATGACGGCCCGGCCGGCGCCGGCCAGCGCCCGCCAGGCGACCCGGTAGCGCTCGAGCGGCGGCATCGGGAAGCCGGCGCGCCGCTGCGTCTCCCCGACCAGGGCGTGGAGCGCGTCGATGGCCGCGTCGTCCGCGGCGTCCGTGGCGGTCTCCACGCGCACGCCCTCGCGCTCCGCGCGACGCACCGAGTAGCGCGTGTCCTTGTCGAAGCTGGCCAGCAGCGCCTCGTCGTCGCCGAGCTCGACGAGGCGTGTCTGCCCGACCTGCATCGCCTCGCCGGTGGAGCGCAGGCCCCGACCGCGGAGTGCGGCGAGCTCGATCGCATCTCGCTCGAGACGCGGCTCGAGCTTGACCGCGATGGCCCGGTGCGCCCGCGCCGCTTCCCGCAGGCCCACTACCATGCCCCGCAGCCGCTCGCCCGCCTGCGGTGACGTCCAGTCGAGCACCGGGCCGTGCGGGACGTACCAGAACGCGCGGCCACCGAGCACCGGCCGCTCCTGCGCGGCCAGGATGGCGACGATCGCGCCGGCCTCCTCGAGCACGTAGCGGCGCTGCGGCTGGCCGTCGAAGGCCGCCACCTCGGCCCACGCCCAGTCGTGCAGGAAATCGCCCGAGCGCGTGGCGGCCAGGAACGCCTGCCAGGCGTCGGCATCGGCGTCGGTGGCGGGGCGGAAGTGCATCAGGCGGCGCGCCGGCCCCGGCGGCTCAGGATGCCGCGCAGCTGGTCCAGCTCCGGCGCGCGGAGCGCCGCCGCGACGAGCAGGAAGATGGCGCCACCCGCGGCCGACAGGACCAGCAGGGCCAGCAGCCGGCCGATGGCGTTGTCGAGCAGCCCGCCGAGCGAGCCGGTGACCACGGTGAGTCCGCCGAGCATGAGCAGCGCGGCGGCGAGGGCCGCGATCCCCGCACGGGCCACCGAGCGCAGGATGGCCGCCTCCTCCATCGACTCGAGGCGGCGGCGCAGGAACCACAGGAGGCCGATGACCTCCAGGATCGAGCTCACGCTGAGGGCCAGTGCCAGGCCCTCGACCCCCATGGGTCCGACCAGGACCGCCATGAGCGGCACGTTGACGGCAACGGCGATGATCGCCCAGGCAACGGGCGTACGGGTGTCCTGCATGGCGTAGAAGGCGCGCGTCAGCACGTGGACCACGATATGCCCGACGAGGCCGATGGCGAAGTAGAGCAGCGTGCTCGCCGTCCGATCGGTGGCCGACTGGCTGAACAGCCCGTACTGGTAGAAGACCGAGGTCAGCGGCTCGCGCAGCACGATCATGATCGCCGTCAGCGGCGCCGCCACGAAGACGAGCACTCGCACGGCTCCGGCCACCTGCCGCCGGATTTCGCCGATGCGCCCCAGCGCGGCATCGGTGCTCAGCGTCGGGAACAGCGCTACCGCGATGCTGACGCCGATGACGCCGACCGGGATCTGGCTGAGCTGGAAGGCGTAGTTGTACGCCGTCAGGCTTCCCTCCGGCAGGCCCGAGGCCAGCACGGTGCTGACCAGGAAGTTGATCTGCCCGGCCGCCAGGCCGAGCGTGCGCGGGCCCATCAGCCAGGCCACCCGTCGCACGCCGGGGTGCGACAGGCCGATGGTCAGGTCGTAGCGCTGCCCCACCCGCGCCAGGTTCGGCAGCTGCACCGCGAAGTGCGCGAGCGAGCCGATGGCCACCCCGACCGCGAGCCCTTCGACGCCCATGACCGGCGCAAGGAAGATCGCCGCGCCGATGATCGCCACGTTGTAGAGCAGCGGCGCGATGGCGGGGATCGTGAACTGGTTGTAGCTGTTGAGGATGCCGCTCACCACGGCCCCCATGCCGATGAGCACCGGGCTGAGCAGCATGACGCGCGTCATCCGGATCGTGAGCTCGGTGGTCGGCGCGTCGAAGCCGGGAGCCACGATCGGCACGAAGACCGGCGCGAAGATGGCCATCAGCAGGCTCAGCGCGGCGAGCGCGATGAGGACGAGGTTGATGACGCTGCTGGCCAGCTGCCACGCCTCGCGCTCCTGCCCCCGTGCGCGGTAGCCGGCGAAGACCGGGATCAGCGCCGCGCTCAGCGCCCCGGCGACCACGAGCTGGAAGATGGCGTCGGGGATACGGAACGCGGCGAAGTAGGCGTCGAGCTCGCGGCTGGCGCCGAACTGCGAGCCGATGACCAGCAGCCGGATCCAGCCGAGCAGCCGGCTGGCCAGCGCGGCGACGGTGAGGATCAGGCTGGCGGTGACGAGCACCTGGCCGGTCGAGACGCCGCCGCCGCCGGCCTGTGACCCCGGCTCCGGGGGCGGCGCGACCGATGGCGTGGGGCCCTCGGCGGCCTCCTTCGTCACCGTTCGGACCGCCCGCCCGAGCCGCGGCCGGCGCGCGGGTGCGCGTCGCGGTAGGCGCTGCGCAGCGCCGCATCGGACAGGTGCGTGTAGATCTGGGTCGTCTGCAGGTTGACGTGGCCGAGCAGCTCCTGCACCACCCGCAGGTCTGCGCCGCCCTCGAGCAGATGCGTTGCGAACGAATGGCGCAGGGTGTGCGGGCTCGTCCGCTTCGGGGCGCCGGCGGCATCCACCCAGCGGCCGATCGCCATCCGCGCCCCGCGCGCGCTCAACGGCCGGCCGGCGGCGTTCAGGAAGACCACGCCGTCGGTTCGCCCGGAGCGCGATGCAAGCACCGGACGCGCCACGTCGAGGTAGGCGCGCAGCGCCGTGGCGGCGGGCACGCCGAAGAGAAGCTGGCGCTCCTTGTTGCCCTTGCCGATGACGCGCAGCCGTCGGCGGGCGAGGTCGACACGGTCGATCGTCAGGCCGGAGAGCTCGCTGATCCGCATGCCGCTCGCATACAGCAGCTCCAGCATCGCCGCGTCGCGGCGGGCGAGCGCATCGTCACGGCTGGTCAGCCGTCGCGGGGCGGTCACGAGCGCCTCGGCCTCGTCGACCGAGAGCACGCGGGGCAGGCGCGACGGCCGGCGCGGGGCGCGGACGCCGGCCAGCGGATCGACCTCGATGCTGCCGTGGCGCAGCGCATGCCGGTACAGCGAGCGGATCGCCGCCAGCCGGCCGCCGACCGACGTCGGCGCCAGCTCCCTGTCGGCGAGCGTGGCGAGGTAGGCGCGCACCGTGGCGCGGTCCGGGGTGCGCCAGTCGACACCGCGCCCCGCCAGGAAGGCGAGGAACTCGGTCGCGTGGCGGCGGTACTCGATCACGGTCCCGTCGGACGCGTTGCGTGCCGTAAGCGTTTCCAGGAATCCATCCAGCACGCGCGCCGCGGCGGGCGGGAGCTGGGTGGCGGTTCCAGCCCGGCTCACGCCGAGCGTTTGCGCGCGGGCGCCTTGCGCCTGGTCCCCCGCGTCGTGGTCCCCGGACGCCGCGCCGCGCCCTTGCGCCCGCGCCCGGCCGGCTTGATGCCCTCACGCGCCTTCAGCAGCTCCATGGCTGCCTCGAGCGTCAGCGCGTCGCTCTCGACATCCTTCGGCACCGACGCGTTGGTGGTCCCGTCGGTGACGTACGGTCCGTAGCGGCCCTCAAGCAGCTGCACGACGGCGCCCGAGTCGGGGTGCGCGCCGAGGTCGCGCAGGACCTTCCTGCTGGCGGTGCGGCGCGATGGCTTCTCGTGGCTGAAGAGCTCGATCGCCTCGTCGAGCGTCACTTCGAACACCTGCGCGTCGCCGGCAAGCGAGCGGAAGTCGTCGCCACGCTTCACGTAGGGCCCGAAGCGTCCGAAGTTGGCGACGATGTCCTCGCCCGTCGCGGTGTCGCGTCCGACCAGGCGCGGCAGCGACAGGAGCTCGAGCGCGCGCTCGAGCGTGAGCGAACTCCCGTCATCGTCCCGCGTCAGCGACGCGCGTCGTGGCTTCTCCTTGCTTCCCTTCTCCGGCGTCTCGCCCAACTGGACGTACGGGCCGAAGCGGCCTGTCATCAGGTAGACCGCGAGCCCGCTTGCCGGATCGGTGCCGAGGCTGTCGGGCCCCTTGCTGCGGGCTTCGGCCAGCGCGAGAGCCACTTCCAGCGTGAACTCGGCCGGTGGCACGTCGTCGGGCACCGACGCGTTGACCGCTTCGGACCCTTCGCCGATCTGCACGTACGGCCCGAAACGGCCGATGCGCACGACAACCGGTGCCCCGCTCTCGGGATGCGAGCCCAGGCTGATGACGGGGTAATCGATCTGTGTCCCGTCCTCGACGAGGTGCTTGAGGCCGGGCCACTCGCGTCCGCCACCGCCGTGGTAGAAGTCGGCGAGGAAGTCGTCACGCTCCCGCTCGCCCTTCGAAATCTCGTCGAGGTCCTCCTCGATCTGGCCGGTGAACCCGAGCTCGACCAGGGCGCCGAAATGCTGCACGAGCAGCTGCGTCACAGCGTACGCCGTGAAGGTCGGCACGAGCGCCTTGCCCTGCCGCCAGACGTAGCCACGCCGCTCGATGGTCGAGATGATGGATGCGTAGGTCGAAGGCCGCCCGATGCCGTCCTCCTCGAGGCGCTTCACGAGGGACGCATCGGTGTAGCGCGCCGGCGGCACCGTCTCGTGGCCCTTCGGCTCGAGGGCATCCAGGGTGATCGGGCCATCGGCGGAGACCTGGTCGCCGACGTCGACCTTGGGCAGCACCATCTCCTGGTCGCCGATCTCGGCGGCGGGATCGTCGGAGCCCTCCACGTACGCGCGCAGGAAGCCGGCGAACTGGATCGTCTTGCCCGAGGCGGTGAACACGGCCGGCTCGTCGGCGCCCTCGGCGGTGATCTCCAGGGTCGTGCGCAGCAGGCGTGCGTCGGCCATCTGCGAGGCGACCACGCGCTTCCAGATGAGCTCGTACAGCCGCTGCTCGTCGGAGCCGATCCGCTGCTGCATCCGATGCGGGGTCTGGCCGAAGTCGGTCGGCCGGATTGCCTCGTGGGCCTCCTGGGCGTTCTTCACCGTGGTCCTGTAGCGACGCGGACCGACGTAGTAGTCGGACCCGTACAGGTCGCGGATCGCATCGGCCGCCTCGCCCAGGGCACGCTCGCTCAGGGTCGTCGAGTCGGTGCGGTGGTACGAGATGAAGCCTTCCTGGAACAGGTGCTGGGCCGCGCTCATGGTTCGATCGGCCGAGAAGCCGAGCTTCCGGTTGGCTTCCTGCTGCATGGTCGAAGTCGTGAACGGCGCGTACGGGCTCTGGGTCGCCGGCCGCTCCTCGACCGACGTCACGGACCACGGCAGCTGCTCGGCGAGCGCGTCGCGCAGGCTGGCGGCCCCTGCCTCGTCCAGCATCCGAGCGCTCGTGTCCTTCAGGAGCCCGGTCGTCGCGTCGAAGTCCTTGCCCGTCGCGACGCGCGCTCCGCCGAGGCGGGCCAGCGTGGCCGTGAACGGCGCGCCGTCGGCCTGAAGGCGTGCCTCGAGATCCCAGTAGGCGCTGCTTCGGAATCTGCCCCGCGCCTCCTCGCGTTCCACGACCAGGCGCACGGCCACGCTCTGGACGCGCCCGGCGCTGAGTCCGGTCTGCACCTTCTTCCATAGCACCGGCGACAGCATGTAGCCGTACAGCCGATCGACGATGCGGCGGCTCTCCTGGGCGTCGACCAGCTTGAGGTCGATGTCGCGGGCGTCGTCGATGGCCCTGCGGACGGCTTCCTCGGTGATCTCGTGGAACTCGATGCGGCGGACCGGCACCGTGGGCTTGAGCACCTCGCGCAGGTGCCAGCTGATCGATTCGCCCTCGCGGTCGGGGTCCGTTGCGAGGAGCACCTCGGGCGCATCCTTCACCGCCGAGCGCAAATCGCGGATGCGGCCGGCCTTGTCGCGTGCCACGACGTAGTACGGCTTGAAGCCGTTGTCGACGTCGACGCCCATGTTGCCCCACGGCTTGTCCTTGATCTCGGCGGGAACTTCGCTGGCGTTCTCGGGCAGGTCGCGCACGTGGCCGACGCTGGCCTCGACGCGGTACCCGTCCCCCAGGAGACGTGCAAGCGTCCTGGCCTTGGCCGGCGACTCGACGATCACGAGCGGCTTCGACATCAGCGTGGGCGGTCCATCGGCTCACGGACTGCGCCGGCGCCGGCCGTGACGCTGAGTCCAGGACCGGCGGAGCGGTCGAGGGTCGTCGCCGTGGAGGGCGACTCGCCGCTCACGAGGTCGCCGGCGGCGGTGTGGTTGCTCGGCATCGGTCAGCGAGTGTAGCACCGGCCCAGACGCGGACCGCCCACGGCGGACGGACGCGGCGGGCCGGTTGGTGCGTGGATGGGAGGGCCGGCGCGCCTGGAGCGGCGTGGCGGCCGGTCGTCAGTTCGTGAAGTCCCAGACGATGACGGTGGTACTGCCGACCGTGGCGATCCCGACGCCCATACGCGTCGCGCGGGGATCGAGGATGTTGCCGATGTGGTTCCAGTGCCCGGGATACGGCTCCGCCATGAACGCCGCGTGGCACCAGTCGAGGGTTGCCTGCTCGCTCATGAACATGTGGTAGCACTGGTTTTCGCCCGAGTAGCTGAAGCTCACCCCGGCGGCGCGCAACCGGGTGTCGCGACTGCTGCCATTCAGGCCGTAGTGGCTGAAGTAGCCATTGGTGGCCTGGTCCCAGGCGTGCGCCGAGGCCGCGGCGGAGACGCCGGCATCGAG
>CAYVCE010000140.1:0-4447 GCA_964449915.1 uncultured Steroidobacteraceae bacterium | reverse complement strand
GGCGCAGGTGCATCGGTCGCGGCTGCGGGCGCCGCCTCCGCGGCTGCAGGCGCAGGTGCATCGGTCGCGGCTCCGGCGCCATCGGCGTCGATCTCGGCGACCGGGGTGCCGACCGCGACCGTCTCGCCATCGGCGACCAGGATCTTCGTGACCGTTCCGGCGATCTCGGCGGGGACCTCGGCGTTGACCTTGTCGGTGACGACCTCGAACAGCGGGTCGTACTGCTCGACGGTGTCGCCTTCCTTGACGAGCCAGCGCTCGATCGTTCCCTCGGTGACCGATTCGCCCAGCTGGGGCATCTTGATCGTGGTTGCCATCGGTGCGGGCCTTTCTCAGTGGTCGCGTGGTGTTCGTCTGGTCAGATTGTGCCCGATCCGCGCTGGGGCACCGTTCCATCGGTGAATGCCGCCGGCATCAATACGCCGCCAGCTTGCGCGCCGCGTCGACGATGCGCGCGGGGCCGATCATGAACCAATCTTCGAGCGTGTGGTGGTACGGGACGCCCGGCACGTCGGGTCCGGCGAGGCGCGTCACCGGCCCGTCGAGCGACTCGAAGGCGCGCTCGCCGATCTCGGCGGCGATCTCGGCGCCGAAGCCGCCGAACCGGTTCGCCTCGTGCACGACGAGAGCCTTTCCGGTCTTCGTGACCGAGGCCAGGACGGTCTCGACGTCGAGGGGGCGCAGCGTGCGCAGGTCGACCACCTCGGCCTCGACGCCGTCCTCGCGCGCCAGCGTCTCGGCCGCCTCGAGCGCGCAGGTGCGCATGAAGCCGTAGCAGAAGATCGACAGGTGCTTGCCCTCGCGCGCCACCGACGCCTTGCCGATGGGGACCACGATGTCGCCGTCGGGCACCTCGGCCTTGAACAGCCGATACGTCTTCTTGTGCTCGAAGAACATGACCGGGTCGGGGTCGCGGATGGCGGCCTTGAGCAGGCCCTTGGCGTCTGCGGGCGTGCCCGGCGCGACGACCTTGAGTCCGACCGTCGACGTGAAGTACCCCTCGTTCGACTGCGAGTGGTAGAGCGCGCCGTGCACGCCGCCGCCGTACGGCATGCGGATCACGAGCGGCACGGTGAACGTGCCGTTCGAGCGGTAGTGGATGCGGCTGATCTCGGACACGATCTGGTTGAAGGCGGGGTACACGAAGTCGGCGAACTGGATCTCGGCGATCGGTCGCAGCCCGTAGACGGCCGCGCCCATCGCGGCGCCGGCGATCATGCCCTCGGTCAGCGGCGTGTCCAGCACGCGGCGGTCGCCGTACCTGGCCCATAGGCCCTCGGTGGCGCCGAATACGCCGCCCTTCTTGCCGACGTCCTCGCCGAGGACCATGACCCGGTCGTCGCGTGCCATCTCCTCGTCCATGGCACCACGGATGGCCTCGAGGATGTTGAGCTCGGGCATCGGTCAGTGCCCCCCGTCGCCGAGCGGCGGCAGCGGGACGGCGGTGCCGCCGCCGGGGATGGGCGCAGCGTAGACGCGCTCGTGGGCGTCGTCGGCGGTCGGCTCCGGTCGCGCCTCGGCACGCTTCGAAGCCTCGTTGACCTCGGCCTTGACCTCGGCGCGGATCGCCTCGTCTTGCTCGTCGGTCAGGATGCCCGACGCGCGAAGCTCGGCGGCGAACTTCGGGATCGGGTCCTGCTCCTTGAGGTGGTCGACCTCCGCCGGGTCGCGGTAGCGTCGCTGGTCGTCGTCGCTGGAGTGCGACGTGAGCCGCACGACCCTGGCCTCGATGAGCGTCGGGCCCTCGCCGCGCCGCGCGCGCTCGTGAGCCTCCTTCGTCGCCGCGTAGCAGCCGAGCACGTCCCCGCCGTCGACCAGCACGCCGGGCATGCCGTAGCCGGCCGCGCGGGCCGCGACCGAGCCACCGGCCACCTGCCGATCGAGCGGCACGCTGATGGCGTAGCCGTTGTTCTCGCACACGAAGATGACCGGCAGGTTGTGGACGCCGGCGAAGTTCATCGCCTCGTGGATCTCGCCCTGGTTGGAGGTGCCCTCGCCGAACTGGGTCATGGTCACCACGTCGTCGCCACGCACCCAGGCACCCATCGCGATGCCGACCGCGTGGAGTACCTGCGTCCCGACCGGGGACGAGAGCGACACGATGTTGTACCGCGCGCCGCCGTAGTGGCCGGGCATCTGTCGCCCGCCGGAGCTCACATCGTCGGCCTTGGCCAGGTGGGCGGTGATGATGTCCTCGGCGCTCATGCCGAACGTCATGGTGCTGGCAATGGACCGATAGAACGGCGCCATCCAGTCCTGCCCCTTGCGCATCGCCCACGATGTGGCCACCTGCGCGCCCTCGTGGCCCTGCCCGCTGATGATGAAGGCGATCTTGCCGGCGCGCTGCATGAGCCACATCCGCTCGTCGACGCCGCGCGCCAGCAGCATGGCGCGGTACATGCCGAGCACGGCATCATCGGAGAGTCCGAGCTCGGCGTGTCGCGGCCTCGTGTCGGTCTGGGCCATGCCCGCTCCTCCTGGCTAGACGTGAATCGGCGCGCCGTCGACCGCCAGGGCGGCCTCCGGCAGCACCTCCGGCAGCGTCGGATGCGCGTGCACGTTCATGGCGACCTCCGCGGCCGTGCCCTCAACCATCTGGGCGAAGGACGGCTCGGCGATGAGGTCGCCGGCGTGCGGGCCGATGATGTGCGTGCCGAGCAGCACGCCCGTGTCGGCATCGGCCACGAACTTCGCGAATCCGTCGATCTCGCCCACGATCGTCGCCTTGCCGCGCGCGCGGAACGGGAAGGAGCCGGTCCTGACCTCGCGTCCGGCGGCCTTCGCCTCCTCCTCGCTCATCCCGACCGAGGCGATCTGCGGCCGGCAGAACGTGACGCGCGGCATGAGCTCCATGCGGACCGGCTCGGGGTCGTGGCCGGCGAGGTGCTCGACCGCGACGACCGCCTCGTGGCTGGCGACGTGCGCCAGCGCGAAGCCGGGAACGATGTCGCCGATGGCGTACAGGTGCTCGACCCCGGTGCGCATGAACTCGTCGACGACCACGTAGCCCTTCTCGAGGACCACGCCGTCGATGCCCTCCAGGCCGATGCCGTCGGTCATCGGCCGGCGGCCGACCGCGACCAGGATGATGTCCGAGGTGAGATCGGTCCGCGTGGCGCCATCGTTGGTGGCGATGCTGAAGGCCACGTCGTCGTCGCCCCGGCGGATGCTGTCGGGGTCGATCGTCGACGCGGCGTGGATCGCGATGCCGCGCTTCTTGAAGACGCGCGCCAGCTCCTTGCCGACGTCGGGATCCTCGAGCGGCACGATCCGGTCGGCGAACTCGACGAGCGTCACCTCAGCGCCGAAGTCGCGGTACATGCTGGCCCACTCGACGCCGATGGCGCCGGCGCCGACGATCGTGACCCGGCCGGGAACGTCGCCGCGGGTGAGCGCCTCGTCGCTCGTGATCACCAGCCGTCCATCGGGCTCGAGCCCGGGGAGGGAGCGCGGCGCGGAGCCGGTGGCCAGGATCAGGTTCTGCGCCGTGGCCTCGACGTCGCCGGACTCACCGCCCGACACGCGCACGCTGGTCGGCCCGGTGAGCACCCCGGTGCCGCGCAGGACGGTGATCTTGTTCTTCTTCATCAGGAACTCGACGCCGCCGACGTGCTTGTCGACCACCGTGTCCCGCCGCTTCGCCAGCGCGCCGTAGTCGAGGCTGATGCCGTCGTGGCCGGCCAGGCCGAACTCGGCGCCCTGCTCGGTGACGCGATGGAGCAGGTCGGCGGTCTCGAGCAGTGCCTTCGAGGGGATGCAGCCACGGTTCAGGCACGTCCCGCCCAGCCGGTCGCGCTCCACCAGTGCCACCGACAGGCCGAGCTGCGCGGCGCGGATGGCGCCGACGTAGCTCATCCCTCCCCCGAGGATGAGCAGGTCGAAGCGTTGCGGATCGGCCATCGGTCTCCTGAAGCTGCTATGCGCGCGCCGGGGTGGCTTCGAGCCCGCGCCTCTCGGCGTCGAGCGGACGTCCTTCGTGCTCGCCCATGCGGCGCCGCCATTCGTCGGGCACCGGCATCGGCCGCGCCTGGGCATAGTCGTAGGTGACGAGCACGGTATGCACGTCCCCGGCCAGCCGACCGTCCGGCCCGGCCGTCATGCGATGGAGCATGTCAAAGCTGCTGCGGCCGATGCGCTCGACGCGCGTATCGACGGTGACCTCCTCGCCGAACTCGATGGGCGACCGGAAGTCGAGCTCGACGCGGGCCAGGATGAGGGGCATGCGGTCGAAGGAGGTGGCCGGCTTGAGGACGTCGAGCAGGTAGCGGATGCGGGCCAGCTCGACGTAGCTGAAGAAGACCGCGTTGTTCACGTGCCCGAAGGCATCGATGTCGCGGAATCGCACCTGCACCACGGTGCGGTGGCGGTACTCGTCGGTCACGGGGGGCCATTCTAGCCGAGGGTCCGTGCCTAGGGCCGCTGCGCGACGATCCCTGCCGTTCGCAGC
>CAYVCE010000139.1:0-2724 GCA_964449915.1 uncultured Steroidobacteraceae bacterium | reverse complement strand
CACCGGCGGGCGAGACGCTCGCCGAGCGGCTGGCACGGCGCCGCCGCAGCGACTGATCAGTCGGGCTCGAGATCCTCGAATGCGGCGTCGTCCTCGACGGGACGCGGCAGCTGGGTGACGCGCGGGACGCGCTGCACCAGGACGACGGCAACGATGCCCACCAGGGCCACGACGATGGCGACCCACGGCAGCCCGCGATAGTCGAACCACCCGATCCCGGTGACCGTCGTCCGCGCGAGGTTGCCGAGCGCATCGTCGACCTCGATGACGACCTCGGTCGGCCAGGGCGGGAGCTCGACGCGCGTCGCGAACGCCCCGCTCTGGTCGACCGCGACCGTGCGTCCGTTCACCCGGACCGTGGCATGCGCGACCGTGTGGCCGTCGATTGCAACTTCGGGCGACCCGAACGGCGTCGCGACCTCGACTTCGATCGGCGGCGGCCCGGCCCGGACGGTGACGTCCCAGGCCGCGATGTAGGCGTGACCCGCCGGCGTCGTCACCACCAGGCGCGTGCGGCCGTCCTCGGTCCCGCCACCGAGCCGCAGCTCGACCGAGCCGCCGGCCGGGACGACGACCGGCGCGCGGCCCAGCGTGGCGCCGTCGCTGACCAGCACCCGCGAGCCCGGTGGCGCGCTGACCTCGGCCGTGAACCCATCGGGGCCGACGCCGATGTCGTTCCCGGCGTCGAGCAACAGCGCGCCACCGATGGCGGCATCGAGGGCACCGTCGTCCTCCTCGCCGGTCCGCACCAGCTCGAAGGGCACGACGCTCGTCCACGCCAGCGGAACGGGTGTCGGGACGAGCAGCGGCCCGCCGCCGGGTCCGGGCGAGGATGGCCCGAACGGCGCATGATGGAGGGCGAGGACGGTGCCGTCACCGACGAGGCCGATCGGCTCCGCGCCGGCCAGGGTCGCCATCAGGGTCGGCGGCGACCGGTCGCCGTCGGCAGAAGGCAGAACGAGCCGCCCGGCATGCATCACCGCCGACGCCGGAGCATCGCGGGGGTTCCCGGCGGGCAGCACGCCGACGTACGGGAGCGGCGGCCGTGCCGAGAGGCGCGAAGCCACGCGGCTCCGGGCGATCGACTGCCGCCACGGCCCCAGTTCCGGCAGGTCCAGCAGGTGGAGCGTGCCGGTCGAAGGACGATGGGCCGCCAAGCGCGGGGCTCCCTCGACCTCGATGGTGCCGAGCAACCGAATGTCCGACAGCCGCGACGTGCCGATCGGCGGTGAGACGGCGCCGCCCGCCGGCCAGGGCGCGACCGCGAACCCCACCAGCGGGCCGGTGACGGCCACGCCGCGGCCGTCGGCAAGGGGGACGGCAAGCGCCTGGTCCGCCACGATGCCCGCCTCGTCGACGGCGAGGCCGTCGCCGACCGTGGCGGTGATCCGGAACAGGCCGGAACGGCCGAGGGTGGAGATGATGGCCGCCTCCTGTCCGGAGAGGCCGTCGCTGTCGCCGAGCAGGAACGGAGCGTCGCCCGAGCCGATCTCGAGCCTCGTCTCGGTCGGCGCGGCAAAGGCGTCATCGGCCCAGCGATGGACGCGAGCCAGGGTCGGGAAGCTGATGTCGCCGGCGGGCGGCAGCGACTGGGTGCTGAGCAGCTCATCGGTCCCGTCGCCGTCGAAGTCGATGACGAGCACCGTATCGGCGAAGTCGAGTGGCCCGCCGACGTCGACGCGGCGCGCCACGCCGCCCGCATCGATCACGAGGTCGCGGAGGAGGAGGCAGCACGGCTCGCCGACGTCGATCTCATCGAAGTGCGGCTGGCTGGCGACCGTCACGCGCTCCGAACCCGCCACGCGGCGGACCAGGAGGCGCACCGGCGTGGCCTGGAAGACGTCGTCGAGTCGTGGCCCGACGCGCGCCGGCGGCACGACCTCGATCGGCTCACCGAGGAGCGCCCAGCGCGCTCCGCGCGCGACCCACACCTCGGCCAGCACCGCGTCGCCGTCGCCGTGGACGAGCCGCACGAGCTCGCGGCGCCCGTCCGCATCGAGGTCGGCGGCCACGGTCTGCAGGATCGGTGCGTCGGGAAGCACGAAGGCGCCCGGCTCGTCCGGCACCGCGGCGATCGCGGCCGTCCCGGGTGGCAGCGAGATCGGCGCGGCCACCAGGAGCGCCAGCAGGACGATCGGGACGGGCATCGGGCGCGGTGAGCATACCGCCGCTCTGGCATGATCGAGCCATGGCCCACCCGCCGGTCCTGTGGACGCCGCCGCCCGACGTGCGCGAGCGGACGCGCATCGGCGCGTACCTCGCGTGGCTGGAGCGCGAGCGCGGTCTCGCCTTCGACGACTATGCGGGTCTCCATCGCTGGTCGGTCGACGACCTCGACGGCTTCTGGTCGTCGGTATGGCAGCACTTCGACATCCGATCGGCGACCGATCCGGGTCGGGCGCTGGCCGAGCGGGGCATGCCGGGGGCGCGATGGTTCCCGGACGCCCGCCTCAACTGGGCCGAGCACTGCCTGCGCCTGTCCGCGCGACGCGGCGACGAGGTCATCCTCGTGGCACGGTCACAGACGCGCGAGCGGGTGACGCTGACCGCCGATGAGCTGCGTGACGCGGTCGGACGGGCGCGCGCCGGCCTGGAGCGCCTCGGCGTCGGCCGTGGCGACCGCGTGGCGGCCTACCTGCCGAACGTGCCGGAGGCGGTCGTCGGGCTGCTGGCCACCGCGTCGCTGGGCGCCATCTGGTCGAGCTGCGCGCCGGAGTTCGGTAC
>CAYVCE010000138.1:0-3925 GCA_964449915.1 uncultured Steroidobacteraceae bacterium | reverse complement strand
GCATCCTGGGCATATCGTTTGTCCATGCGGAGCGACTTGGACGCTGGCTTCCAGGCGTCATCCGCCCTCCGGGTGTCTCCGGAGCGCCAAGCGTCAAGCGCGATGGTCATCCCAGTCGCTGGCGTGCCTATCGGTGCGTTGCTTGCCGTCCAAGGCGCCCCTCCCGCGCAAAGGCTCGTTCGCAGCGTCTCGTCCCTCAGGGCAACGGTTAGCCAAGCTAGCGTGAGCCACCGATCGGTGCGCTCGCGGTCAGTTGTCGCGGCCGGCTCGGACAATTTTCGCGGGTGATCGTCCCCCTTTCTGCCGAACCCAAACATCACGCACTCTCACGCACAGCAATCCCGACGAGGATACGTCCCTCGAGCGGCGTCCGGAGGGACCGGCGGACAGTCCGGCCACCGGCAACTTCACGGCGCTCTATCTACTACCCCGGAATGCGCTTGACACCGCCGATCGGGCGGTCGTAGACTCCGCCGGCACTACCGACCGCAGCCGACGCTGCCCGGGGTGTCCGGCGACCATCAACCCCAGCACAGAGGAGCGATCTGACGGCAATGCAAGTGTGCATTCGCGCCCTCACGACGCCCGGCATCTTGCCTACCGGCAGCGGTGTCGACGGGAGATCTGTGCCCTGGTCGAGGTAAATGCAGCGGCGGGATGACCGCCACGCAGACACCACGAGCCGTGGGCCGGATCGGGTCCACGGTTTTTTGTTGCCCCACTGGGCACCACGAGAGCCGCGGACTCCGGAGCAACGGGCCGCGGCTCTGCCCATTCGGGCCCACTGGACAGCAAGCAACGGGACACCACGATGACCGAGGTCATGGACGAACCGAAGACGAGAACGGCACCGGCCCAGGCCCCGACGGCCACGCCGGTGCGTGAGCCGCTGCGTCGCGTCGGCCCGCCGCCGGCCGGTGAGCTGCCGGCGCTGCTGCTCGAGCACGCCACCAAGCGGTTCATCGTGGGCCGCAAGAAGAAGGCGGTCGTCGCCGTCAACGACGTGTCGATGTCGATCCGCCGGGGCGAGATCTACGGGATCCTGGGCGCCAACGGGTCGGGCAAGAGCACGCTCATCCGCCTGGTCAGCACGCTGCTGACGCTCGACGGCGGACGGGTCGAGGTGCTCGGCCACGACGTCGAACGCGAGGAGATGGCGGTCAAGCAGCTCATCAACCGGGTGAGCGTCGACGCCGCCTTCTTCAAGAAGCTGTCCCCGCACGAGAACCTCGCCTACGCGGCGCGGCTCTACGGCCTGGACGCCAAGCGGGCGCGGGCCGAGGCGATCACGATCCTGGCACGGCTGGGCATCGGCGAGAAGCGGCTGGGACGGCCGGTCGAGCAGATGAGCCGCGGGATGCAGCAGAAGGTCGCGATCGCGCGGGCGCTGCTGACCAGCCCGACGGTGCTGCTGCTCGACGAGCCGACGACGGGCCTCGACCCGCGGTCGAAGCTGGACGTGCAGACCTTCATCGAGGAGGTCCGCGACACCCACGACGCGACGATCCTGCTCACCACGCACGACCTCGCCGAGGCCGAGCGGCTGTGCGACCGGATCGCGCTGATCAACGACGGCCGGATCGTGGCCGAGGGCACGCCGGCCGAGCTGATCGCGATGGTCGCGCGGGACTACGGCAAGGAGCCGACGCTGGAGAGCGTGTTCATGACGTTCACCGGCAAGAGCCTCGACGACGACATCGACGACGACAAGACCGATGACGACGACTGAGCCGACGATGCGGCCGGTCCGAGCCCCGTAAGGGGCCGGCCGGTCCATCGGTCCATCAAGAGGAAGAAAGAGACCAACCGATGTCGATTGCAACGCGCGAGCTGCGGGCGAGCTTCGCCTTCGTCGAGCGCAACTTCAACCTGACGAAGCGCTACTGGGGCTGGGAGGTCGCCTGGCTGGTGTATTCGCTGGCCGCCGCGCTGGCGGTCGCCTTCATCGGCATCGCCCAGGACGACCCCGGGCTGCTCCAGGTGCTCGTGATCGGCACCATCTTCTGGAACTTCCTGTCGATCGTCTTCGGCTTCATCGGCGAGACGGTCACCTGGGAGCGCTGGGAGGGGACGCTCGAGTACACGTTCATGGCGCCGGTGCGGCGTTACACCCAGCTCGTGGGCTCGACGCTGTTCGCGGTGACCTACGCGCTGATCCAGATGCTGATCATCCTGGGCGTGATGATCCTCTTCTTCGAACTGGAGTTCACCGGCGGCAACTTCGTGACGGCCGGCGCCTTCATCCTGCTCGGCTCGGTGAGCTTCGTGGGGGTGGGGATGATGGCGGCCATCCTGCCGCTCCTCTACGTCGAGCGCGGCGATCAGATGGTGTTCGTCATCCAGTCGATCATCCTGCTCTTCAGCGGGGTGTACTACACGACCGACGTGCTGCCCGAATGGATGCAGTTCCTCTCCCAGTTCAGTCCCGGCACCTACGTGCTGGACGGTATCCGCGAGGGCCTCATCAGCGGCACGCCGGTGACCGAGCTATTCCACGACGTGTGGCCGCTGGTGGTCATGGGCGTGGTCCTCATCCCGCTCGGCGTCTGGGTCTTCGGCCTCGCGGAGCGCTACGCGAAGCGCACCGGCAAGCTGAAGCGAGTCGGCTGATGCAGCACGACGGAGGACGCCCGATGAAGACCGATGCGGCCGCTGGCGCGGCCGAGATCCCGGGGGTCAGCCTGCGTCCGTATGCGGGCGAGGCCGACCTGCCCGACATGGTGCGCATCCAGAACGCGGAGTGGGAAGCCGATGGCCTCTCGTACCGCGAGACCGTCGAAGAGCGGGCGGCCTGGTTCGGGTCGCCGTCCGAGCAGTTCCAGCCGATGCGTGACGTGACCATCGCCGAGGTCGACGGGCGCATGGTCGGCCACGTCAAGCGCGACTGGGTCGACACCCACGACGGGCTGCGCGAGCACCGCACCGGCGGGGCCGTCGACCCGGCGTGGCGGCGACGCGGGATCGGCACCGCGCTGCTGCGCGAGAGCGAGCGACGCAGCGTCATGCTGGCCGCATCGCAGCCAACCGATCGACCCCTGGTGCTCGGCTGCTTCACCGATGACCGGAACGCCGGCGCCCAGGCGCTCGCGACGCGCGAGGGCTTCGAGCCGGCTCGCTGGTTCTTCGACATGCAGCGACCCGGCCTGGACGGCGACCTGCCCGCGGTTCCCGACCTGCCCGACGGGATCGAGGTGCGTCCGGTGGACGAGTCGCATCACCGCACCATCTGGCGGGCGGACATCGAGGCCTTCCGCGACCACTGGGGTGGCGGCGACGAGTCGGACGAGGCCTTCCGGCGCTACCGCGACTCGCCCGACTTCGACACCTCGCTGTGGGTGGTGGCCTGGGAGGGCGACGAGGTGGTCGCCGCGGTGGTGAACACCGTCTACCGTGCCGAGAACGAGGCGCTCGGCCTGAAGCGCGGCTGGCTGGACAGCGTCTTCACGCGCCGCGCGTGGCGCAGGCGCGGGATCGCGTCGGCGCTCATCGCGCGGAGCCTGCACGTGCTGGCCGAGCGCGGCGTCGTGGTCGCCGCCCTCGGCGTGGACGCCGACAACCCGTCGGGCGCGCTGCGCCTGTACGAGTCGTTCGGGTTCGCCATCACGGAGCGCGGCAGCGCGTGGCGCAAGGCGCTCGAGGAGGTCCCCACGTGATCGAGATCGCCGTGCCGGGCGCGCCGGCCATCGATGGCCTGCGCTTCCGCACCTATCGCGGGGAGGAGGATCTCCCCGCCATGCTGCGCGTGTACATGGCGGTGCACGAGCACGACGGGCTCGAGGAGGTGCTCACCCTCGACCAGCTCAAGCTCAACTACGCCACCCTCGTGAACTGCGATCCGGCGCGCGACCTGGTCCTGGCCGAGGTCGACGGCGAGGCCGTCGCCTATGCCCGCGTCTTCTGGAACGACCTCGTCGAGGGCGGCCGC
>CAYVCE010000137.1:0-6693 GCA_964449915.1 uncultured Steroidobacteraceae bacterium | reverse complement strand
CCTCGTCCGCGCGATCTACCGAATTCGGACGGAGCGGACGACGGGGACCGAGGTGTTCGCCAAGGGGTGGGGCTCGTGACGGCCGCCGTGCTGCCGCTGACGCGCTCCGAGCACCGGGTCCGCACTCGACAGCGGGTCCTGGGCATCCTCTACCTGCTCGTCGCGACGGCCATGGTCATCGCCTTCGGACTGAGCGTGGAACCTGCTGACAGCTCGACCTTCACCCTCACGCCGGCCACCGCGAAGGTCACCCTGCCGAACCTCGTTCTGCCGTCGGCCATGGCGATCTATGTGCTGGCAGCCGCCGTCGCCTTCGCCGGCGCGATCCAGCTGACGCGCGGCTTCGGCGCGCGATGGGCACTGATCATGGGGCTCGTCGCGTTCGCGTTCGTGTTCGCCTTCCTGACGTGGGTTGCCGCGGGCCAGTCGATGAACCTGACCGGCGTCCTGCAGACCACCGTCCAGCGGGCCGTTCCGATCGTGTTCGGTGCGCTCTCCGGTGTCCTGTGCGAACGAGCGGGCGTCGTCAACATCGCGATCGAGGGCATGCTCCTGTCGGGCGCCTTCATCTCGGCCGTCGTCACCAGCGCGACGGACAACCCGTGGCTCGGAATCGCATCGGCCGTCCTGGTCGGGGCGCTCCTCGCCCTCCTCCTGGCCGTGCTTGCCATCCGGTATCGAGTCGACCAGATCATCGCCGGGTTCTTCATCAACATCCTGGCCACCGGGCTCACGGCATTCCTGTCGGTGCGCATCCTCCAGCCATACCAGGACGAATTGAACACGCCCGAACGCCTCGGGCCGATCCTGATCCCGTTCCTCTCGGACATCCCGATCCTCGGCCCGATCCTGTTCCAGCACAACTTCTTCGTGTACACCCTCTTCGCGCTCATCGCGCTCATTCACTTCGGGCTCTTCTACACGCGCTGGGGGCTCCGCGTGCGGGCGGTGGGCGAGCACCCGAAGGCAGCGGACACGGTCGGCATCAACGTGTATTGGGTGCGCTACAGCACGGTCGTGCTGGGCGGCATGGTGGCCGGGTTCGGCGGCGCCTACTTCACCATCGGCTCGACCGGCGCCTTCGAGCGAGAGATGACGGCCGGGCGCGGCTTCATCGGCCTGGCCGCCATGATCTTCGGCGGCTGGACCCCGATTGGCTCGTTCCTGGCCGGCCTCGTCTTCGGATTCGCGGATGCGATCCAATCGCGCCTGTCCATCCTCAGCATCGCGATCCCGTCCGAGTTCCTGCTCATGGTGCCGTACATCGTCACCATCATCGTGGTGGCTGGCCTCGTCGGGCGCGCCCGTGCCCCGGCCGCGGACGGCAAGCCCTACGTGAAGGAGTGACGCCGCCGCGCCGCCGCGTCATCCTCGACTGTGACCCCGGCCACGACGACGCGATGGCCATCCTGCTGGCCGCCGCCTCGCCGAGCATCGAGCTCGAGGGGATCACGGTCGTGGCCGGCAACCAGACGCTCGCCAAGACCGCGCTCAACGCGCGGCGCGTGTGCAGCGTGGCGGGGATCCGCGATGTCCCGATCGTGCCCGGTGCCGACCGGCCAGTGCGTCGCGAGCCGGTCGTGGCCGCGGAGATCCACGGCACGTCCGGGCTCGACGGCCCCGAGTGGCCGGCCCCGACCGTCGAGCTCGACGCACGTCACGCCGTCGACTTCATCGTCGAGCGCGCGGAGGCCACCGACCCGAGGCCGCTGACCCTCGTGGCGGTCGGCCCGCTCACCAACGTGGCGCTGGCCCTCGAACGGGCGCCCGGGATCGTCGCGCGCATCGACCGCATCGCGATCATGGGGGGCGCGATCGGTCTCGGGAACTGGACGCCGTCGGCCGAGTTCAACATCTACGCCGACCCCGACGCCGCCGCTGCGGTCCTCGCATCCGGCGTGCCCATCACGCTCGTCCCGCTCGAGGTGACGCACCTCGCGCTGGCGAGCGAGACGGTCATCGACCGCATCGCGGCGCTCGGCTCGGCGGTGTCCGACATGTCGGTTTCGCTGATGCGCTACTTCGCCGAGGCCTACCTGCGCGTGTTCGGCTTCGATGCCCCGGCCGTCCACGACCCGTGCGCCGTCGCCGCGGTCATCGACGCCAGCCTGGTGCCCACGCGCCGCATGAACGTGGCGGTCGACACGACCTCGTCGTTGAGCCTGGGGCGCACGGTGTGCGACGTCTACGCCACGACCGGCAGGCCGCCGAACGTGGACGTCGGGATCGATCTGCAGGTCGACCGTTTCTGGGACCTGCTCGTGGCGGCCCTGGGGCGCTACGGGAACGCGAGCGCCGCGGGCTGAGCGGCGGTCAGACCGCCCCGCGCGCCTCGGTCGGGACGTGGGGATGCGCCGCGGGCGGCACGCGCAGCAGGTCGATCGACATGCCTGCCGCCGCCAGGTCGCGTACGACCGACATGTGGTCGTAGTCGACCGAGCGGAAGCCGATGGCGATGTCCGGATCCCCGATGTAGACCACGGCGTAGCGAGCGCGGGCGTCGCCCTCCGTCCCGCAGCCGACCGAGCCACAGGCCACGAAGTGCGCCTGCCCCACCACGCGGTGGAACGACTCGTGGGTGTGGCCGAAGCAGAACAGGTCATCGGCCTCGTCGCTTGCGATCCGGGCCAGCACGCGCGACGGCCGCTGCGACCAGAGGTATTCGTTCTCGCGCAGCGGCGAGCCGTGGAAGAGCAGGACCGATCGGCCGGCGAGGTCCACCCGCAGGCTGGTCGGCAGCTGGCGCAGCCAGGCCTTGTTGTCATCGGTCAGCCTCTGCGCCGTCCACCGCATGGATGCGTCCCCGGCGGCCTCCGCCTCGGCGGAGCCCCATGCGGCGCCCGTCTGCTCGCGATCCATGCCGACGGCCTCGTCCCAGTTGCCCTGCACCGTCGGCACCTCGAGGCTGCGCAGCAGGTCGATCGCCTCGTTGGGATGCGGCCCGCGGCCGACGACGTCGCCGACGCAGTAGATCGCATCGGCGCCGATGCCCGCGACGTCGTCGACGACGGCGCGCAGCGCCGGCAGGTTGGCGTGGATGTCCGCGATGACAGCTATTCGCATTCGCGCAGTTTCACCACGCGAGACGCAGACGGCAATACCCCTTGCGGGCCGGAACCTTCGTACGCCCGGACCTTCAGGCGGTCGCGATGGCCACCGGGGCTGCCAGCACGCTCACACGCCCCGCCACGGTGCGTGCCACGGCACGCAGGGCGATCGCCGCGGCGGACGCCTCTCCGCCGGGGTACTGGGCCGAGGTGATCGGTACGCCGGCGTCGCCGCCGGCCCGCACGCCAGGCTCGATCGGGATGCGGCCGAGCACCTCGAGGCCAAGCTCGCGAGCCATCTTGTCGCCGCCGCCGGTGCCGAAGATGTCGTGCTCGCTGCCGCAGTCGGGGCAGACGAAGGCGCTCATGTTCTCGATCACGCCCAGCGTGCGCACGTTCACCTTGTTGAACATGGCGACCGCCTTGCGCGCGTCGAGGAGGCTCACCTCCTGCGGGGTTGTCACGATCACCGCGCCGGTGAGCGGGATCAACTGGCTGAGGCTCAGCGCGGCGTCACCGGTCCCCGGCGGCAGGTCGATGACGAGGTAGTCGAGCTCGCCCCACTCGACGTCGCGCAGGAACTGGGCGATGGCCGAGTGGATGAGCGGGCCGCGCCAGATGACCGGCGCGTTGGGGTCGAGGAAGTACTGGATGCTCATCATCTGCACGCCGTGGGCGACGACCGGGTTCGGCCGTCCGCCGTTGCCGGTCACGTGCGCGCCCTGGGTGCCCATCATGAGCGGCACGTTGGGCCCGGTGATGTCGGCGTCGAGCAGGCCGACCCGCGCCCCGTCGCGCGCCAGGCTGACCGCCAGGTTGACCGCGACCGTCGACTTGCCGACGCCGCCCTTGCCCGACGCGACGGCGATCGTGTTCCGCACGCCCGGGATGAGGTCGGCCGCCGGCCCGCCGAACGTGCGCTTCACGTTGCTCGCCCAGTCGACTCGCACCAGGCTGGCCCCGAGCGGCGCGAGCGCGTCGCCGATGTCGCTCTCGATGGTCGCCTTCAGCGGGCACGCCGGCGTGGTGAGCTCGACCGTCAGATCCACGACGCTGCCGTCGATCGTCACGCTCTTGACCATCCCCAGCGAGACGAGGTCGCGACCGATCTCGGGATCCTTCACCCCGCCGAGGGCAGCGAGGATGTTGTCGTTCGTCAGCTGATCGGACATGGGATCGGGGTCGGGGCTCCTTGGTGCGGGACCGATGTGGCCCACGGAGGGTAGCAGAGCGCGCCGCAGGCTACAGAAACGGTCCCGAGCGGCCGGCAGCGGGCCGCGCGCGGCTCGTCAGGCCAGCCCGTCGAAGAGGGTTGCCTCGCCGTCAGGAGGAACCGCCAGGGCGGACGCCGCCAGCCGATAGTGCTCGGTCCCCAGCCACGCATTGCGTGCCTCGGATCCCCAGTCGTGGAAGGGGCCGGCCGAGCCGGTCTGCGAGACGTGGCGGCTGATGGCGGCCAGCTTGAGCTGCGCCAGTTCGCCGAGCTCGACCGCCACCGTCGACTCGGCGTACGACCCATAGCCCTCGGGCGGTTGCCGCTCGCCGAGGCCGGCCACCACAGACGGCGGCACGACGAGGTCGTACAGCTTCGCGGCGCGCCAGGCGACCTGGTCCTCCTCGAGGTCGTCTTCGTAGGCCGTCGGCTCCGCCGCCCGCTCGTAGGCGGCGCGCACCGCGCGCGAGAGCACGACGTGGTCGGAGTCGCCGGTCACCCCGTCGGGGCCGAAGGAAAGGATGACCTCCGGACGGTGCATCCTGATCGGCTCGACGATGCGGCCGACGAGATGGTCGAAGTCGGCGCGATCGAGGTCGCCTTCGGCGTAGTCGAGCTGGCGCACGACCCGAACGCCGAGAACGGCGACCGACCGGCGCAGCTCGTCCTCACGGACGGTGTCCACGTTGCGCCAGTTGACGGCGCCGTCCTTCACGTCGCGGTTCTTGCCGCCGGGCGCTGCGGGTGCCGCGTACAGGCGTGCGTCGAACCAGCCGCGGGTGGCGCACACGACGACGACGTAGGCACCGGTGGCGGCGGCGCTGGCGATCGCACCCCCGAAGCCGAAGGCCTCGTCCCCTGGGTGGGCGACGATGACCATCAGGCTCCTGGCAGGGGCGCGCTCCCGGACGGGCCGCCAGATGGAGGACACGGCCGGCAGTATATCGGCCTAGCCGGCGACCTCGACGGGCATCGGCGCATGCGCTCGGCCGGCATTGCCACGCCCCGAAACCGATGTCTCGATGGTCGGCGCGCGGTCGAGGAAGCTCGCCTGCTCCCCGACGGCGATCGCCCTCTCCACGTGCTCCAGCGACAGGATGTCGTGCCGCAGGAGCAGGTTGAGCTCATCCCGCAGGTAGGAGCGCAGCATCTCCGGCCCGTCGGTGCTGATCGTGAAGCGCACGTCATGCGCGAGCAGGGCGCGCACGACGCGTCGGACCTCGGCCACGCTGCCGAGGACCCGGGTGCTGAGGTTCGAGCTGGGACAGACCTCGAGCACCGTGCCACGCTCGCGCAGCAGGTCGAGCACCCGCGCATCCTCCGCGCCGCGGACGCCGTGACCGATGCGATCGGGCGCCAGGATTTCGACCGCCTCGCGCACCTCGTCGGCCCCACCGGTCTCCCCGGCATGGACGGTGAGCCCCAGCCCGGCACGCCGGCACTCGGCGAAGATGTCGGCGTAGTCGGCGAATCGAAAGCCCTCGCTCACCGGTCCGGCGATGTCGATACCGATCACGCCGCGGCTGTGCCAGCTGATCGCCTTGGCAGCCATGATCTCGTTCAGGGCAGGCGAGAACGACCGGTCGAGGCAGAAGATGAGCCCGGCGCGGACCTGCGGGTATTCGAGGATGGCGCGGTCCATGCCGCGCACGGCGGCCGCGATGATGTGGTCGAGATCCTGCTCACCGCCGCGGTTGCGCTTCATCGGGTTGAAGCGGAGCTCGAGGCCGGTCACGTTGTTCTTGCGGTACGCACCGCCGATGACCTCGTACACGCTGCGCTCGACGGCGATCGGGCTCGACTGGATCAGCTCGGTCCAGTGGAACAGGTCCAGGTAGGCCTGGAACCCCCGACGTCGACGGCCGACGGTGATGAGGTCGCGGAAGGCCCAGTAGTCCTTCGTCGGCAGCCGGATCCCCTGCGCATGGGCGATGCCCCACATGATGGCGGGGGTGACGGCGGCGCCCAGGTGCACGTGCAGCTCGGTGAGTGGAAGGCGAAGATCGAGGCGCTGGCGTGGCATCGAGCTGATCGTAGCCGATGCTAGAATCGGCCCGCCATGGACCTCATCCGCGACGTCGCCGACTGGATCGCCACCGGCTGGGGTGACCGCCTCGGGTTCCTCTTTCCGCTGGCGGTGATCGGACTGCTCGGGCTGTACGTCCTGTGGCTGGTCGTCGGCTACCTGCGCGTGAGCCAGGTCGGCATCGCCGACCGACGGTCCGCGATCCAGGCCGCGGCTCTCCCCCGCTCGGCCGACGGCGTGCTGGCGGCGCCGCGTGGCCTCCCCTACTGCCCCGTCGACGGCCTCCAGTACCCGGCCAGCGCGCGGTTCTGCACCGTCTGCGAGCGCGACCTCTCGCTCGACTGCACCAACTGCGGCGCAACCCTCCGCGCGGGTGACACGTCCTGCTACCGCTGCGGCACCCGAAC
>CAYVCE010000136.1:0-5604 GCA_964449915.1 uncultured Steroidobacteraceae bacterium | reverse complement strand
GGCCGTGGAGCGCACCTCGTCGGCGTCACCGGCCCGCCGGGCAGCGGCAAGTCGACCCTCGTCAACGCGCTCATCGGCGTGTGGCGCACGCGCGGCCGGCGGGTCGGCATCCTGGCGGTCGACCCGTCGTCGCCGTACACGCGCGGCGCCATCCTCGGCGACCGGATCCGGATGATGGAGCATGCCGCCGACCGCGACGTCTTCATGCGCTCCATGGCCTCGCGCGGCGAGCTGGGCGGGGTGGCCGCCACGACCTGGCTCGCCGCGGCGGCACTGGATGCCGCCGGGTACGACCCGGTGCTGATCGAGACGGTCGGGGCGGGACAGTCGGAGGTCGAGGTGGCGCGGCTGGCTGAGACGACGGTCGTGGTCGAGGCACCCGAGATGGGCGACGAGGTGCAGGCCATCAAGGCCGGGCTGCTCGAGGTCGCCGACGTCATCGCCGTCAACAAGGGCGACCGTCCCGGCGCCGACCGTGCCGCCCGCCAGCTGCGCGCCATGCTCTCCACCGCGGGTGGCAGGATCGAGCGACGCCCGCCGCCGGTGATGGTCACCACCGCCACGTCCGGCGACGGCGTGGCCGCGCTGGCCGACGCCATCGAGGCGCACCGGGCCGAGGCCCGCTCGCCGCTGGCAGCTCGCGAGCGCGCCGCGAACCAGGTTCGCCGCGCACTGGCCGACCTCGCGGCCCGCCGCGCCGCGGAGGGCGCCGCCTGGGACGACACGGTCGCCGCCGTCGCGGACCGCAGGCTGGACCCGATGACGGCCGCCGAGCGCCTTCTCGACCGGCCATGATGCGTGCATCGGCGGCGCGCCGGCGCCGCATGAAACGCAGGAAGGAACGTGCGCGATGAACGTCGACCCTGTCCTCGAGCGATACGGCCCGCCGCCGACGACTCCGCTCGCCCCCTGGCTGGTCGACGCGCGCGTCGTCGTGGCCGACGCAGTCGGCGGGCTGCTGGACGTGGGCGACGACCAGCTCGATCGGCGCTGGCTGTGGCGCGACGACCCGACCGGCGAGACCGAGGTGCGCTACGCGTTTTACCGGTCGATCGAGGCCCTCGAGCGGGCGGCCGGCCTTGCGGGCCACGCCGTGGCCGCCGCGGGCGCGCCGCCGGTCGGAGCCCATCCGTTCGGCCTCGCCACCGCCGCTCGCTGGGACCTGCACGGCCTGCTGGCGCCGCTCACCGACGCCGATCTCGACGCCGACCCGGGCGGCGGCGAGTGGACGCTGCGCCAGACCCTGGCGCACGTCGTCTACGTCCAGCGCGCCTATCCGGCCTGGGGGGCGTATTGGCTGTCGAGAGGGCACGGCGGCGAGCTGCCGGCCCAGGCGCCCGACGAGGTCGGCGACGGCTTCCCCGACGAGGCCGACGAAGGACGTGGCTCGCTGGCCGAGATCCGCGTCCGCCTCGACGCGGTGATGGACATCGCCTCCGAGCGGATGGCCGCCCTCGACGCGTCGCAGATGGCGACCCCGGCGCGCTGGTCCGGCTACGCGGTGGACGTCGGCTTCCGGCTGGGTCGCATGTCGTCGCACCTCCAGGAGCACACCGTCCAGGTCGAGAAGACGCTCGTCATGCTGGGCAGAGCGCCGCGGGAAGGTGACCGGCTGGCGCGCCTCGCGCTGCGCGCGTACGGTCGGCTCGAGGCCGTGGTGTACGCGCTGTCGGCGGCGCTCGCCGAAACCGGCCGCCAGCCGATCGACGCATCCGTCGCTGAAGTCGCCGAGGTCGTTGCGCACGTCCGTCTGCCCGGATCGGTGACGAGCTTCGTCCCGGACTGAGGCACACGGGCTGGTACGCTTGGGGGCCAATGAGCATCGAGCGTGTCTTCGTCATCGGCGCCGGGCTGATGGGCCACGGCATCGCCCAGGTCAGCGCTGCCGCGGGGAAGCGGGTCACCCTGGCCGACCGCACCGAGGAGCTGGCCGAGAAGGGCGCGGCACGTATCGCCGCCAACCTCAAGCGGCAGGTCGACAAGGGCAAGCTGGACCCGGGCGCGGCGAGCCTGCTCATCGACCGCATCTCGACCGCCGAGGGGACCGATGCGGCCGCCGGCCACGACATCGTGATCGAGGCGGTGTTCGAGGACGAGGCGGTCAAGCGCCGGACGTGGGAGGCGATCGCGCGCACGGCCGACGCCGATGCCATCTTCGCGTCGAACACGAGCAGCATCAGCATCACCGCACTCGCGACCGCGACCGATCGGCCGGCGAAGTTCATCGGCCTGCACTTCTTCAGCCCGGTGCCGGTCATGGGGCTCATCGAGATCATCCGCGGCCTGGAGACCGACGAAGCCACGTACACGGCCTGCGCGGCCTTCGCGCATGACCTGGGGAAGACCGTCATCGCCTCGAAGGACATGCCCGGCTTCCTCGTCAACCGCATGCTGGGCCCGTTCATCAACGAGGCGATCTTCGCGCTCATGGAGTCGACCGGCACGGCCGCCGACATCGACACCGGCGCCAAGCTGGGCCTCAACCACCCGATGGGCCCGCTGGAGCTCGCCGACTTCATCGGCAACGACGTGATGCTCAACGTGATGGACGTGCTGCACCGTGGTTTCGGCGACCCGAAGTTCCGGGCAGCGCCGCTGCTGCGCCAGATGGTTGCCGCCGGCCACCTCGGCCGCAAGACAGGGCGCGGCTTCTACGCCTACGACGAGCAGGGCAACAGGGTCGGCTGATGGCCGTCGAGACCGCGCCGTCCCGCGACCCGTTCGCCCTCAGCGAGGAAGAGCGCACCGTCCGCGACACGGTCCGCGAGTGGGCCACGCGCGAGGTTGCGCCGGGCGCCGGGCAACGCGACGAGGAGGAGCGTTACGACCGGCGCCTGTTCGAGCGCGCCGGGGAGCTGGGCCTCACCGGCCTGCCGTACCCCGAGGAGTACGGCGGCGGCGGGATGGGCACCTTCGCGTGGGCGCTGGCCATCGAGGAGATCGCGGCGGCCGACATGGGCGTCGCCGTCAGCCTGAGCGTCCACATCCTCAGCCAGCTCTGCATCTTCGCCAACGGCACCGACGAGCAGAAGCACCGCTTCCTGCCGCCGATGACCGCCGGTCAGGAGCTCGGCGCCTTCGCCCTCACCGAGCCGGGCGCCGGCTCGGATGCCGCGTCGCTGTCGCTGTCCGCGCGGCGCGACGGCGACGCCTACCTGCTGACCGGCACCAAGATCTGGATCACCAACGCCGGCGAGGCCTCCCGCTACGTCGTGTTCGGCACGGTCGATCGCTCGCGCGGCAAGAACGGGATCACGGCCTTCGTCGTCGAGGCCGATACGCCCGGCTTCCAGCTGGGATCCAAGGAGCGGAAGATGGGGATCCGCGGCACGAGCGCTCGCGAGCTGGTCTTCGAGGACGCCCGCGTGCCGGCCGTCAACCGCCTCGGCGAGGAGGGGGAGGGGCTGAAGGTCGCGCTGTCGTCGCTCGGCGCGGGTCGCATCAGTATCGCCGCCGCCTGCACCGGCCTCGCGCGGGCTGCCCTCGAGCACGCCGCGCGGTACGCGCTCGAGCGACGCCAGTTCGGCCGCGCCATCGCCGACCAGGAGATGATCCAGGCCATGCTGGCCGAGATGGCCGTCGGCGTCGACGCGGCACGGCTGCTGACCTGGCGGGCGGCCCGCATGCGCGACGCCGGCCAGCCGATCAACTCGCCGTCGAGCATGGCCAAGTGGTACGCCTCGGACGTGGCCATGCGCTGCGCAACCGATGCCGTGCAGATCTACGGTGGCGCGGGGTACTCGCGCGACAACCCGGTGGAACGCCTCATGCGGGATGCGAAGGGCGCCCAGATCTACGAGGGGACCAACCAGATCCATCGGCTCATCGTCGCGCAGCAGCTGCTCGACACGATGCGCCGCGAAGGCTGACAGGAGAGGGACCGATGACCACGCTCACCAGCGATCCGGCGAGCGTGCCGGCGGACGGCACGCCGGCGGCGACCGGGTGCCTGATGCGGACGCCGCAGATCGAGCCGCTCACCATCGATCCGGCCGACCAGGTGCCCAACGTGGTCGCGCTCATCGCGCGCTCGGCCGAGCGCAACGCCGACCGCGAGGCGATGCGCTGGAAGCTGCCCAAGGCCAAGCGCGCCGACGAGGCCGCCGAGGACGCCGGCCGCTGGACGAGTCGCACGTATCGCGAGATGTGGGACTGGGTCACGAAGCTGTCGCTCGGCCTGAAAGACCTCGGCATCCGTGATGGCGATGCCGTCTGCATCATCGCCCGCACCCGCCCGGAGTGGACGATCGCCGACCTGGCGTCGCTGGCGCTCGGCGCCGTCACCTGCCCGATCTACCCGCAGTCGGAGCCGGGGCAGGCGGCGTTCGTGATCAACAACGTCAAGGCAACGGCGATCTTCGTCGAGAACGCGCAGCAGGCGAACAAGATCGCTTCCATCCGGGCCGAATGCCCGACCCTCGAGCACGTCATCACCCTCGAGGCCACCGGCAAGTTCCCCGACGGGACGCTGACCCTCGAGGACGTCATCGCGCGCGCCGACCTCGAGTCCGCCAACCGGCTGGTGTGGCGAGAGGGGATCGCCGCCATCGGTCGGGACCACCTGGCGACCGTCATCCACACCTCGGGCACGACCGGAAACCCGAAGGGCGCCATGCTCAGCCACGGCAACGTGCTGTTCAACTACGAGGCGGCCAACCAGGTCGTCGACTTCTACGAGACCGACGTGTTCCTCTCGTTCCTGCCGCTGAGCCACATCTACGGCCGCATCGTGGACGAGGTCGTGGCCCTCGGTCGCGGGGCGGCCGTCGTGTACGCCGAAGCGCTGATCGAGCGGCTGCCGGCCAACATGGTCGAGGTCAGGCCCACCGTCATGGGATCGGTCCCGCGCCTGTACGAGCGTGTCTACGCGCGCGTCAGCTCGGCCGTCGAGGCGGGCTCGCCGATGAAGCAGCGCATCTTCCACTGGGCCTCCGGCCTCGGCGCCCAGAAGTACGCCAACCACCTGGCCGGCAAGAGCGACTCTCCCTGGCTCGCGGTGCAGCTCAAGGTCGCCGACATGCTCGTCTTCGGCAAGATCCGCGAGCGCACCGGCGGCCGCGTGCGGTACTTCGTCTCCGGCTCGGCGCCACTCGCGCGCGAGATCGGCGAGTTCTTCTATGGCATGGGCATGCTGGTGCTCGAGGGCTACGGGTTGACCGAGACGTCGCCCTTCGTGAGCATCAACCGGCCCGACGACTTCGTGTTCGGCACCGTCGGCCGCCCGGCGCCGGGCTCCGAGGTCATGATCGACGAGGTGACCGGCGAGATCCTGGTGCGCGGCCCGCAGGTCATGCAGGGCTACCTCAACCAGCCCGAGGAGACGGCCAGGGCGATCGACGCCGACGGCTGGTTCCACACCGGAGACATCGGCGAGCTCGACGAGATCGGCCGCATCAGGATCACCGATCGGCTGAAGAACATCATCATCCTCGGCAACGGCAAGAACGTCTCGCCGGCGCCGATGGAGGCCGCGCTGTCGACGTCCCGCTTCGTCGCGCAGGCCGTGATCCTGGGCGACCGCCAGGCCTACACCGGCGCGCTCATCGCCCCCGACTTCGACGAGCTCGGCGCCTGGGCGGCGGCCAACGGCGTCGCCGAGATGCC
>CAYVCE010000135.1:0-4107 GCA_964449915.1 uncultured Steroidobacteraceae bacterium | reverse complement strand
TGGCCGACATCCTGGCGGGCGAGGAGCCCGGCGGCGACACCGGCGACTGCGGGACGACCATCCAGGTCGCCGCGGTCCCCACCATCCAGTTCGACACGAACGCCATCGAGGCGCCGGCCGGCGAGGACTTCTGCATCGAGTTCACGAACAACGACACCGTGCCCCACGACGTCGGCATCGTGGAGACGGAGTACAACGGCGACGACATCGGTCCCGGAGAGTCGATCACGTACGTCATCCCGGCCATGGAGGCGGGGGAGTACACCTTCTACTGCACCCTTCACCCCCAGGACATGGTGGGTGACATGGTCGTCGGCGAGTAGCGGAGCGCATCAGAAGCATGGCAACCACAACCCTCGAACCTCGCGCCGGCACCGTCGGCCGCTCCTGGGTGCTCGACTGGCTGACGACGGTCGACCACAAGAAGATCGGGATCCTCTACATCCTCAACAGCTTCCTGTTCTTCTTCGCGGCCGGGATCCTGGCCCTCGTCATCCGCAGCGAGCTGGCCGTGCCGGGGATGCAGTTCGTCGACCAGTCGACCTACAACCAGGCCTTCACGATGCACGGGACGATCATGCTGTTCCTGTTCATCATTCCGGCCCTCAGCGGGTTCGCGAACTACATCGTGCCGCTCCAGATCGGCGCCCCGGACATGGCCTTCCCGCGCATCAACGCCCTGAGCTTCTGGCTCCTGCCGCTGGGTGGCCTGCTCATCTTCAGCGGCTACCTGTTCGGCGGCGCCGCGGCAGAGGGCTGGACCGGCTACACCCCGCTCACGAACCGTGCCGAGGGCGTCGGGACCGACCTGTGGCTCATCGGCCTCCTGCTGGTTGGCACCGCGTCCATCCTCGGGGCGGTGAACTCCATCGCCACCATCTTCAAGATGCGCGCGCCCGGCATGACGCTGTTCCGGATGCCGATCTTCGTGTGGACCGTGCTGGTCACCGCCGTCCTCATCCTGCTCGCCACCCCGGTGCTGGCGGCCGGCCTCATCGCGCTGTTCATCGACCGCAACTACGGCGGCTCGTTCTTCGACCCCAGCGTCGGTGGCAACCCGGTCCTGTGGCAGCACATCTTCTGGTTCTTCGGCCATCCCGAGGTCTACATCGTCATCCTGCCGGCGATGGGCGTGGTGAGCGAGATCCTGCCGGTCTTCAGCCGCAAGCCGCTGTTCGGGTACCGCGCCTTCGTGTTCGCCACGATTGCCATCGGCCTGCTCAGCTTCAGCGTCTGGGCGCACCACATGTTCACCACCGGCGCGGTGTTCCTGCCCTTCTTCAGCTTCATGACGGCCCTCATCGCCATCCCGACCGGCATCAAGATGTTCAACTGGCTGGCCACGCTGTGGCGGGGCAAGCTGGCCCTCACGACGCCGATGCTGTTCGCGCTCGGCTTCCTGTCGATGTTCCTCATCGGCGGCATCAGCGGCGTGATGCTGGCCTCGCCGCCGATCGACTTCCACGTGCAGGACACGTACTTCGTGGTGGCCCACCTGCACTACGTCTTCTTCGGCGGATCGGTGTTCGGCGTCTTCGCGGCGACGTACTACTGGTTCCCGAAGATGACCGGCCGCAAGCTCAACGAGCCGCTCGGCAAGGTCCACTTCTGGATCCACTTCATCGGCTTCAACCTCGCCTTCTTCCCGATGCACCAGCTGGGCCTGTCCGGCATGCCGCGGCGGATCGGCGACTACAGCCCCGATGCGGGCTGGACGATCCTGAACTTCGTGTCGACCATCGGCGCCTTCATGATCGCGGTCAGCATCATCCCGTTCCTCATCAACCTGGTGGCCACCTTCATCAACGGCGAGCCGGCCGGCGACGACCCGTGGGAGGGCAACACGCTCGAGTGGGCGACGACGTCGCCGCCGCCGCCGTACAACTTCGACACGCTGCCGCCGATCCACTCGGAGCGGCCCCTCTTCTTCCTGACCCACGGCCACGGCCACGCCGCGGCACGTGAGTCCGACCTCGACGAAGACCACGAGGCGCCGGCATGACCGCCCGCACCATGCAGGCTCATCCGGCCGGGGAGCACGAGGCGCAGGCGGCGATCGACCACGGCCAGTCGGGGATGCCGACCGCGCTGCTCGGCATGCTCCTCTTCATCGCCAGCGAGGTGATGTTCTTCGGCGGCCTGTTCGCGACCTACTTCAACGCGCGGGCCTCGGTGCCGGCCGGCACGTGGGGCCCGCCGGCGGGCGCGCACGAGCTCGACATCGCGCTGGCCGGCGTGTTGACCGCCATCCTCCTCGCCTCGAGCTTCACGATGCAGTTCGGCGTGTGGGCCATCCGCCGCGGTGACACCGGCAAGATGCGCATGTGGGTCGCGATCACGCTCGTCCTCGGCGTGCTCTTCCTGCTGGGCCAGCTGTACGACTACAGCACGCTCGGCTTCGGGATCGCCGACGGCGTATTCGGCACGACGTTCTACACCCTGACCGGCTTCCACGGCGCCCACGTCTTCGGCGGCACGGTGGGGCTGACCATCATCCTGGCGCGTGCGATGCGCGGCCAGTTCAGCGGCCGCAACCACGTCGCCGTCGAGGCGGTGAGCATGTACTGGCACTTCGTCGACGTGGTCTGGATCGCGGTCTTCAGCACCATCTACCTGCTGCGCTAGGGATCGCGGAGGAGACATGACCGATACCGCCGTCGGCTTCGTGCTCATCGGGATCGCCATCGTCGTGGTTCTCGGCGTCGTCTTCGCGGTCTCCAGCCGCGGCGGCCCCGCCGGCGAGCGGCCGAGGCCGCCCCGCGGTGTGCACCTGCCATCGCCGAGCTACCTGCCGGTCGTGTTCTCGGCCGCAGCGGCGCTCATCGGCGCGGGCCTGGCGTTCCGCGGCGACGACCAGCTGGCGAACCCGTGGATCGCGATCCCGGGCGTTGTCCTGTTCGTGCTCACCGCCGTCGCCTGGGTACGGGCCGCCAACCACGAGTGGCGCGACGTGGAGCACGGATCCCACGACGACGCCCCCGGCCACTGAGCCGCGCATGACCGGGCCGCCGATGACTGCCGGCGTCGTTGCACGGCGCGGCCTCGACCTCCGACGCCTCGGCCTGCGGCACCTGGTCGTGGCCGCCGTGCTGCCGATCATCCTCCTCGCCACGCTGGCGGCCATGCTCATGCTGCGCGGCGGGACCTCGCCGACCGCCATCGGCAACCAGGCCCCCGACTTCAGCGTGACCGACCTCGAGGGCAACCGTATCCAGCTCGCCGAGCTGCGCGGCCGCCCGGTGATCGTCAACTTCTGGGCAAGCTGGTGCGTGCCGTGCGTCGACGAGTTCCCGATCCTGCGCGACGCCCACCAGCGCCACGTCGACGACGGCCTGGTGGTGGTCGGCATCGTGTACCAGGACCGCTCGCAGGCGGCCGCAGCGTTCATGAGCCGCCACGATGCGGCCTGGGCCGCCGCCGCCGACCTCGACGGCCGGGTGGCGGAGGCATACGGCGTCATCGGGCCGCCGGAGACGTTCCTCATCGGGCGCGACGGGAGGATCGCGGCGCGCGCCCTCGGGCAGTTCACGGCAGCCTGGCTCGACGAGAAGGTCGCCGCCATCATGGAGGAGTGACCACGACCATGGAGAGCAACCTGCCGGCGACCGAGAGCAACCTGCCGGCGACGCGTCCCGACCCCGATGTCGACCTCGACCCGGCGCCCATCGCGCGACGTCAGCCGCTGAGCGTGGCGTACCTGCCGCTGGCGCTCGTGGCGTTCGTGGTGCTGGCGCTCATCATCGCCGCCTGGACCTTCCTCGCCGCCGCGACCTAGCCGCCGTTCCCCGGCGTCGGGTAGCGCCGGGCCACGTACGCGTCGAGGATGCCGAGGAAGCGGGGCACGATGTCGTCGCCGCGCAGCGTCTCGGTCTTCTCGCCGTCGACGAAGACCGGGGCCACCGGCTCCTCGAAGGTGCCCGGCAGGCTGATGCCGATGTCCGCGTGCTTCGACTCGCCCGGGCCGTTGACGACGCAGCCCATGACCGCCACCCGCAGCTCCTCGACGCCGGGGCGCGTCTCGCGCCACGCGGGCATCTGTGCGACGAGATAGGCCTGAATGTCGCGCGCCATCTCCTGGAAGAAGGTGCTCGTCGTGCGGCCGCAGCC
>CAYVCE010000134.1:0-3695 GCA_964449915.1 uncultured Steroidobacteraceae bacterium | reverse complement strand
CGGCCCGGTCGACCTCGATCCCCGCCTCCCTGACCACGGGCGATGGCTGGACGCCGCCGGTCCAGATGACCGTGCGCGTGGCAATGACCTCCCCCTCGCCAATGACGACCGAGCCCTCGCGCACTTCCCGGATCGGCGTGCCGAGGTGGATCCGGTAGCCCCGATCGCGCAGCTTCTTCGCGGCGTACGCACCCATCTCGACCGGCATCTCGGGCAGCACCCGGTCCTTGAGCTCGACGATGTGGCCGGTCACCTCGCGTTGGGCGATCTTCGGGTAGTAGCGACGCCGCACACGGCGGATGAAGTCCTCGATCTCGCCGGCCGTCTCCACGCCGGAAAAGCCGGCACCGCCGACGACGAAGGTCAGCTGTGCCGCGCGCTCGGCCGCATCGGTCTCGAGGTCGGCACGCTCGAGCATCTCGATGATCCGGTTGCGCAGGGCGAACGCGTCCGCCAGCGTCTTCATCCCGACCGCCCAGTCGGTGAGCCCCTTGATGCCGAATGTGGCCGTCTCGCCGCCCAGGGCGATCACCAGGCTGTCGTAGTTGAGCCGATGCAGGTCGCCGTCGCCGCCCATGACCGTCACCTGCCTGGCGTCGACGTCGATGCGCTCCACCTCCGCGGTCACCGCCCAGCTCGACGGCCGGCGCAGCTGGGAGCGGAGCGCCGTCACGCAGTGGCGGGCCTCGAGCATGCCCGAGCAGACCTCGGGCAGCAGCGGCGTGAAGAGCGTGAAGTTCTCGCGGCTGACGAGCCACACCTCCACGTCGTCGCGGCGGCGCGCCAGACGCTCGAGGTGGCGCGCAACCTCCACGCCCGCGAAGCCGCCGCCCAGCACCAGCACCCGATGCGGCCACGGTGGCTCGGACCGGTAGATCGTGCGCACGGACCGATGATGCCATCGGTACGCTCCCTGTGGGCGACACGTGACCCGGGAGTGTGCCCCTTAGCGTGCTGCCGCATCGGTCTGTACCATGCATTCGACATGCAGCAGCCGATCCACGAGATCTTCGACCAGTTCAAGCAGCAGCTCCCGGACATCGATCCGGTCGAGACCCAGGAGTGGATCGAGTCACTCGACGCCATCGTCGAGGCGGCCGGCCCGGAGCGCGCACGGTTCATCATCTACAAGCTCCTCAAGCGCGCGCGCCAGCTCCAGGTCGGGCTGCCGACGCTGACCCAGACGCGCTACATCAACACCATCAGCCCCGAGCAGGAGCCGTACTTCCCCGGCGACGAGGCGATGGAGCTCAAGATCCGCCGCCTCATCCGCTGGAACGCGCTGGCCATGGTGCTGCGCGCGAACACGCAGTTCGAGGGCATCGGCGGGCATCTCTCGACCTACGCCAGCGCGGCAAGCCTGTACGAGGTCGGCTTCAACCACTTCTTCCGCGGCTCGGACGACGGGCCGGGCGACCAGGTCTACTTCCAGGGCCACGCGGCGCCGGGCATCTACGCCCGCGCCTTCCTGGAGGGACGCCTCACCGAGGAGCATCTCGACCACTTCCGGCGCGAGGCCCTCACCACCGGCCTCTCCTCCTACCCGCATCCGCGGCTGATGCCCGAGTTCTGGCAGTTCCCGACGGTCAGCATGGGCCTCGGCCCGATTGCCGCCATCTACCAGGCCCGCTTCAACCGCTACCTCGCGGCACGGGGTATCGCCGACACGTCGCCGGCGCGCGTGTGGGCCTACCTCGGCGACGGGGAGATGGACGAGCCGGAATCGGTTGCCGGCCTGAGCCTCGCGGCCCGAGAGGGGCTCGACAACCTGACGTTCGTCGTCAACTGCAACCTGCAGCGCCTCGACGGCCCGGTGCGCGGCAACGGCAAGGTGATCCAGGAGCTGGAGGCGCTCTTCCGCGGTGCGGGCTGGCACGTCCTCAAGGTCATCTGGGCCCGCGAGTGGGACGATCTGCTGGCCCGCGACAAGGACGGCGTCCTGCTGGCCAAGATGAACGACACGCTCGACGGCGACTACCAGCGCATGGCGGTCAGCGACGGCGCCTACATCCGGGAGCACTTCTTCGGTCCCGATCCACGCCTGCGGGCCCTCGTCGAGCACCTCTCCGACGACGAGCTGGCCAAGCTCCGGCGCGGCGGCCACGACTATCGCAAGGTGCACGCGGCCTACGCGGCGGCGGTCGGGCACAAGGGCGCGCCGACCGTGATCCTGGCCAAGACGGTGAAGGGCTGGACGCTCGGCCCCGGGATCGAGGGCCGCAACGTGACCCACCAGGCCAAGAAGCTGACCGCCGACGAGCTGAGGATCTTCCGCGACCGCCTCGAGCTGCCGATCCCCGACGACCGGCTCAAGGAGGCGCCCTACTACCACCCCGGCCCGGATGCGCCGGAGATCCAGTACATGCTCGAGCGGCGACGGCTGCTCGGCGGATCGCTCCCCAGGCGCACGGTGGTCCGGAAGCCGCTGCCGGCGCCGCAGGACGCCGTGTTCGACGAGTTCTTCACCGGGTCGGATCGGCCGGCCAGCACGACCATGGCCTTCAGCCGCATGGTCCGCAACCTCGTCCGCGACCCGCAGATCGGTCGGCGCATCGTGCCGATCATCCCCGACGAGGCACGCACCTTCGGCATGGACCCCCTGTTCAAGGAGGTCGGGATCTACAACCCGCTCGGCCAGCGCTACACCCCGGTCGACGCCGAGCTGCTGCTCAGCTACATCGAGAAGAAAGACGGCCAGCTCCTCGAGGAGGGCATCACCGAGGCCGGCTCGATGGCCTCCTTCCAGGCCGCCGGCACCGCCTACGCCACCTGGGGCCAGCCGATGGTGCCGTTCTACACGTTCTACTCGATGTTCGGCATGCAGCGCACCGGCGACCAGGTCTGGGCCTTCGGCGACGCGCGCGGCCGCGGCTTCATGATGGGCGCCACCGCGGGTCGCACGACGCTGACCGGCGAGGGCCTCCAGCACGACGACGGGCACTCGCACGTGCTTGCCAGCACCATCCCGAACATCCTCGCCTACGACCCGGCCTTCGCCTACGAGCTGGCGGTGGTCGTGCGCGAAGGGATCGACCGCATGTACGGCGAGCGCGGCGAGGACGTCTTCTACTACGTCACCCTCTACAACGAGAACTGGGCGATGCCGGCCAGGCCGGACGGTGCCGATGACGGCATCATCCGCGGCCTGTATCGGCTCAGTGAGGGGTCCGAGGGCGAACGCCGCGTCCAGATCCTCGCGTCGGGCCCGATCCTGCTGCAGGCGATCAGGGCGCAGGACATCCTCCGCGAGCGCTTCGGCGTCGCGGCCGACATCTGGAGCGCCACGAGCTTCCAGCAGCTGCGCAACGAGGCGCTCGAGGTCGAGCGCTGGAACCGCCTCCACCCCGACGTCGAGCCACGCGTCCCGTACGTCCGCCAATGCCTGGATCCGACCAGCGGACCGATCGTGGCCGCCACGGACTACATGAAGGCGGTGCCCGACATGGTGGCGCGCTGGATCGACCGCCCCTACACCGTGCTCGGCACCGATGGCTTCGGCCGCTCCGATACGCGCGAGGCGCTGCGCACCCACTTCGAGGTCAACGCGGAGCACATCGCCTACGCGGCGCTCTACTCGCTGTGCCTCGACGGCCGGTCGACGCCGGACGAGCTGAAGCGCGCCATCGGCGAGCTGGGCATCGATCCGGAGCGCGTGAACCCGCTCCACGCGTAGGCGACCAGCGGCGAGCGCCGAG
>CAYVCE010000133.1:0-19190 GCA_964449915.1 uncultured Steroidobacteraceae bacterium | reverse complement strand
GTGCCCGGATCCGGCCAGCGGGCGGTGACGACCTTGCCGCGCGTGTAGAACTGGATCCCCTCGGGCCCGTACATGTGGATGTCGCCGAACAGCGACGCCTTCCAGCCGCCGAAGCTGTAGTAGGACACCGGCACCGGAATCGGCACGTTGAGCCCGACCATGCCGACGTTGACGTCGAACTGGTACTGGCGCGCCGCGCCGCCGTCGCGGGTGAAGATGGCGGTGCCGTTGCCGTACGGGTTGTCGTTCACGATCCTCAGCGCCTCGGGGTAGTCGTGCGCACGCACGACCTCCAGCACCGGGCCGAAGATCTCGTTGCGGTAGCACTCCATCTCCGGCGTCACGTTGTCCAGCAGGCTCACCCCCAGGAAGAAACCCTCCGACTCGCTGTAGAGGACATGCTGCCGCCCATCCACGCGGAGCGTGGCGCCCTGCGCGGGACCGGAATCGAGGTAGGTCGCGACCTTGTCGCGGTGCTCACGGGTGATGAGCGGGCCCATCTCCGAGCCCTCCTCGTTGCCGGGCCCGACCTTGATCCTGGGCAGCCGCTCCTCGATCGCGGCGACGAGCGGATCGGCGACGTCGCCGACCGCGACCACGACCGAGATCGCCATGCACCGCTCGCCGGCGGACCCGTAGGCGGCAGAGACGGCCGCATCGGCGGCCATGTCGATGTCGGCGTCGGGCAGGACGACCATGTGGTTCTTGGCGCCGCCGAGCGCCTGCACCCGCTTGCCGTGCGCCGTGCCGGTCTCGTAGATGTAGCGCGCGATCGGCGTCGAGCCCACGAAGGAAACCGCTGCGATGTCGGGGTGCTCGAGGATGCCGTCGACCGCGACCTTGTCGCCGTGCACGACGTTGAAGACGCCGTCGGGGACGCCGGCCTCCTTCAGCAGCTCCCCGAGGTGGACCGATGCGGACGGGTCCTTCTCGGACGGCTTCAGGATGAAGGTGTTGCCGCAGGCGATGGCGTTGGCGAACATCCACATCGGCACCATGGCCGGGAAGTTGAACGGCGTGATGCCGGCCACCACGCCGAGCGGCTGGCGGATCTGGTAGACGTCGATGCCGGTGCTGACCTGCTCGGAGAAGCCGCCCTTGAGCAGGTGCGGGATGCCGGTCGCGAACTCGAGGTTCTCGAGGCCGCGGGCCACCTCGCCCAGCGCGTCGCTTCGCACCTTGCCGTGCTCGCGGGTCAGGTGCGCCGCGAGCTCCTCGCGGTGCTGCTCGACCAGGTTGCGGATGCGGAACATGATCTCGGTCCGCTTGCTGATGCTCGTCGCGCGCCAGGCCGGAAAGGCCGCGTGGGCCGCGGCGACGGCAGCGTCGACCTCTTCGAGCGATGCGAATTCGACCTCGCGCGCGACCTGCCCGGTGGCGGGGTTGTAGACCGGCCCGCTGCGGCCGCTGCTGCCCGCCACGCGAGCTCCGTTGATCCAGTGGTTGACCCGATCCAGCCCGGCCGACGCGACCTCTGGCTGTGGGTCGGCAATCTGCGTCATGACGCTCACACCGCCTTCCTGATGAGGCGCCCACTCTACTCCGCCGCCGTACCCTCGTCAGCCGGCCGGTGATGGACCGATGCGCTTTCGGGGCGTATCGTGACGGCATGGAGCAGCCGCAGCAGACGTGCGCGCTCTGCAACGACCCGATCGGTCCCGGCGAGGCGTGGATGGCCGACGAGACGGGTGGCCGCGTCGCACACTCCGGCTGCGTATACCGCGACGAGGAGCCCGACGCCCGGGACCGCTGGTCGCCGGGAAGCGCCTGAACCATCCGGTCGCCGCTCAGCGGCGGTAACTGAGCCGCAGACACTTCGCGCGCCGCGAACCACCGCCCAGCGGCGCCGCACAGGCACGAGGGCTGCGTGGAGCACGGACTCACGTCGCTGGTGCCGAGTTGGCGCCGCCGACCGGCGCGGCGGCACTGGACCCGTCAGCGAGGCGGCTGCGGAATCTCTCCGCCGCGCAGCACCACCTCGGCTCGTGTCGCGCGCCAGTCGTAGTCAGAGACCCGCTCATCGGCGCCGAGGAGGCCGCGCTCGCGCAGCCAGTCATCGCTGTAGAGCTTGCCGACGTAATTGCGCCCCGAGTCCGGGAGCAGGACCACGTACAGCGCGTCCGGATCGTCGAGGTCGCGCGCCACCTGCAGCGCCGCCCACAGCGCGGTCCCGGACGACTCGCCCATCAGGATGCCCTCGCGGGCGGTGGCCAGGCGCGCGGTGAGCATCGTGTCGCGATCGCTGACCTGCACCACGATGTCGCAGATCCTCGCATCGTAGGTGGCCGGCCAGAAGTCCTCGCCGATGCCCTCGGTCAGGTACGGATGCGGCGTTGCGCCCGAGTACACGGAACCCGCGGGGTCTGCCCCCACGATCACGACGTCGCGCTCCCTGAGGAATCGGCCCGCGCCGGACACCGTGCCGCCGGTTCCCAGCGCCACGACGAAGTGGGTGACCCGTCCCTCGGTGGCCTCCCAGATCTCGGGGCCGGTCGTCGCATAGTGGGCCGCCGGATTCGCCTCGTTCGTGTACTGATCTGGCTTCCACCCCCCCGGCGTCTCACGCGCCAGGCGGTCCGAGACGCGGTAGTAGGAGCGTTCGTCGTCGGGCGCGACGTCGGTCGGACAGACGACCACCTCGGCACCGTAGGCACGCAGCAGGGCGCGCTTCTCCTCCGACTGCTTGTCGGCCATGACGAAGATGCACCGATAGCCCTTGACGGCGGCGGCCATGGCCAGCCCGACGCCGGTATTGCCGCTCGTCGGCTCCACGATCACCCCGCCTGGCTTCAGGAGGCCGGCCCGCTCGGCGGCCTCGATCATCGGCAGCGCGATGCGGTCCTTGACCGAGCCGCCGGGGTTCATGTGCTCGAGCTTGCCGACGATCCTCGGCCGCACGCCTGCGGCCAGCCGGTCGAGCGCGACGAGCGGCGTGTGCCCGATGGCGGCGCTCACATCGGGCAGGATCCTCCCGACCGGCCGCTCAGCCAGTGGTGGCCTCCGGGTGGGCCTGCGGCGGCGGAGCGTCGGGCTCGCGCTCGTCGGCCGGCCTGATCAACGGCGAGCCCCAGCCGCGGCGGTGGCGGTAGACGAGCCAGGCGCCGGCGAGAATGAAGGCAACGATGCCGACCCACATGGCCGTCGGCACGCCCAGGATCGTCCAGTTCTCCACGCGGTACATCTCGAGGAAGGTGCGGACGGCGCCGTACCACATGAAGTACATGAGCACCAGGTCACCGGCGAACAGGCGCGGTCCGAAGCGGCGGATGACGACCAGCAGGACGAGCATGCCGATGAAATTGAGCACCATCTCGTACGCGAAGAGCGGCACGAACTGGGTCGTCTCGACCGGATAGGCGTCGACCGTCCACGGCGTGCCGGCTCTGTGCGCGGCGTCGATCTGGATCCCGAACGGCAGGCAGGGCGGGAATTCGATGCCGCACAGCGAGGTCGGCGGGCCGTAGAGCTCCTGGTTCACGAAGTTGCCGAGGCGGCCGATCACCTGGCCCAGCAGCAGTGACGGCGCGAAGATGTCCATCCAGCGTGCCGTGTTGAGCCGGTTCGAGCGGGTGTACAGAAAGATGCCGAGCGCGCCGCCGGCCACGCCGCCCGGAATGCCGAGACCCCCGTTCCAGATCTGCGGGATCAGAAGCGGGTCGCTGCTGTACACGTCGCCCCAGAGGTGAATGACGTGGTAGATCCGCGCGCCGATGATGCCGAGCACCATGACGAGGAGGAGCATCGACCATCCATGCTCCGGGTCCTCACCCAGCGAGGCGGCCACGCGCGTGCCGAGCAGGCCGGCGATCAGCACGGCGCCGGCGATGATGATCCCGTACCAGTGCAGCTGGAGCGGGCCGAACTCGAAGGCGACGGGGTCGATCACGCGCCGATTCTAGCGCCGATCGTCGGGTGGGCTGCCTCCGGCACAGTCGCGAGCTACCGCAGTTCGGCCGCAGTGGTGCGCGTGTAGCCTCGCGCCAACCGGCGCGGACCACGTACGCTGCCGGATGCGAGACGACCGAGGTCACGACCACCGATGCATGCCGAGTCCGGGCCTGCGCCAGGCGCTGCGGCGACGCGCGCCCTGCCGCTGGCGCACCTGATCCAGCTATCCGTCTATTGGTTCGGGATCTCGATCATCTGGGGCGGCCTCGACGGGGCGATCATCCCGTACCGCCTCGAGCAGTCCTATCCCGACGATTTCGGGTTCCGCTTCGCGATCATCAGCGCCGCGGCGGTGATCATGGCCATCGTGGTCCAGCCGACGGTCGGGATCATCAGCGACTACACGATCACGCGCTGGGGGCGGCGCAAGCCGTTCATCGTCATCGGCTCCCTGCTCGATGTCGTGTTCCTCGTCGGCGTCGCCAGCTCGCAGGACTTCCTCGTGCTGCTCGTCTTCATGGTCCTGCTGCAGTTCAGCTCGAACTTCGCGCAGGGTCCGTTCCAGGGCTACGTCCCGGATCTCGTCCCGGCCAGGCAGGTCGGACTGGCCAGCGGGCTCATGGGCCTGATGCTCGTGCTCGGGCGCATCGCCGGCGTCGGGGTCGGGACGCTCGGGATCGTGATGAACAACCTGTGGATCGCGACGGTCGCGCTCGGGATCATCGAGTTGGCGACCATGATCGTGCTGGTGCGCACGGTGCATGAGGGAACCGCCGCCGCACCGCGCCCGGGCACATGGTGGCAGGTCGCGCGATCGGCCTGGGGCGCCGATGTCCTGCGCGAGCGCAACGTGCTGTGGCTGCTGCTCGTCCGGCTGCTCTTCCTGGGCGCCATCGCCTCGACCTCGCTCGGCCTGGCCTACTTCGGCCGCACGCATGGTCTCGAGCGCGACGCGGCCGCCGGAACGCTCTTCCTCGGCACGATCATCGTGGGGGTGGCCACGGCGGCGGCCGCCGTGCCGGGTGGGAGGCTGTCGGATCGGTTCGGACGCAAGCCGATGATCTACCTGGCCTGTGTGGTAGCGGCTCTCGGCATGGCCGGCGTCGCACTGGCGCCGAACCCGGCGCTTGCGGTCGCCTCCTTCCTGCCGTTCGGCCTCGGGGCCGGGATCTTCCTGTCGGTCGACTGGGCGCTCATGACCGACGTGATCCCCAAGGAGACGACGGGACGGTACATGGGCATCCTGAATGCCGGCACCGCCGCCGCCGGACCGGTGTACCTGTTCGTGGCGGGCCTCACGCTCGACACGTTCTCTCGCATCGAGCTGGGACTCGGGCCGCGAGCAGCGATGATGGTGGCTGCGGTCTTCCTGCTCCTCGCCGGCGTGGCGTTGACACGGGTCGATCCCAGGCGCCGCGAGCTCGAGCCGACGCTCGTCTCCGCCTCAGCCGCCTGACGGCATGCGCACCGAAGCGACCGAGCGCGCGCGGCGCACGGGGCCGCGCGAGCTGTCGGTGGCGGTCACGACCCGCTATCGGCTGATGTGGGGCGTCAACCGGGTCCTGGTGCGCACGCTGTTCGACGTGCGCGCCGCGGGACTCGAGGGGTGGCCCGATCCACCGTTCCAGCTCGTCGTCAACCACCACAACGGCTTCGACCCGATGCTGGTGCTGTCGGTGGTGCCGATCGAGCCACGCATCACCTGGTTCGGGCCGAAAGAGGCGGACTTCAGCCGCGGATTCAAGAACCGGCTCATGGCCTATCTCGGGGGCGTCATCCCCTACAACCCGGAGAAGACGACGCTGACCTCGGCGGTCCGCGCGGTACGTCGCGTCTTCGAGGCCGATGGCGTGCTCGGCATCTTCGCCGAGGGACGCATCGGCTTCAAGGAGACTGAGCTCCTGCCGTTCGAGGACGGCGCCGCCGCCTTCGCCGTCACCTCCGGAGTGCCGGTCGTGCCGTGCGCCATCGTGGGCTCCACCGACCTGTGGTTCCGGAAGACGGTCGAGGTTCGGTTCGGGCCTGCGCTCCCGACCGAAGCCGTCCGCGGTCGCGGGGCCCGCGCCGCGCTGGACGCCCGCATCCGGGACGCGCTGGCCGAGCTGCTGCCGGCCGAGGAGCCACGCCTGCCTCGCCGCCGGCCGCTTTCGTTCCTGACCGACCTGCTCAACGGCGCCGACGACGTCGCGCGCAGGCGGTCCGGCTCGTAGCGACCCGGGCGTCGCGCGGGTAGCATCGGTCCGTCATGCTCCCCGTGATCTGGGCCCTGTTCGTCGTGCTCGCCGTTGGCGGCTTCCTGATGATCGCGGCCTACTGGCTCGACGTGCAGGAGCGCCCCGACCTCGGCGTCCGATCGCGGATTGCCTGGTCGGCGGCGGTGCTGCTCTTTCCGATCGCCATCCCGGCGTATGCCTTCGTGGGCGGCGCCGGTTGGCCGGCCTTCCTGCGCTACGCCAGCCTGATGCCGGCGCTGGCGTTCGTCTTCTTCGTCGGATTCGTGCTCGGCACGTTCACCTAGCGCGGCGGGGCGCCGGTTCGGGATCTCATCGCGCGACAGACGCCGCGCATCCCGATTCGGTTGCGCGCGAGCATCGCCCCGCCGGCCGCCGCTACCATGGGCGGTCATGACAAGCCAGCAGACCGACACGGCGGCGGCCACCGAGGCCGCGGTCGTCTACCTCCGCGAGCACGATGCCGAGCACCTGGAACAGCTCGACGAGCTCCTGCGCATCGAGAGCATCAGCGCCGATCCCGAGCGCGCGGGACAGGTGCGCCGTACCGCGCAGTGGATCGTGGACGAGCTGACGCGGGTGGGGGTCGAGCGCGCCACCATTCACGAGACGACCCACCATCCGATCGTGACGGCCGAGTGGATGCATGCCGGCGACGACGCACCCACCGTCCTCGTCTACTGCCATTACGACGTCCAGCCCGTGGATCCGCTCGAGGAGTGGGTGCGGCCGCCGTTCGACCCGCGCCACGAGAACGACCGCGTCTACGCCCGCGGCGCCGGCGACGACAAGGGCCAGCTCTTCATGCACCTCAAGGCGGTCGAGGCCTGGATGCGAACCGCCGGGCGCCTCCCCGTGAACCTGCGCTTCTTCTTCGAGGGCGACGAGGAGGTCGGCTCGGAGCCGATCGAGCAGTTCATCGCCGATCACGCCGACCTGCTGGCGGCCGACGTGTGCGTCGTGTCCGACGGCGACACGTTCGACGACGACGGCACGCCGGCCATCGGCTACGGGCTGCGCGGCATCGCCTACTGGGAGGTCCGCGTGCACGGCCCTCGCCAGGACGTCCACTCCGGGCAGTACGGCGGCGGGGTGGACAACCCGGCCAACGTCCTCGTCCGCATGCTCGCCTCGCTGACCGATGCGAACGGCCGCATCACGCTGCCCGGCTTCTACGACCGCGTCCGCGACCTGACCGACGAGGAGCACGCCGCCTACGCGGCGCTGCCGTTCGACGAGACCGCATGGCGCGACGAGACCGGCGTCCCGGCCGCCATGGATGGGGAACGGGACATCAGCCTGCTCGAGCGGCTCTCGGCGCGGCCGACCTTCGATATCAACGGCATCTGGGGCGGCTATGCCGGCGAGGGCGCCAAGACGATCATCCCGGCCTGGGCGGCCGCCAAGATCAGCACGCGCCTGGTGCCCGACCAGGACTACCGCGAGATCGAGACCGCCATGCAGGCCCACCTGGAGGCCATCGCTCCGCCCACGGTGCGGGTCGAGGTTCGCATCATCCATGGCGGCGCCCCAGCCATCACGCCGCTCGACCATCCCGGCATCGGCCCGGCCGCGCGCTCGCTCGAGGCGGGCTTCGGCAAGCCACCGCTGTACCAGCGCTCAGGCGGATCGATCCCGGTCGTCGCTGCCCTCGACGAGCAGCTTGGTCTGAAGACGCTCATGGTCGGGTTCGCCAACCCGACCGGCAACTTCCACGCGCCGAACGAGTGGATCAGCCTGCGCAACGTGCGCGCCGGGCTGGTCTCGCTCGTTCACCTGTGGGCCCAGCTCGGCGCCATGCGAGGCACCGACCTGCGCGGCGAGTGAGCATGCCGGACGATCCCTGGGTACCGATGGGCGCGGCCTCCCGACTCGTCGGCGTCGGCCACGACACGCTCCGGCGCTGGGCGGACTCGGGCAAGGTCCAGAGCTACCAGACCCCGGGGGGTCATCGGCGCTTCCTGCGCTCCAGCCTGGAGGCCATGGTCAACGCGCCGCGGCGCCAGCACTACGACGTCGTGCGTCTGACGGACTCGACGCGCACCATGGCCGGCGAGCTCCATCGGCGCATGGCGCGCACGGGGTATGCGGGCCAGCCGTGGCAGGCGCGACTGTCGGCGGAGGAGCGCGACGAGTTCCGGCGATGGGGCCAGCGCACCTTCGAGCTCGTCGTCGAGTACGTCGCGGCCACGAAGCGGGCCGAGCGGCAGCTGCTGCTCGAGGAGGCCGAGAAGATGGGCGGGCTGTACGGTGGCGAGGCGTCGCGAGCCGGCCTCTCGCTGGCCGAGACGGTGGAGGCGTTCCTCTTCTTCCGCTCGCCTGTGCTCGACGCGATCGTCGGCCATCTCCGCAAGCGGTCCGCGGACGTCGCCGACGTGACGGCGGCCTTCCACGAGGCAAATGCGGCCATCGACCAGGTGCTGGTGGCCCTGGTCAGCTCCTACCGAGAAGGCCGCTAGCCTCGGGGCACGGGCCTACTCGACGACGTACAGCTCGGTCGAGGTGGTGTTGAGGCGTTCGCCGCCGTCGTCGGTGCAGACCACGATGTCCTCGATCCGGGCGCCCCACGTGTCGCGCAGGTAGATCCCCGGCTCGACGCTGAACGCGTGTCCCGCCTGGAGCGGCTCGGGGTTGGAGGCGACGATGTACGGCTCCTCGTGCGTCTCCATGCCGATCCCGTGACCGGTGCGATGGATGAACCCCTCCCCGTAGCCGGCCTCGTCGATGATCCTCCGCGCGATGCCGTCGATCTCGCCGCAGGGAACGCCGGGCCGCACCGCGTCGCACGCGGCCGCCTGGGCCTCCCGCAGCACGGCGTACAGCGCGGCGAACTCCGGGTCGGGCCGGCCGACGAAGGCGGTGCGGCTCGTGTCGGAGCAGTAGCCGGCGCGCGTGCCGCCGATGTCGAGCACGATCGCGTCGCCGGGCTGGATCACCCGCTCGCCGGCCTCGTGGTGCGGGCTGGCCGAGTTCGGTCCCGAAGCGACGATCGCGAAGCCGGCATCGTCGTGGCCCTGCGCGATGAGGACCTCACGGATGTGGCGGCTCACCTCTGCCTCGGTGCGGCCGGAGAGGCGCTCGCCGACGACGGTGGCCATGGCGGCATCGGCGGCCGAGGCGGCGGAGCGCAGGCGGTCGACCTCCTCCGCGCTCTTCACTCGCCGCAGGGCGCTCATGGTGGGACCCGCCTCGACGAGCTGCGCCGGATCGAGCGCGGCACGCAGGCGAAGCGCGAAGCGCGCCCACATCTGGTCCTGCAGCGCCACGCGCAGCGATCCCGACACGATGGTCTGCACCAGGCGGATCGGGTCGTCGGTCTCGTCCCACGGCACGATGGCGATCTCGTCGACCAGCTCACCGAGCTCGTGGCGAGCCAGGGGCTCTTCGAGGCGCGGCAGGAGCAGGACCGCCTCGCCCTCGGCCGGCACGATCAGGCAGGTGAGCCGTTCCATCGCCGGCGCCCGGTAGCCGAGAAGGTAGGCGTAGTCCGGCGATGGGGTGATCAGCAGCGCGTCGACGCCGCGCTCGGCGGCCGCTCCCGCGGCACGCGACATGCGGTCTCGGTGGACGGACGACGCGAATCGCAACGCGGTCGGCGCGGCGGTGGTCATGCCCGAAGCCTACACCGATGGGCCATTGACGCGACCTCGACGACATCGAACATTGGCCACCACGGCTGTGTGACACTGTCATACGAAGGCCGAAACGGCGGGAGGCACCGTACAGTATGCGATGCAACGGGCGGGATCGGGGACTGGCGCTCGCCGCGCTCGCGGTCCTCGTCCTCGGCGGTCTGCTGCCCCCGACCACGGTGCGAGCCGCGGATCCGGAGCGGCGGGCGCAGGACCAGTTGGTGGCCCAACTCGGCGGTGATCCGTCCGACTTCGAGCTCGTGTACGAGACGACCGGCGCGGCCGCCGATGGAACGGCCGGTTGGGCGGCGAAACTGGTGGACCGCCGGACCGGCGAGATCCACCCCGTCTACCAGCTGTCCGATGGGACGCTCGGTGGCGCGGCTGCGCTGGGCGAAGCGGTCGCCAGGGCGGAGGCGGCCATACCGCCCCTCGACCGCAAGGCCGATATGCCGCTGCGTGCCGCAGTGGCCGCCGCCACCGCGCCCGGAACGCTGCTGCCCGTCGCGGTGTGGCTCGACGTCGACCTGTCCGCGGTCGAGGCGGGGATTCGCGACGCGCACCCCGAGCTCACCTGGTACGGGATGCGGCCCCTCGTCGCGTCCATCGAGCAGGCCCGTGCGCTGAGGAGCGAGCTGTGGCAGGCACGGCAGGCGGTGTACGCCGCGGGGGCCGAGTCGCTGCGCGGCGAGGTGGAGGCAGCCGGAGGATCGGTTGCCTACGTGAGCACGTCCGCGCCCCTCGTCTACGTCGATCTCCCACCCGCCGCGGTCGAGACCGTTGCCGCGCTCCCAGCAGTCCTCAGCCTCGGCCTGGAGTCCGAGTGGCGCACCTCGATGTCGTCGGCCGGACCAACCGTCGGAGCCGACTGGACGAGCGGCGGAGGTGACCAGGGCGCGGGGGTACGGGTGGCGGTCGTCGAGTATCACAACGTCGCCGCCACAGGGGACCTGGCAGGCAAGGTCGTCGCCGTGGGCAGCACGACAGGCGCGACTCCGACCCACATCCACCCCACCTGGGTGGCCGGCGCCATCGCCAGCCAGAACGGGACGTTCCCGGGCGTCGCGCCGGCCGCCGGCATCGTCTCGGCCAGCACGGGAGGCTACGTGCCGGGCCTCGCCACCGACCGAGCCATCATCGCGGCCGCCGACTGGGCGGTCTCGCCCGCCGCGGGGGACGCCGACGTCGTCAATGTCAGCCTCGGCCAGGACACCGCCACCGGGGCCGAGGAGGCCCGCCGGTACTTCGACTCCATCGGCTGGGAGGACGGGAGGCTCGTCGTGGCGGCGGCCGGGAACCTCACCACCTTCGGCAACTGGAACGTCGTCTCCCCGGGCACCGGCTACAACGTCCTGACCGTCGGAGGCGTGAACGACCGCAACTCGGGCGGCAGGGGCGACGACATCCTGTGGTACGTCCCCGGCTCGAACGGCGCGAACTACCACGACCCACCCGGCACCGCGTGGAACCCGAACGGCGACTTCAACAAGCCGAACCTCTCCGCGCCGGCCGTGAGCGTGCGGACGGCGAACGGGATCACCGGCGACGGCACCAGCATCGCCAGCCCGATCGTGGCCGGCATCGCCGCGCAGCTGATCGGTCGCGCCCCGTCGCTCGCGCTCGTGCCCGAAGCGACGCGCGCGATCCTGATGGCCGGGGCGCTGCTGCGGACCCCGATGCCGGACGGATCGATCAACGCCGACCATGAGGGGGTCGGCACGGCATCGGCGCTGTGGGCGAACCGCGTGCTGAGCGCCGGGCCGTACGGCGGGTACACCATCGCCGCCATGCACCCGGGCGAGGTTGCCGTCCGGAACGTTCCGGTCGTCGCCGGTCAGTCGATTCGGGTGGCGCTGGCCTGGAGCAGCCACACGTCGGGCAGCTCGAACCTCGGCAAGGCCGATGTCCTCGCCTCCGATCTCGATCTCCGCATCATCGGTCCGAACGGGGCCGTGATGGGCTCGTTCAGCTTCGACAACCCGTACGAGGCGGTGAGCTTCGTCGCGCCGTCGACCGGCAACATGCGGATCGAGGTGCGCCACGCCCGGATGGACACCTCCGTTGAGCCGTATGGCCTGGCCTGGGCGCTGACGAGCCCGTACGCGGATACCGACGCCTCCGCCTTCTACACCAACATCCTGTGGCTGACCCAGCAGGGAATCACGACGGGGTGCGCGCCCCAGCGCTACTGCCCGCTGTCGCTGGTCAGCCGCGAGGAGATGGCCAGCTTCCTGACCCGTGCGCGGGGACTGCCTCCGACGAGCACCGACTACTTCGATGACGACGACCATTCGATCCACGAGCCGGCGATCAACGCGCTGGCGGCTGCCGGCGTCACGAATGGCTGCGGTCCGCGACGCTACTGCCCGCAGCAGTCCGTGAGCCGCGAGGAGATGGCGAGCTTCCTCGCACGCGCGCTGGGCCTGCCGCCATCGGGCGTCAATCATTTCGACGACGACGACCAATCGGTCCACCAGCCCGCGATCAACGCCATGGCCACCGCGGGCATCACCACCGGGTGCGGGCCACCGCGGCTCTACTGTCCGCTGGCCGGCGTCACGCGGGAGCAGATGGCCGCCTTCCTGCACCGTGCCTTCGACTGAGAGGGCGCGGCTCGGTCTGGCGCTGATCGTGATGGCCACCGGCTGCACGGTGGCGGCGCCGTCGGCCACACCGACCAGTTCCCCATCGTCGACCGTCGTCGTATCGCCGACCGATGACGACGGCACCCCGACCAGTCCGCCCGGCATCGCGCTGCCCGAGCCTGGCCGGCCGCTCGACGCCGCCACCCTGCTCGCGGTGATGCGCGAGTCACGACGACCGGGCGGCGTGCCGGACGAGATCGAGACCGATGCAATCGCCGGCGCCCTGGCCGGCGCCATCTGGACCTTCGACGGCCTGCCATGGACGACCACGGCGGCCGGCGGCTCGTGCGGGCCCGAGACCTGCACGCTGGAGATCGCCGGGATACGGGACGGCATGACCGGCGACGACCTCTGGGTGTTCGCGGTCTCGCCGGCATCCGGTTCGGTCGAGGTCGTCAGCGCGGAGCTGCGCTCGCTCCCCGCCGAGGTGCCGGTCGCCGTCGATGAGCTGGTGCGCTCGCTGGACGCCGGCGGGAGCCTGGCGGGCATGCTGCTGACCGGTGTCAAGTGGCTGCCACCCCCCGACGCCGGAAGGTTCGTGGCCAGCTACCGATCCGGCGGCGAGGAGGGGTCGTGTCGCGTCGAGGTGACGCTCGACGCGGCCGGCGGCGTGATCGTCTCGGAGCAGAGGCTGGGCTGCTAGGTCCCCTCGACCCGCAGCGGCACCTCGCGGCTTGCGGCGTCGGTGATGCGCCACGCTCGAAGGGCCGAGTCCGGCGGCGCGTCGGGATCGGCCAGCGTCGCGAGGAGGTAGAACGTGTCGGGGTACTGCGCGCTGCGCAGGTCGGTGGGCGACGGGACAGCCGGGGTGTGGGTGTGCGAGTGGAAGATGCCGATGAGGTCCTCGCCCGCGTCCTCGATGTCGAAGACGATCCGCACGAGGTCGTTCGGATGCACGGTGTAGCGCAGCGGGCTTGCCTCAGCGTTGCGGGCCGGCAGATACCGGGTGGCCGTCCCCGACGCGAGGTCGCCGGCCAGCAGGCCGCAGGCCTCGTTCGGGAGCTCCGACCGGGCATGCGCCAGCAGCTCCGTGGCGATGGAGCGGGGGAGGACCAGGCGTTCGGCTACCACAGCAGCGAACCCTCCAGCTCGTCCTCAAGCTCGTCGAGGTCGCGGCTCCACAGGTCGGCCGAGAGATACTTCCAGCCGGCGTCGGCGAGGAGGACGACCACCGCGCCCGACGTCATCTCGCGTGCCACGCGGACAGCAACCGCCAGGGCCGCGCCGCAAGAGAGACCCGCGAAGATGCCTTCCTCGCGCATGAGCCGCCGCAGGCCGACGACCGCGTCCCGATTCGTGACCAGGAACCGGTCATCCAGGACCGATGCGTCGAGGACCGGCGGCACGAACCCGTCCTCGAGGGAGCGCAGGCCGTGCACGCGCTCGCCGGGCATCGGCTCCGCGGCCACGATGCGCACGCCGGGCTTCGCCCGCTTCAGGAAGCGCCCCACGCCGGTCAGCGTGCCGCCCGTCCCGAGGCCGGCCACGAAGGCGTCGATCTCCGGCACCTGCTCGAGGATCTCGGGGCCGGTCGTCTCCTCGTGGACGCGCGGATTCGCCTGGTTGCCGTACTGGAACGGCATGAACAGGGACCGATCCGCATCGGCCAGCGACTGTGCCAGGCGGATGGCCCCGTTCGAGCCCTCCGCACCCGGCGAATGGACGATCTCGGCACCGAACAGCCGAATGAGCTGCTCGCGCTCGGCGGTCGTGTTGTCCGGCATCACGATCCGCACCGGGTGGCCCAGGCGCGCACCGATCATGGCCAGGCTGATTCCGGTATTGCCGCTCGATGGCTCCAGGATCGTCTGGCCGGGGCTGAGCGAGCCGTCGGCGATGGCCGACTCGATCATGGCGCGCGCGACGCGATCCTTCACGCTGCCGGTCGGGTTGTTGCCCTCCAGCTTGGCGTACAGGCGGACGCCTCGGTGCGGCGCCAGGCGCCGCAGCTCGACCATCGGCGTATTGCCGATGGCGGCGATGAGATCCGTGACCGCGCCGACCGTGGCCGGCATCGGCCTAGCGTGCGCCTCCGGCCATGGCGGGCAGGAGGATGATCGTGTCGTCGGCGCCGATCGCGGTTGCCAGGCCCTCACGGTAGCGCACGTCGCGATCGTTGACGTAGACGTTGACGAAGCTGGAGAGCGCGCCGCCCTCGGTCACCCGGTCGCGCAGCGCCGGGTGCCTGGCGAACAGGTCGTCGAGCGCCTCGGCCACGGTGTCGCCCGAGACGTCCACGCTGCGGCTGCCGCCAGTGTTCTCGCGCAGGACCGGGGGGATGCGGACGGTGCTCATGGGGTTCCCTCGGACTGAAGGCTGAGGTGAGCGTTCATGCTCCGGCAGCGACCTGGACCGCACCCGAGTCGACCGCTCCGGCAACGCCCTCGCCGCAGGTCGGGCACGCTGGGTCGCGCCAGATGCGCACCTCGTCGAAGGTCGTGCCCAGGGCGTCGAGCATCAGCAGCCGGCCGGCCAGCGTCTCCCCCACGCCGAGCAGCAGCTTCATGACCTCGTTGGCCTGCAGCATGCCGACCATGCCGGGCAGCACACCGAGCACCCCGGCCACGCTGCACGCCGGCGCCAGCTCGTCCGGCGGCTGGGTCGGGTACATGCAGCGGTAGCAGGGTCCCTCGAACGGCACGAAGGTCGTGACCTGGCCGTCCCAGCGGTAGATCGAGCCGTGCACGACCGGCTTCCGCTGTGCCACCGCGGCGTCGTTGAGCACGTAGCGGGTGTCGAAGTTGTCGGTGCCGTCGACGATGACGTCGTAGTCGCCGATGAGGCGCTCCACGTTGCCGGCGTCCAGGCGCTCGACATGCTTGACCACCTTCGTCTCGGGGTTCAGGCCGCGCAGCGTCAGCTCAGCCGAGTCGACCTTCAGCATCCCGAGCCGATCGACCCCGTGCAGCACCTGGCGCTGGAGGTTCGACTCGTCGACGACATCGTCGTCCACCAGGCCGATGGTTCCCACGCCCGAGGCGGCCAGGTAGAGCGCGATCGGCGAGCCGAGGCCGCCTGCGCCGATGAGCAGCACCTTCGCGTCGAGCAGCTTGCGCTGGCCCTGCTGGCCGACCTCCGGGATCAGGAGGTGGCGCGAATAGCGTTGCTGCTGGGCGGGCGTCAGCAGCTGCTGCGGCTCTTCCCACGCGCCGCCCTGCTCCTTCCAGTGGCTCAAGGGGGCCTTCATGCTCACCACGTCGGTGTAGCCGAGCTGGACGAGCCGGCCGGCCGCGCGGGCCGAGCGGGCGCCGACCGCGCAGTGCAGCAGCAGAGGCGTGGTCGTGTCGGGCACCACGTCGCCGATGCGGGTCGACAGGTCGGCCAGCGGAAGCAGGGTCGCGTCCGCGACGTGCCCGGCGTCCCACTCGGATTGCTCGCGGACGTCGATGACGCGGTAGCCCTCGCGCGAGAGAGCCAGCGCCTCGGCCGCGTTCACCTCGCGGAAGGTGGGGTGGTCGTGGTTCATGTCGTGTTCCGTGGTTCCTTGTTGCCTGGGTCGAAGCTAGGGGGCCGATCCGCCGGCGAGGACGTCGGCCTCGTCCGGCCAGCGTGCCTCGGCGCCGATGACGGCGCCCTGGAGGACCTTGTACGAGAGGAGCGCGCACTTCAGCCGCGCCGGGCCGATCGGGACGCCGAGATTCCCGACGACCTCCTTCGGGTCGATGGCGCGCAGCTCGTCGAGGCTCATGCCGCGCAGCTCGTCGGTCAGGATCGAGGCCGACGCCTGGCTGATGGCGCAGCCGCGCCCGTCGAAGGCGACGTCGTCGACCCGCTGCTTCGACGCGTCGAGGCGCAGGGTCATGCTCATCTCGTCGCCGCAGGTCGGGTTCGAGTCGGCGAAGTGCAGGTCGTGCGGATCCAGCACGCCCTTGTTGTGCGGCGCGCGGTAGTGCTCGAGGATGAAGTCGCGGTACAGGTTGTCCATCGGTCCCTACGAAGCCCTGAAGAGCGTCTGCGTGGCACCGATGCCCTCGACCAGGCGCTCGATGTCGTCGGTGTCGTTGTACACGTAGAAGCTGGCGCGCGTGGTGGCGGGCAGGTCGTAGCGCGCCATCACCGGCTGCGCGCAGTGGTGCCCGGCCCGGACGGCGACGCCGTGGCGGTCGAGGATCGTCGCCACGTCGTGCGGGTGGACACCGTCGATCACGAAGCTGATCACGCCCGCGTGCTCGTCGGGCGAGGACGGGCCCAACAGCCGGACGCCATCGATGGCCCCCAGCGCGGACCATGCACGCTCGAACAGGAAGCGCTCGTGGGCGCGCACGTTCGCCATGCCGATGGCCTCGAGGTAGCCGATGGCAGCGTGCAGCCCGGCGGCCTCGGCGATGGCCGGCGTGCCGGCCTCGAACTTCAGCGGCACCTCCGCCCAGGTGGCGCCCTCGAGCGTCACCTTGCTGATCATGCTGCCGCCAGTCAGGAAGGGCGGCATCGCCTCGAGCAGCTCGCGCCGCGCCCACAGCGCGCCGATGCCGGACGGCCCCAGCATCTTGTGCCCCGACAGGGCGAGGAAGTCGACGCCGAGCTCGACGACGTCGACCGGCATGTGGGGCACGCTCTGCGCGGCGTCGAGGACGACGAGCGCCCCGACCTCGTGCGCCATGCGGCTGACCTCCGCGACCGGGTTGATGGTGCCGAGCGCGTTGCTGACGTGGCCGATCGCGACCAGCTTCGGCGCCCTGCCCAGCCGGCGACGGAGGTCGTCGAGGTCGAGGCGGCCGTCATCGGTGACGGCCACGTACTCGAGCGTCGCGCCTGTCTCGGCGGCCGCCTGTTGCCACGGCACCAGGTTGGCGTGGTGCTCCATCTCGGTCGACAGGATCAGGTCGCCTGCGGCCAGGTTCGTGCGGCCCCAGCTGTAGGCCACCAGGTTGATGGCCTCCGTCGCGTTCCGGACGAACACCACCTCGCGGTGGCTCGGTGCGCCGATGAAGCGCGCCAGCGCCTGGCGTGCGGCCTCGAAGCGGGCCGTCGCGTCCTCGCTCAGCTCGTAGATCCCGCGGTGCACGTTGGCGTAGTGGTGGCCGTAGGCATCGGAGAGCGCCTCGATGACCGCCCGAGGCTTGGGTGCCGAGGCCGCCGAATCGAGGTAGACGAGCGACCGACCGGACCGGTGCGGTCGATCGAAGACCGGAAAGTCGGCACGCAGCGCGGCGCCGTCGAAGACGTCCGTTGCTGCCTGCTCGATCGCCATCGGTGTCGCTGCCGTCCCCAATCTTGCGAACCCCATTCGTCCGGTGCTAGTGCGGTGCGACCGGCTCGGATGCCGCGACCTCGTCGCCGACGCCTGCCGGCAGGCCGACCTGCTCGCGGACCCAGTCGTAGCCGTTCGCCTCGAGCTGGTGGCTGAGCTCCTCGCCGCCCGACATGACGATGCGCCCGTCCAGCAGGACGTGGACGAACTGGGGCTTCACGTAGTTCAGCATGCGCTGGTAATGGGTGATCATCAGCACGCCCATGTCGGGCGAGAGGGTGGCGTTGATCCCATCGGCCACGTTCCGCAGGGCGTCGATGTCGAGCCCGGAATCGGTCTCGTCGAGGATCGCCAGCTCCGGCCCCACGACGGCCATCTGGAGCATCTCCAGGCGCTTCTTCTCGCCACCGCTGAACCCCTCGTTCACGTAGCGCGCGGCGAACCCGGGATCCATGTGGAGGAGCGTCATCTTCTCCTCCATCAGCTTGCGGAACTTCGCGAGCGGGATGCCGGTGTACCTGATCGAGGCCTCGCCATCGGCATCCGCCGGCTTCGGATGGTGGATGGCGTTGTAGATGTTGCGCAGGAAGCTCGCGACCGTGACGCCCGGGATGGCGCTCGGATACTGGAACGCCAGGAAGAGGCCCATCCGCGCCCGCTTGTCGGGCGACATGCCGAGCGGTGTCGGCCCGGCGAGCAGATTCTGCCCTCGCCAGGTGATGGTGCCGGCGTCGACGACGTAGTCGGGGTGGCCCATGAGCGCGAAGGCCAGGCTGGTCTTGCCCGAGCCGTTCGGGCCCATCAGGGCGTGCACCTCTCCCTGGCGCACGGTCAGGTCGAGCCCCTTCAGGATCTTCTTGCCCCCGATGCTCACCTCGAGCCCGGCGACGACGAGTTCGTCGGTCATGCGTTCCTTGCTTCCTGCGTGGTCTTGGCGTTCGCGGAGGTGTGAAGGGCGATCCGGCGTCGGCGCACGGCGGGCGGGTAGGGCGGGCCGCCGGCGCTGGCGGCCACGTCGGCCAGGTTGGTGGCGCCCAGTGAGACGCTCAGCGACTCGTACACGCGCTGGAAGACCTCGTGCACGCTGCACGGCTGCGGGCGGTCGCAGTGCTCGAGGTCGTCGGCACCGGCGCACGGCATCTCGAGCAGCGGGCCCTCGAGGGCGCGCACGGCATCGGTCATCGTGATCTCTGCCGCCGGCCGCGCGAGCCGATAGCCACCGGCCTGGCCGCGGGTGGCGGTCACCAGCCCGGCGCGGCGAAGGTCACCGACGAGCTGCTCCAGGTACGCATGCGGCAGCTTCTCGCGTCGCGCGATGGCGGACAGGCTGAGACAGCTGCCGTCGGGGCCGATCCCGGCAAGCGTGACGAGGACGCGGATGCCGTACTCGGTGCGGGTGCTGATCTTCATGGTGCCAGCCTCACCCGGACCTCGTCGCCGACCAGCTCGGTCTCGTAGGCCATCACCGGCCGCACCGGGGGCAGGGCCAGCACGCGACCGGTGAACAGGTCGAAGCGGCCACCATGGCGCGGGCACTCGACCGCCGCGTCGTCGAGCTCACCCTCGCCGAGCGTGCCGCCGTCATGGGTGCAGACGTTGTCGA
>CAYVCE010000132.1:0-4494 GCA_964449915.1 uncultured Steroidobacteraceae bacterium | reverse complement strand
CGGGCCGCTCCTCATCCTGGCCGGGGCGGGCAGCGGCAAGACGCGCGTGCTCGCCTACCGCGTCGCGTACCTCGTCGCCACCAGCTACAAGCCGTGGCAGATCGTGGCCGTCACGTTCACGAACAAGGCGGCCGGCGAGATGCGGGATCGGATCGCGGGGCTCATCGGCGAGGAAGCGGCACGCGAGGCGACGATCGGCACCTTCCACGCCATCTGCGCGCGCATCCTGCGCCGGGACGGCACCGCCATCGGCCTCACGCGCAGCTTCACGATCTACGACCGCGCCGACCAGGTGTCGCTGGTGAAGAGCGTGCTGCGCCGCCTCGACCTCGACGAGAAGCGCTTCAGCCCGGCCGGCATGCTCGCCTGGATCGGCCAGCGCAAGGACGAGCTCGCCGACGTCGCCACGGCAACCCGGCAGGCGGCGAACTACTACGACGAGACCGCGGCACGCGTCTACCAGGCCTACCAGCGCCAGCTGGGCGAGGACGACGCTGTCGACTTCGACGACCTGCTCATGCGGACCGTGTTCCTGTTCGAGCAGCACCCCGACGTGCTGGCCCGCTACCAGGGCCGCTGGCAGCAGATCATGGTCGACGAGTACCAGGACACCAACCGCGCGCAGTACCTCATCTGCAAGCTCCTCGCGGCCAAGCACAAGAACCTCGCCGTGGTGGGCGACGACGACCAGAGCATCTACTCGTGGCGCGGCGCGGACCTGCGCAACATCCTTGACTTCGAGACCGATTACCCCAGCGCCAGGGTCGTGAAGCTCGAGCAGAACTACCGCTCCACGCAGACCATCCTCGACGCCGCGCACGCGGTGGTCAGCCGCAACGCCGGGCGCAAGGACAAGAAGCTGTGGACCGATCGCGGCAGCGGCACGCAGATCACGCTGTTCGACGCCTACAACGAGTACGAGGAGGCCGAGTTCGTCGCGCGCCAGGTCGAGAAGCTGGTCGGCGGCCCGAGCCGCGGCTCGATCACCCGCCTGCTCACCAGCCGCGCCGACGACGAGGATGGCAGCCTCCGCTACGGCGACATCGCCATCGCCTACCGCATCAACGCCCAGAGCCGCGTGCTCGAAGAGTCGTTCATGCGCTTCGGGATTCCGTACCAGCTCGTGGGCGGCACCCGCTTCTACGAACGGCGCGAGGTGAAGGACGCGCTGGGTTACGTGCGGCTGGCGCGCAATCCGGGCGACCGGGTCGCGCTCGAGCGGATCATCAACGTCCCGGCCCGCGGGATCGGCGCCAAGACGGTCGAGGAGCTGCGCGCCTGGTCGCAGTCTCGCGATGTCAGCCTTTGGCAGGCGGTCGTCGAGTCGGTCGAGAACCCGAACCTGGCGCCTCGTTCCCGCGCCCAGCTGGCGATGTTCGGCGACCTGATGCGCGGTCTGATGGCGATGGTCCCCGCCGAGCCGCCGTCGGCCATCTTCGACGCCGCGCTCGAGCGCTCTGGGCTGCAGGCGGCTATCCAGGACGGTACCGACGACGGCGAGGAGCGCTGGGCCAACGTCATGGAGCTGCGCAGCCACGCCTCCGAGTTCGACGAGATCGCGCCGCCCGAAGGCCTCGCCCGCTTCCTCGAGGAGGTGGCGCTGGTCAGCGACCAGGACGAGCTGACCGAGGCGCCGGACCGGGTGACGCTCATCACGCTCCACGCGGCCAAGGGCCTCGAGTTCCCGGTCGTCTTCATGGTCGGCATGGAGGAGGGCCTTCTGCCGCACCGGCGCGCTCTCGAGGACGAGCGCGAGCTGGAGGAGGAGCGTCGCCTGGCCTACGTGGGCATGACCCGCGCCAAGGACCGGCTGTACCTGGTCCACGCCCATCATCGGTCGACGTACGGCGTCGGCGCGCAGTCGGATGCATCGCGATTCCTGGCCGAGTTGCCGGAGGAGCTCCTGGCGGCGGAGCGCTCAGCGGCGCCGTTCCGCAGGGGAGGCGACTGGCCGCGCGGCACCGACGACGACGGCACCTGGCTGCCGAGCGGCTATCGATCCCCGACGCGACGGGTCAACGAGCCACTGCGGCCGATCAACCTGCCCGACCTTGCCGGCCCGCCGAGGCCGCGGCCGGTCGGCCGCCAGCTGGACGCCGCGCGCGAGCGGGTGGCATCCGCGACCTACGCGGCCGGGGAGACGGTCGACCTCGGCAGCGGGACATTCTCCGCGGCCGGTGCGGGTGATGCTCTCGGGGATGAGGCGGACCCCGCCTGGAAGGCGGGCGATCGCGTGAAGCACCGGCGCTTCGGGGACGGGATCGTGGTCAGCAGCCGCATCGTCAAGGGCGACGAGGAGGTCACCGTCGCCTTCGTCGGCGAGGGCGTGAAGCGCCTGATCGCCGCGTACGCCGGCCTGGAGCGGGCCTGAGCATGGGCGCCAGCCTCGTCGACGAGCTGCGGGCCGCGCGCGAGGAGCTGTTCGCGGGCCTGGCGGCGGTGCGGCCCGAGTCGATGACGACCCCCGGCCTGCTCGGCGACTGGAGCGCGCGCGAGCTCATCGCCCACCTCGGCTACTGGGCCGGCCACGCGACGGAGGTGATCCATGCCGTAGAGGAGGGGCGGGCCGACGAGGTGGGAATCGGCGAGCCGACCATCGACGTGGTCAACGAGACCGTGGCGCGCATCGCACGCCAGACGGACGTCGACACCGTGCGCAAGCGGGAGGCGGCATCGGTCGGGGCCCTCGTGGAGCGCATCCAGGCGCTCGATCCGTCGCTGCTCGACGTGCGACTTCCCGACGGGGCGACGCTCGAGGAGGCCATCCGCGAGGATGGACCGAGCCACTACCGCGAGCACCTCGATGATCTGCGCGCGGCGCTCGAGGCTCCAGCGCGTGGCTGACCGGGACGTCCTGCTCGCCGAGCTTGACGCCGCGCGCGACGCGTTCCACGAGCTATTGAGGCGCGTCGACGTCGAGCTGGTGACCGTTCCCGGCGTCATCGAGGACTGGAGCGTCCGCGACGTCGTGCATCACGTCGCCGCCTGGTGCGACCACGCCAGCCGGGCCCTCGACCTCGCCACCGCGGGCCGAGGCGCGGAATTCGCCTACTCGACCGATGAGACCGATGCGATGAACGAGCGGTTCCTGGCCGAAGGCCGTTCTGTCTCGCCATCGAACGCCCTCGCCCGCGAGGAGCGCGCCTTCGCCGGCTTCAGGACGCGACTCGTCGACCTCGACGCGGCGCTCCTGTCGCTTCGCCTCGGCAACGGCGACACCGTGGCGGACGTGATCCTCTACGACGGTCCCGAGCACTACGCCGAGCACACGGAGCACCTGCGCGCCTGGTTCGGAGCCGATGACGACGATGACGATGCCTAGCGGCCCGGGGGCCGAGGGCTGGTCGAGGCGCCCTCCGTCGGTGACCGTCGCCGGCTCGGGCCTGCGGTTCGAGGACCGCGGCTCGCACGAGCTCAAGGGGGTGTCGGGGACCTGGAGCGTTTCGCGCGTGGCTGCGGCCGACGTGGCCGTGGGTCGCGGCTGGACTCTGCGCCGATGACAGCGACCGAGCCCGGCGTGCGCGCCGCGGAGCTGCGCGCGCTGCTCGAGGACGCCAACCACCGCTACCACGTCCTCGACGCGCCGACGATCAGCGATCGCGAGTACGACCTCCTGTTCAAGGAGCTCAACGAGCTCGAGGCGGCGCATCCCGACCTCGTGACGCCCGACTCGCCCACGCAGCGGGTCGGGGCGCCGGTCGAGGGCGGCTTCCCGTCCGTCCGCCACGACGTGCCGATGCTCAGCCTCGGCAACGTGTTCGGCGCGGACGAGCTCCGCGACTTCGATGCGCGAGTCCGCCGCGGCCTTGGTCGCGGGCCGGACGACGCCCCGGTGCGCTACGTCTGCGAGCTGAAGATCGACGGGCTGGCGATCAGCCTCCGCTACGAGGGCCGGCGCTTCGTGCGTGGCGCCACGCGCGGTGACGGCAGCACCGGAGAGGACGTGACGCCGAACCTGCGAACCGTCCGTGCCATCCCGCTGACGCTCAAGGAAGACCCGCCGGGAGAGCGCCTCGAGGTACGTGGCGAGGTCTTCATGCCGCGCGGCGCGTTCGCCGCCCTCAACGAGCAGCTGGCCGCGGAAGGAAGGCCGCTGTATGCCAACGCCCGCAACACGACGGCCGGCACGGTGCGCCAGAAGGATCCGAAGGTGACCGCCGGCCGGCGGCTTTCACTATGGACCTACCAGCTGGTGGGCGCCCATGGCCTGGCGAGCCATTCCGAGTCGCTCGAGCTCCTTCGACGCTTCGGCTTTCCCGTCAACCCGAACGTGGCGGTGGTCGAGGGCATCGACGCGGTCATCGCGTACACCGAGCAGTGGGCGGACGCCCGCAAGGAGCTCGAGTACGAGACCGATGGGATCGTCGTCAAGGTGGACTCGCTGGCCGACCAGCACGAGCTCGGCTTCGTGTCCCGCGCGCCACGCTGGGCGACCGCGTACAAGTTCCCGGCCGAACAGGTGACGACCAAGCTCGAGGCGATCGAGGTCTACGT
>CAYVCE010000131.1:0-2760 GCA_964449915.1 uncultured Steroidobacteraceae bacterium | reverse complement strand
TAGACCGATCCGTCCTGCAGCACGAGGTTGCCCTGAAGGATGTCGGTGGCGTAGTCGATCTCGCGGTCGGGATCCTCGCTGAAGCAGTGGCCGCACACGGTGAGCACCATGCGCAGCGGGGTGTACGGACGGAGCGGGAGGGCGGTGGCCATGTGTGCTCCCTTCGGAGAGAGGGCAGGATCCTGGGTCAGGGCAGGGTGGTGGCGCGGCGGATCGATCACTCGCAGCTCCAGGTCAGCGTTCCGGAGGCGACGTCCTCGGCGGCACCGGACCCGGCGCCCGGTCCCTCGGTCGGAGGGCTCCCGAGGCCGCTGAACGTGACCGAGCCCGAGAGGGCGTCGCTGGCAGGGTCAAGCTCGACCTCCGTTCCGGGGATGATGAAGAAATCGCCAGGCGGGTCTGCCTCGCCGCGGGGCTGGACGAAGATGTACAGGTTGACGTTCTCCGGTACGCCCGGTGCCGGCGCGGGCGCCGGGGCCCCTTCAGGCCCGACCTGGACGCCGTAGAACTCGAAGGAGGCCGACACGACCCGGCCCTCGATCGAGCCGAGGCTCTCGCTGTAGATGCTGAAGCCCACCTCGTCGCTGTATGGCTGGCACGTCGCTGGCCCACCTCCCTCGAAGCTCGTGGGCGGATCGATGCGGAGCTCCATGACTCCGGTTGCGGCCGGCGGCGCGGGCGGCGGGATCGCCCCGGCCAGCGCGTAGCAGCTTCCGCCGATCAGCAGCGCGAACAGGATGGGGACGATGCCGCCGATGACCAGCGCGCTGGTACGCCCGAGCTTCTCCGGCCCCACGGCCGCCACGATGCCCCACGAGATGAGCGCGCCGATACCGAGCGCCACCGCGAACACCCCGGCGAGTGCGAACCCGCCCTGCGCCGCCGCGGCGAGCATCCCCGTCGTCAGCGCGACCAGCAGGAAGACGGCGACGTTCAAGCCGATGAGGAACTGGAAGAAGCGGCCCCAGAATCCCTCGCCGGCAACGCCGGCCTCGTCGGGATCGGGCGTATCGAGGATCACCCAGGTCGCGTCGATGGCCTCCGGGCTGTAGCCCGCGTCGATCAGCTGCTGGCGGATCGCGTCGCGCGTGTACTTGCCTCGGTTGGCGCTGATGAAGTCGGCGATGCGCTGGTCCATCGGTCAGCTCCCCACTCCGGGGAAGCCGCCCATGATCGACAGGCAGGTTCCGCCCAGGCCGATGGCGGACACGGCCGGCACCAGGAGCGCCAGCGGCAGGCCGGTTCTCGGCAGCAACCAACCCCCGATGAGCGTGCTGACGGCCCACCCCAGGGCCAGGAAGAGGGCAAGCACGCCCGCGGCGCTGAGCGTGATGCCAAGGGCCTGCATTCCGTTCAGGGCCACCACCAGGACGACCATGGCGACGAGGGCGCCGACGTGCAGGCCCAGCGCCCAGCGGCCGAACGTTCGCCGGTCGGACAGGAGCGGGGCGCGGCTTGACTCGGTCTCACGAAGCGCCGCGTCGACCTCGTCGGGCTCGTGCCCCGCGCCGATCAGCCGGTTCCGGAGCGCCTCGGTCGTGTATCGGTCTCCGTGCTCGCGAAGGTAGGCGTCGATCTCGGGTCGCATCGGTCTATCTCCCTTCGGTGACGAGCACCGGTGGTGGCTTCGGGACACGGTACGCGCCGGTCCTCGCCTGGCGGACGAAGTGGATCAGCAGCAGCCCGACGAGCGGGATGAGCACGATCTGCGGCCCTGTCAGTCCCCACGCCTGCACCTCGTTGCCGCGCACGAACTCGACGCCGAAGCGGAAGAGGCCGTAGGCGAGCAGGTAGGCCTTGAGGGTGTCCCCGCGGATCGGCAGCAGCGGCCCGCGCGTCACGATCAGGCCGAAGGCGGCGACGTGGAAGCCGATCTCGTAGAGCATGCTCGGATGCATCGGCCCGTCGCAGCCGGGGCATCGCGGAAACGCGGCCGCTGCCTCGGGCGCCACCGTCATGCCCCACGGCAGGTCGGTCGGCGTGCCGAGCGGCAGCTCGGACAGGAAACAGCCGACGCGGCCGATGGCCAGTGCCAGCGGAATGGCGGCGGCGTAGTAGTCGCCGGTCGACAGCGTGTAGCCGAGCGCCCGCTTGGACAGGACGATGGCAAGGTACCCACCGGCCAGGCCACCGATGATGCTGCGCGGCCCGTGGGTGACGACGAAGGTCAGCGGCAGCTCGGCCGCGGTGACCTCGTCGATGACCTCCCAGCTGGTGATGACCCGCGCGCCCAGCGCCCCGCCGGCGATGGCGGCCAGGCTGATGAGCACGATCCTGCGGTCGAGAACCCGGTCGCGGCGCAGCGCGCGGTAATACAGCGCGAGGCCGGCCAGGATGCCGGCAACCGTGAACAGGTCGTGGGTGTAGAGCGTGAAGGGGCCGACCTGGGCGACGACAGGGGCCACGCCTCAGGTGCTCGGGACCGCGTTGGGCGACCGCCCTATCGGCATCGCCCGATGATAGCCAGTGGCGCAACGCATGGCGGCCCGCTCCGCGCGACCAATCGGCCCTGCCACCTCGGCCCTGATGGCCCCCCAGATGGGTCCGTGTGTCACATGCGCCCCACGCTGCAGATTGGCGACAGTGCAGTCGAGGGATCAATGAAATCCCCGATAGACACGAGAGGGACGTTGAAATGACTGGTCGCTTGCGGGGACTCGGCATCGTCCTCGGACTCATCGGTATCGCGTTCATCGCCGCCGGTGCGTTTGCCTTCTACAAGACCCAGGAGGGAGTCAGCTCGCTCCGGGCGTTCAGCGC
>CAYVCE010000130.1:0-16465 GCA_964449915.1 uncultured Steroidobacteraceae bacterium | reverse complement strand
CGAGACCTAGACCAGCTTGTGCTCCACCGCGTAGAGGGCCGCCTGGGTGCGGGAGGCGAGGGCCAGCTTGCCGAGGATGTTCGAGACGTGGGTCCGCGCCGTGCGCTCGGTGATGCCGAGCTCGTACGCGATCTCCTTATTGGAGGCGCCCTTCGCGAGCTGCGACAGGACCTCCTTCTCGCGCGCCGTGAGCGGCTCGATCGGCTCCGCCTCCTTGCGCTGCCGGAGCCGTTGAGCGAGGAGGCGCGAGACGGCCGGATCCAGGTGCACTTCGCCGTGGTAGGCGGCGCGGATGGCCTGGGCCACCTCCTCGGCCTCGGCGTCCTTGAGCAGGTAGCCCGACGCACCGGCCTCGAGGGCCGAGGTGACCTTCTCCTCCTCGATGAACGAGGTGACGGCCACGATCTCGATCTCGGGGTGAGCCTGCTTGATGGCGCCGATCGCCTCGAGCCCGCCCATCTCGGGCATGAGCAGGTCCATGAGGATCACGTCGGGGACCAGCCGGTCGGCGGCGGCGACGCCCTCGCGCCCGTTCTCGGCCTCACCGACCACGTCGAAGTCCTTGAGCAGCTCCAGGAAGCCGCGCAGCCCGCGCCGAACGACCGCGTGGTCGTCGACGAGCAGTACGCGGATCGGTCCTTCTTCGTCAGTCACGCTCTTGATCCCCTGCCCATTCTCGGATTCATCCCCACTGCCGGATTCATCGGAGGACGCGTCGCCAGGTCGCGCGCGGGAAGTATGCACCAGCGCGAACACGCGCTCCGGCTCCGGAACGTCGCGCAGGCGCTGCGTGCCGAGGTCGCGCAGGACGGTGCCGTCGGGCAGCGATCCGCCCAGCTCGTCGACGGTGGTGCCCGACAGGAGCGTCTCGCCGCCGCTCGCCAGTCCCTGGATCCGCGAGGCGCGGAACAGCGCCCGGCCGTAGTAGCGGTCGTCGCGGACCTCCACGTCGCCGGTCACCATCGCGATCCTGATGCGCATGCGGCCGATCGGGCCCCAGTCCTGGTCGGCGATGGCGGTCTGCAGCCGATCCGCCGCGGCCACGGCACGGACGGCATCGGGGAAGCTGGCGTACGCCCCGTCGCCGATGCGCTCGAACAGGCGTCCGCCATGCTCCTCGGCCGCTGCGGCCACCAGGTCGTGGTAGCGCGACAGCGCGGCACCCGCGTAGACGCCGTGGCGCTCGGTCAGGCGCGTGCTGCCCTCGACGTCCGCGAACAGGAAGGTGAGGTGCCGGGTCGCGGGCTCAGGCTGGTCCACACGCCAAGCATACCGATGCGCGCGCTGCCCGCCATCGGACGCGATGTCGACGAATGACGTAGGCATCGATCGGCCCAACATCGCGCGCCCGCCTGCGACCGCTGACCGTCGTCACCGCCCACCGGCGCGTCGATCATTGCGGCACGACATTCACCTCGACCCAGATCACCAGAACTGGAGGCAGCACCGATGTTGGACGCCCGCGCAGGCGCGCTGGTCACCAGCGACTTCGCGTTCTTCGCACTGCCTCCGAATCGGCCGCCGCGGTCGAACCGGAGGACCGACGGGGGAACGAGCGCAGCCCATAGCCTGATTCGCGCCATTCGCCGCGAGCTCTCGCGCGCGACGGACGAGCCGGGGATGTCCCTGTTCCCGCGGATCTCGAACTACCCCTACTAGCCGATCCGTCCGGATCGATCGAATCGAAAGGAGGCCGGCCGATGCATCCCATCGCCGTGCTGATGCTCTCCGAAGCCCTCGAGGAGGAGCGGCGCCGCGTCCAGCGGCATCCGCGCCGCTGGGTGAACCTGGAGCCCCCCCACGGGGCCGCTCGGGAGTCCGGCACCTTCCGCCTCGCACGCATCTTCGGGCTCGCCACCTCCAAGGCGTAGCCACCTCGCGACAGCAACGCCCGGCCGAAGCACGGCCGGGCGTTTCGCGTGCCGTCGCGGCCGCCGCACGCGGGACTATGCTCGGAGCGTGACACGCCCGACGCTCTCCGGCACGCCCGACTCGGTCCCGACCGTCGGCCTGCCCGACCTGCTCGACTCCGGCGACCTCGACCTCATCGACCGCTGGCTCGGTCAGGCCGACGTGGTGGAGATCGCCGACGAGCTGGTCCGCCTGCCTCGCGAGCAGCGAGCGGTGCCGTTCCGCCTGCTCGCCAAGGATCGCGCGCTCGAGGTCTTCGAGCTGCTCGACCCATCGGTGCAGCAGGAGCTCCTCGAAGGCCTGCGCGACGCCAACGTGCGCGTGCTGTTCGAGGAGATGGACCCCGACGATCGGGCGCGGCTGACGGAGGAGATGCCCGCCAAGGTCGCGACCCGGCTGCTGGCGGGGCTGTCACCCAACGAGCGGCGCCTGACCTCGACGCTGCTCGGCTATCCCGCGGATTCGGCGGGCCGGCTCATGTCGCCCGAGGTCGCGAGCCTGCGGGCGGGCATGACCGCGGCGCAGGCGCTGGACCGGTTGCGCCACATCGGCCGCTCGTCGGAGACGATCTACGCGCTGCCGGTCACCGACGACCGCCGGCGGCTGGTGGGCGCGCTCGGACTGCGCGATCTCGTGCTCGCCGATCCGGACACACCGATCGACGAGCTGATGGACACCGACGTCTTCTCGGCTCGCGTCGACACCGACCAGGAAGAGGCTGCGCGCCTCATCCGCGAAGCCGACCTCCTCGCGCTCCCGATCGTCGACAACGAGGACCGCCTGGTGGGCATCGTCACCGTCGACGACGCGATGGAGGTCCTCGAGGAGGAGGAGACCGAGGACCTTGCCCGGGCCGGCGGTGCCGAGCCTCTCGGTCGGCCGTACATGGCGACCTCGGTCCTCCAGATCGCCCGGTCGCGCGTCGTGTGGCTCCTAGTTCTGATCGTGGCGGCAACCCTGACCGTGAACGTGCTGCAGGTCTTCGAGACCACCCTGAACGAGGTCGTGACGCTGGCGCTGTTCATCCCGCTCATCATCGGCACCGGCGGAAACACCGGTGCCCAGGCGGCCACCACCGTGACGCGCGCCCTCGCCGTCGGGGAGGTGCGCTTCGACGACATCGGCGTCGTCATCCTGCGCGAGGCGCGGGTCGGGCTGCTGCTCGGGGCCATGCTCGGCCTGCTGGCCCTCGGGCCTGCATGGCTCTTCGTCGGCCGCGAAATCGCGCTCGTGGTGAGCCTGACCCTGCTCGCGGTCTGCACGCTCGCCGCCTTCGTCGGCTCGCTCCTGCCGCTGGTGGCGCGTCGCGTCGGCGTGGACCCGGCGGTCATGAGCGCGCCGTTCATCACCACGCTGGTCGACGCATCCGGGCTGCTCGTCTACTTCGTGATCGCCCGCACCATCCTGGAGCTGTGACCGATCGACCGCGCTGCGCGTGGGCAGGCACGGACCCGCTGAACGTCGCGTACCACGACACCGAGTGGGGCGTCCCCATCCACGATCCCCATCGGCTGTTCGAGCTGCTCTGCCTGGAGGGCGCCCAGGCCGGCCTGTCGTGGATCACCATCCTGCGCAAGCGCGACGGCTACCGCGCCGCATTCGACGGCTTCGACGCCACCCGCATGGCCGCCTACACCGATGCCGACCGCGACCGGCTCATGGCCGATGCTGGCATCGTCCGCAACCGCGCCAAGATCGCGGCCTTCATCGGCAACGCCCGGGCATGGCTCGAGCTCGACGACCCGGCCGGCATGCTGTGGTCGTTCGTGGGCGGCAAGCCGTTTCAGAACCGATGGCGCACCCTGGGCGAGCTCCCGGCCGCGACCGAGGCGTCCACCGCCATGTCGAAGGAGCTCCGCCGGCTCGGGCTCCGATTCGTGGGTCCCACGATCTGCTACGCGTTCATGCAGTCCGCCGGGCTGGTGAACGACCACGTCGTGGAGTGCTTCCGGTACGGCGAGGTGGCTGGCGCCTGAGGCCTGCTCTGGCACGCCGCGTGCTGAAATCGGCGACGACACCCGTGCATTGGTCCCGATGACCGCGCTCGAGCTCATCAGCCTCGTAACCCAGGGTCTGTTCGTCGGCCTCTTCGTGGTCGTCCTGTGGCATGCCCTGCGGCAGCCGACCCGCGCACGGATCGACACCGCCCTCCTGTTCGGCTCGATCGCGCTGGTCGTCGTCCTGTCGCGCGCGGCGCCGGCCTTCGGCATCACGGGTAGCTGGGTCGCCGGTGCCGCCCTGCTGCTCCTCAACGTCGCTCCGTTCGCGATGATCCGCCTGGTTGACGACTTCCGAGGCACGGCGCGCTGGATCCAGGTGGCGGGGGCCGTGGTCTTCGTGGCCATCGCCGGCGTCACCGTCGTCACCATCGGCGCATCCACGACCGTGGCCGGGATCGCCTCGGTGGCCTGGTTCGTGGCAGTCGGTGGCTACGCCGCCGTCGCCTTCGCGCGCGAGGCGGGACGCACGCGAGGCATCACCCAGCGGCGCATGGCGGCGGTCGCCATGGGGGCCGTCATCTTCATCGCGGTCATCGTCATCGCGCTCGTCGAGGCGCTGACGCAGGACGAGAACGCGCTGCTCGGGGCCGGCGTCCAGGTGGGCGCCCTGGCCTCGGTGCTTGCCTTCTTCCTCGGCTTCGCGCCGCCGACCTGGGTCCGCCGCGCCTGGCGCGAGCCGGACCTGCGGGCGTTCCTCGAACGCTCGATCCACCTCACCGGCGTCGCCGACGACCGCGAGGCGCTGGTGGAGCTCCAGCGCGCCGCCGCCGACACCTTCGGTGCATCAGGCGCGGCGATCGGCATCGCCGATCCGGATCGACCGGTCCTTCGCTACCTCGACCGCGACGGCCGATGGGCGGAGTACCCGAACGACCAGTTCATCGGCGGGCGCGCGTTCACGACACAGCGCCGGATGTTCACCATGGACGCCATGCGAGCCGATCCGAGACATGCGGAGGTCTACGCGCGCGCCGGCGCGAGCACCGTGATCGCCGCCCCGGTGACCTCGGAGGACCGCCGCCTGGGCGTGCTCACCGTGTATGCCGAGCGCGCCCCGATCTTCGTCGAGGATGACCTGTGGCTGCTCGAGCTCCTCGCCGACCAGACCGGCGTGCTCCTCGAGGCTCGGACGCTGACCACGCAGGCCAGCGAGCTGCGGGCTCGCGAGGACGCCGCGCGCCTCAAGGAGGAGTTCCTGTCGGCGGCGGCGCACGACCTGCGCACACCGCTGACCGTGGTGCTCGGCCAGGCCGAGCTCATCGAGCGCCGCCTGCTGCGCGATCCGCATGCCCCCGTCGATCCGGCCGGGATCGCCCGCCTGGCACGCGAGGCTCGACACCTGCGCGACCTGGTCAGCGAGCTGCTCGACGCCCAACGCCTGGAGCAGGGCCTGGCGGTCATGGACCTCGCGCCGGCGAACCTGGTCAGCGTTGTCGACGCGGTGCGTGCGCGGCACGTCGCGCACGGCGTGCCCCTCACGCTCGACGGATCCAGCGAGGCACTCGTCGCGGCGATCGACCGTCCGCGCCTCGAGCAAGTCATCGAGAATCTGCTCGAGAATGCCTTCAAGTACGGCGCCGACGACCAGCCGCCGGCGCTGAGCATATGGCAGGCGGACGGAGAGGCCCGGATCGCGGTCGTCGACCACGGGGCCGGGATCCCAGAGGCGGAGCGCGAGCGGATCTTCGAGCGCTTCTACCGGGCCAAGAACGCGCAGAGCATCACCGACACCGGCATGGGCCTGGGCCTCTATATCTGCCGGCGCATCGTCCAGGAGCACGGCGGGCGCATCTGGGCCGAGGCGACCCATGGCGGCGGCGCGACCTTCGTCCTCGCCCTGCCGCTCCAGCCCACCACGATCATGCCCGATCCTGCATCGAGCGCCGACATCGGTTCCGTGTGGCCGGTCACGCCGAGCACCGGGGCAGTTGCCGATGCCTGACCTGCGCGTCCTGGTCGTCGACGACGAGGCCGACATCCGGGCCACCGTGCTGGAGATGCTCGAGACCGAGGGCTACGACGTCGACGAGGCCGCGAACGGAGCCGATGCGCTCAACGTCGTCGAGGCCCGGCCGCCCGACCTGATCCTGCTCGACATGCGCATGCCGGTGCTCGACGGTTGGGCCTTCGCGTCCGAGCTGCGGCGGCGCGGCAACGGCACGCCGATCGTGGTCATGACCGCCGCGCACGATGCCGCGCACTGGGCAGGAGAGATCGCGGCAGCCGCGTTCGTGGCGAAGCCGTTCGGGCTCGACGACCTGATCACCGCCGTGGAGCGGGCGCGGCCGGCCGTCTGATCGGTGCCGGCCCGGGTCAGGTGGCGAGGGCGGCGCCGGACTCCCAGCCATGGCCGCCGTAGCCGAGGAAGCGCGTCGGACGCAGCACGATCGGCTGCGAGTAGACCTCCGCGAAGCGCTGGGCCGTCAGGCCCGCCCGCCGCAGCAGGTCGCGGTACTTGGCGCCGAAGCCGACCGGCATGACCTCGACGGCCGGCGCCTCGGGGAGCTCGGCGATGGCCTCGATGAGCTCGACCTCGAAGTCCGGCCCCGGCGTGCCGACCGCCAGCATGACCACGGGCTGGTCACGCAGGTTGCCGACCTTGCGCGCGTGCGGCTTGCTGAATGCCACGATCCGCTCGCCGTCCCAGTGGAACCAGACCGGCACCAGGTGTGGACGGCCGTCGGGCTGGACCGAGCTCAGCCACACGACCGGGTCGCGGCGCAGGGCCGCATCGGCGTGCCGGCGGCGCTCGGCGGAGCGGTCGGGGCGATCGGCTGCTGGGCTCGTCATGGCAGCCAGTGTGGCTGGCGACCACCGGGCGCTCCCACCGCGAGACGTCGCATGCCGGCCTCCGACGTTGGCCGAGCACCCGTGCGGCAGGATGACGTAGCGACGACCCTATACTCGGCCCGCATGCCGCCGATCGCCAGCGTCGACGTTCCCGCCTCGAGCGCCAACCTCGGCAGCGGGTTCGATTGCTTCGCGACAGCCCTGTCGCTCAAGCTGCGTGCCGAGCTGTGGCCGGGCGACGAGGCCGGCATCGTGCTCAACGCGCGCGGCGAGGGCGCTCCGCGCGACGAGGAGCCGGCCGACGACAACCTGCTCATCCGCGCGTTCCGCGAGGGGCTGCGCGCCTCGTCCGCGCCCGGCGCAGCGTCGTGGCGAATCGACGTGTCGAGCATGATCCCATCGGCGCGCGGCCTCGGCAGCAGCGCCGCCGCCATCGTGGCCGGCGTCGTGCTCGGCGCCGCCGTCGGACGCAGGACCGTCGACGCCGATGAGCTGCTGGCCCTGGCCGCCGGCCTGGAAGGCCATCCCGACAACGTGGCCGCGGCGCTGTACGGCGGGTTCACGGTCGCCCTCGCCGATGACGGCCATGTCACCCTCCGTCGCTTCCGTGCACCGGAGGCCTGGATCCCGGTTGCCTTCATCCCGCAGCGCGAGAGCCGCACGAGCGACATGCGTGCCGCCCTGCCCGCCAGCGTGCCCCACGCGGCCGCGGCCCGGCAGGCGGGGCGCAGCGCACTGCTGGCGACGGCGATCATGACCTCCGATGCCGGCCTCCTGCGCTCCGCCATGGCGGATGAGCTGCACCAGCCGTTCCGCGTGCCGATGCTGCCCGGCAGCAGCGAGCTGATCGACCTCGCCTACGACCGCGGCGCCGCCGGCGCCTGCCTGTCGGGCGCCGGACCCACCATCCTCGCCATCTGCGACTCGCCCGCCAACGCGCACGCCGTCGAGAAGGCCTGGAACGCGGCGGGCCAGCCGGGCATCGCCACCCGCCTCCGTTTCGACACCGCGGGCGCCAGGCTCGTCGCCGACTAGAGTTGGACCTCTTGCGCGGCCGTGGTCGACGCTGTCAGCGGATATATCACTACTGATATAACGCGTGAGAACCGTGCGCAGAGCCCCAGGAGGGCCGGTCGCCGGCACATCACGCGGCCCCGCTACCATGCGAAGCGCCCATGAGCCTCGTGACCATCGCCGGCGTGTCGAAGGGGCACGCGGCGCAGCACCTGTTCAGCGACGTCGGCCTGATGATCAGCGCGGGGCGTCGGATCGCGATCGTCGGCCCCAACGGGGCGGGCAAGACGACGCTGCTCGAGCTCATCACCGGCGATCAGGAACCGGACAGCGGCACCATCACCAGGGCCAGGGAGGTCGTCATCGGCTATCTGCGCCAGGAGGTGGCGGAGACGCGAGGGCGCAGCGTGCTGGCCGAGGTCCTGGCCGGCGCCGGAGAGGTGAGCGGCATCGAGCGCCGCATGCGGCACATCGAGGTCGAGCTGGAGGAGGCGGCCGACGAGGAGGAGCTCCATGAGCTGATGGACGAGTACGGCCGGCTCCAGCATCGATTCGAGGCGCTCGGCGGCTACGGGCTCGAGGCCGAGGCACGGCGCATCCTCGCCGGGCTGGGCTTCGCCGATGCGGACGTGGAGCGCGACATGGGCGAGTTCAGCGGTGGCTGGATGATGCGCGTGGCGCTCGCGCGGCTGCTGCTCCAGAACCCCGACGTGCTGCTCCTCGACGAGCCGACGAACCACCTCGACCTGGCATCGGTCGAGTGGCTGCAGACGTTCCTGGCCACCTACGCCGGGGCGATCGTGCTCGTCAGCCACGACCGCGACTTCATCAACGAGGTCGCCAACCGGGTGCTCGAGCTCCACGACAGCCGGGCCACCGAGTACATCGGCGACTACGCCGACTTCGTCGAGCAACGCACCGAGCGCATGGCGCAGCTGGAGGCGGCGGCCAAGAACCAGCAGCGCAAGATCGCGCACACCCAGGCCTTCATCGACCGCTTCCGCTACAAGGCCTCCAAGGCGCGCCAGGTCCAGAGCCGCGTCAAGGCGCTCGAGAAGCTCGACCGCGTCGCGTCGCCGGGGCACCGGGCCAAGAGCGTCAAGTTCCGCTTCCCCGCGCCGCCGCGCTCGGGCCGGACTGTCATCACCCTGTCCGACGTCGAGAAGCGCTATGGCGACAACGTCGTCTACGCCGGCGACCTGGATCTCCAGCTGGAGCGCGGGCAGAAGGTGGCCCTCATCGGTCCCAACGGGGCCGGCAAGTCGACGCTGCTCAAGATCCTGGCCGGCGTGCTCGACATCGAGGGCGGCACGCGAGAGCTGGGCTCCAACGTGCGCGTCGCCTACTTCGCGCAGCACCAGATCGAGGCGCTCGACCCCGACAACACCGTCTTCAACGAGCTGAACGACGCGGCGCCGATGATGTCCACCACCGACATGCGCAAGCTGCTCGGCGCGTTCCTGTTCAGCGGCGCGGCCGTCGAGAAGCAGGTCGGCGTGCTGTCGGGCGGGGAGCAGACCCGGCTGGCGCTCGCCAAGCTCCTCGCCGACCCGGCCAACCTGCTGTGCCTCGACGAGCCGACGAACCACCTCGACATCCAGTCGCGTGACGTCCTCGAGGATGCGCTCAACGCGTTCGCCGGCACGATCGTGCTCATCACGCACGACCGATACCTGATCCGCAGCGTCGCCAACACGATCATCGAGGTCAACGACGGCCAGGCCACCGTGTATCCCGGCGACTTCGAGTACTACGCCGCCAAGCGAGGCGTGGACATCGAGACGCGCGGTGCGGTCGAGGGTGCGCGCTCAACGCCGCGTGGCGTCGTGGTGGCGGCACCGAAGCCTCGGGAGTCGGCGAAGGCGGCGAGCGATCGGAAACGGCGCGAGGCGGAGGAGCGCAACGCCCGGCATCGGCTGACCCGCAGCCTGCGTCCCGCGCTGGAGAAGGCTCGGGCCGACCTGTCGGCAGCGCAGCGCGACCTTGCAGAGGCGACCGAGCGGCTGGCCGATCCGTCGGTCTATGCCGATGGATCGCTCGTGCGCGAGCTCGTCGAGCGCCACAACACCGCGCGTGACCGGATCGAGGAGCTCGAAGCCGAGGAGCGCCGCCTGGCCGCAGAGATCGAGGCGGCCGAGGCACCGGATCGCGTGGGGGCAACAGGGTGAAGCGGGAGCAGGGCTTCGCCGCCTTCGACGCCATGGTCGACACCGTCCGCGACATCTTCCCCCCGCCGGAGTGACGGCCCGCACCGGCCTGCCATCCCGCGGCCTGCTGGGTGCCGGCCTCGTCGCGCTGGCCGCCGTCTGCTTCGGCACCCTTGGCCCAACCACCCGTTTCGCCGATGAGGCCGGCGTCAGCTCGCTGGCGCTCGTCGCCTGGCGAGCCGGCCTCGGTGCCAGCGCCGTGCTCCTCCTGCTGCTCGCGCTGCGGGGGATCGCCGGAAGGCGGCCGCACACGCTGCGCGATGTCCCTCCCCGCGAGCGTGCCTTCGTCGCCGCCGGCGGCATCGCGAACCTGGTCCTCAACCTGGCGATGTTCATCGCCTTCGTGCGGATCGAGATCGGCCTGGCGCTCCTCGTCTTCTACTCCTACCCGGCAGCCGTGGCCGTCGCATCGGTGCTCTGGTTCCACGACCGCCTCGACGCGCTGCGTTGGTCGGCGCTCGCCCTGTCGATCGTCGGCCTGGTCCTCACGCTGGCCGGCGCGGGCGGGCTCGGGGCGCTCGACCCGCTCGGCATCGGCCTCGCGTTCCTGGCGGCGTTTGCGCAGGCCTTCTACGTGCTGGCGGCGCGTCACGGCTTCGGCGGGATCCCGCCGATCGAGGCGGCGACGACGACGATGGGCATCGCCGCGCTGGGCTACATCGTGATCGCGCTCGTCACGGGTCAGCTCGCCGGGCTCGCCGCGCCCCTGGCATCGGACGCGGCGCTGCTGCCGGTCGTGGCCGCCGGGCTCATCGGCGCCGCTGTCCCGACGCTGGCCTTCATCACCGGTATCCGGCTTCTCGGCGCGCCGCGGGCCGCCATCCTGGCCACGCTCGAGCCGGTGGTGGGCGTCGCACTGGCGGCGTGGCTCCTCAACGAGCAGCCCGAGGCGATCCAGCTCGGCGGCGGGCTCCTGATCCTCGTGGCCGCCGTGATCCTCCAGCTCGGCGGCGGCTCCGCGTCCGAGCACGAAGCGGTGGGCGCATAGGGCCATCGCCGGCCTACGACTCGATCGCCCGGCAGGAGCCCCAAGGGGCCGCCTAGCGAGGCCCCATGAAGGAGGCGTGGACCGCCTGCGCGGCCGACTCGGCCGAGGCGACCGGCACCTCGGCCCACACGACGCGCAGGCCACCCTCGTCGAAGGCACCCTCGCCGTGGGCCGGGAGCGGCAGCACCTCGGGCATGAGCGCGGCAGGGCCGACGAGGCTGATGCGCGCCATGCGCTCCTTGCGGTCGACGGCGAGCATGAGAACGCCGACCTCCGCGCGTGACGAGGGGCGGACCACGGTCCGCGGCGCCTCATCGTCGAGCGCCCGGACGACGAGCTCCAGGCGACCCCGCCGGGCGCGGCGGACGGCGACCGGGTGGACCACCTCGGAGCCCATCTCGGCCAGCAGCTCCAGCTGGAGCGCGTCGACGACCGGCAGGAAGCGGGCGGCCGGCACCAGGTGCGGATCGGCCTCGAGCACGCCGCCGACATCCTTGAACAGCTCGCAGCGCAGCGCGCGCAGGGCAACCGCCAGCGCGACCGCCGACAGGTCGGTGCCGCCGCGGCCGAGGGTCGTCAGCTCGCCGTGAGTGCCGATCCCCTGGAACCCGGCCACCACCGGCACGAGGCCCTCGTTGAGTGCCGCCCGCAGCGGCCGTGACAGCACCCGCCGAACCTCCGCGCCCAGGTGGGCGGCCGCGGTCCGGATCCCCGCCTCCGCGCCGGAGAAGGAGCGCGCCGGAATCCCGCGGCCCTGCAGACCCAGCGCGAAGAGGGCGGCGGAGAGCGCCTCGCCGGTGGCCAGGGCGCGGTCGGTCTCGCGCGCCAGCCCCGATTCGGGCGCGTGCCCCGGCTCGCGGAGCGACTCCCCACGGTCGGGAAGCAGGACGCGGGCGGCGCCGAGGATGGTGTCGGTCACGCCCTCGAAGGCGCTGACGACCACCACCGGCCGCAATCCGGCCGCGCGCTGGCGGGCGACGACGTCGACGGCGGCGGCGATGTCCTCCGGCCGGCGCAGGACCGATCCGCCGAACTTGTCGACGACGATCTCGGAGGACGGGGGCACGCGGCGCCGCCCTCAGGCCCGCGCCGGCTGGTCGGCCGCGGCGAACTCCGCGCCGCGCGGCAGCGGCCCGCCGCCGCGCACGATCTCGGGCACCTCGGCCAGGGAGCGGATCACGAGCGCGTCGGTCGGCGGCGGCTCGTCGTCGGGCGTGATGTTGATGCCCTCGGTGCGATCCAGCCAGGCGGCATCCATGCCGGACGCCCACGCGCCGCGGACGTCTGCGCGGTACGAGTCGCCGACCATGATGGCCTCGTCGGCGGCTACGCCCGCGCGCTCGAGCGCCATCGCGAAGAACGCGGGGTTCGGCTTTGCCATCCCGACGGCGCCGGACGGCAGGACGAAGTCGACATAGCGGTCGAGGCCGAGCGTGGTCGCGATGTCTCGCAGGTTCGACCCCCAGTCGCTTACGATGCCGATGCTGACGTCCATCTCGCGCACCTCGCGCAGCATCGGCTCGACGTCGGGGTACAGCTCCCAGGCGTCAGGGGCGAACTGGCTGGCCAGGACTCGCTCGAGCACCTCTTCCTGATCGCGGACCTTGAGCTGGCCCAGGAGCACGCCGTTGTAGCGGCGCCAGTAGCTCTCGATCTTGGCGTCGTCGCTCCAAGTGTCGTTGCCGGGGCGGTGGTACTCGTCCCAGAACCATCGGTCCGATGCCTCCCAGGCGGCCCGAAGGTCGTCTTCGGTGATGGCGTGGCCATCCTCGGCCAGCGCCCCGGCCAGCGTATCGGCCATCGAATGGCGCGGAGTGAGGAGCGTGAAGCCGGCGTCGAGACAGAGAAGTCGGTAACCCATGACAGGCCGAACGGTAGCGCACCCGCTTCCCGACCGATGCGCCCGCCGCCCCCCATCGCACGTCGGCCCCCCAAATCAGGCTGCGGGGTGCGACAAGCCGCCCAGATGTGCCACATTGGCCGAAATATCGGCGGCAACCGGCCCCAAGTCCGTTCCGGGCGCGGCTGGTCCGATATTTCGGCTCCGTCTCCGCACGAGTGCAGCCTTCTGGCACCGCACACGCCATTGGGCAGCCGAAATATCGGTCCCATCCCGCCCAGACCGACCGTCCGGCCAAGAACGGCCGAAATATCGGTGCCAAGGGTCCGCTGCTACCCTCAACCCTGTGCTCCCTGACTCACGCGTCACAGGTCGCGTGCGTGACGCCCTGCTCACCTGGTACGCCGCCGGCCATCGCGACTTCTCGTGGCGCGGCACGACCGATCCGTACGCCGTCCTCGTCAGCGAGGTGATGCTCCAGCAGACCCAGGCCGCGCGGGTCGCCGAGCGCTTCGATCGCTTCATGGCGCGCTTCCCGACCGCCGATTCGCTGGCCGCCGCGCCCGCCGCCACGGTGCTCGCCGAGTGGAGCGGGCTCGGCTACAACCGGCGCGCGCTCGCCCTGCAGCGTGCCGCCGCCGCGGTGCTGGCCGGCGGCTGGCCGCGCGACGTCCCCGGCCTCGGCGCGCTGCCGGGCGTCGGTCCCTACACGGCGCGCGCCGTCGCCTCGCTGGCCTTCGGCGTACCGGCCGGCGTCGTCGACACCAACGTGCGCCGATGGCTCCTCCGCCGCTTCGGCGGCCCGGACGTGCCTCCGCGGCTCCAGGCGGTCGCCGACGCGCTCGCGGCACCCGGTCGCGGCGCGGACGTGGCGGCCTGGACGCACGCCACGATGGAGTTCGGCGCGGCGATCTGCCGCTCGCGAGAGCCACGCTGCGACGCGTGCCCGATCGCCAGCGGCTGCCCGTCCCGCAACCGCGCGACTGCGGTGCCGGTCGCGCGCCAGGCAACCCTGCGCGGCTCGGATCGCGCCTACCGCGGAGCGGTCCTGCGCGTGTTGTCGAGCGCGCAGAGCCACAGGCTCGGCGTTCGGAGGCTGCGGATGAGCCTTGAAGGCGACGCCGAACGCATCGGTCCGGTCCTCGACGAGGCCGGCTGGAAGCGGGTATTGAAGGGCCTCGAGCGGGACGGGCTGGTCCATCGGTCGGGAGGATCGGTCCGGCTGGGCGCGGCTACAATCGGCTCATGAGCCTGAAGCTGGCGGTCGACGATCCGTTGCCGTCGGTCGGCCTGCGCGCCACCGATGGCTACCTTCTCAACCTGCGCAGCTGGGTCACCAAGCAGCCGGCCGTGCTCCTCTTCTTCGGCGCCCCCACCATGAGCGGCGCCGCCCGGCGGAAGGGCCAGAAGGCGGTGGAGGCACTCGCCACTGGCTTCGATCGGCTGCGCGAGGCCGGCATCGCCGTCGCCGCCATCAGCTGCGACTCGGAGGAGCAGCAGACCGTGTTCGCCACCAGTCACACGCTGCCCTTCCTGCTGCTCAGCGACGAGCGGCGCAGCGCGGTCGAGATGCTGGGCATCGACACCGTCGCCGCGGGCGAGAACGTGAACGTCGCGCAGCCGGTCGTCATCGCCGTGGACCGCGACGGCCTCATCAGGGCGGTCATCGAACGCGCCGAGCCCGATGAGATCGTCGACAAGGTCGTCCGCGCCCTCTCCGAGCCGATCCCGGCCGCCGCCGCCGAAGACGCCCCGGCTTCCTCCTGACCGCCAGACCGATGCGGGCAGTCCGGCTCCACGCCCCGGGCGAGCCGCTGCGGGTCGAGGACGTCACGCTGCCGGAGCCTTCGGGCACCGAGGTCCGCGTCCGGGTCGCCGGCTGCGGCGTCTGTCACACCGACCTGCACGTCGTCGACGGCACGCAGCCGCGGGTCGAGCTGCCGGTCACCCTCGGCCACGAGGTCGCCGGCTGGGTCGATGCCGTGGGGCCTGCGGCGGAGCGGCTGCTGAGGCGCCACCGCCTGGAGCTGGAGGCCGCGGTCGTCGTCTCCGGCGGCTGGGGTTGCGGGGAATGTCGCGACTGCGCCGCCGGGGCCGAACAACGGTGCGCCTTCTCGCGAGCGCCCGGCTTCCAGGTCGACGGCGGCTACGCCGAGTTCATGCTCGTCCCCCACCCGCGCCACCTCGTGCAGCTGCGGCGCCTCGATCCGGTCCAGGCCGCGCCGCTGGCCGACGCCGGCGTGACGCCCTACCGAGCGGTTCGCCGCGCCGAGCCGTGGCTGATCGCCGGGGCGCGGGTGCTCGTCATCGGCTGCGGCGCGCTCGGCCAGTTCGCGCTCCAGCACCTGCGCCTGGTGCCCGCCGCCGGTCGCGAGCTGTTCGTCGCCGTCCGTGAGCTCTCACCCGCCCGTCTCGAGCGGGCAACCGAGCTCGGCGCCGATCTCGCGCTGCTCGACGGCGAGCCGGAGCTGACACTCGAGGGCCTTGCCGGGCCGGCGGACGTGGTGCTCGACATCGTCGGGACCGATGCGACCCTCGCCCATGCCGCGGCCGTCGTCGCGCCCGGCGGTCTTGTCGTCCTCATCGGGGAGGCCGGCGGGTCAATGCCGTTCGGCTTCGAGACGCCGCCGGTCGAGGCGTGGCTCACGACCGTTGCGTGGGGCAGCCGCGACGACTTGCGCGACGTCGTGCGTCTCGCCGAACGCGGTCGCCTCCACTGGGAGACCGAGGGCGTTCCGCTGACCGATGCCGCGGCGGCCCATGCGCGGCTGCGCGGCGGCGACGTCGACGGACGCCTCGTGCTCGTACCGCCAGGGTGATCAGGGTTCGAGGATGGTCAGCCGCGTGAAGTGCGAGCGGTAGAAGCCACGATCCCGGGTCAGTAGCCTGTCGGCGTGCGTGATCGCGTGGGCGCCGATCAAGAAGTCCGGCAGGATGCGCCGCCGCGTTCCTCCGGCCAAGCGGTACGCGCGGTACACCCGGCCCGCAAGGAGAGCCACGACGCGATCGTCAGGCACCAGGGCGATGCCCAGGCGGTCGAGCTTGATCGCGGCCGATTGGGGATCGTCATGAGCGCCGGCGACCTCCGCCCACACGACGGTGGATGCGACAAGAGCACCCCCGGCGGACGCATCGCGCAGGGCCCCAGCTGAACGGGATCCATGCTCGGCGCTCGCGGTCAGGAGATCCAGGATGACGTTCGAATCGACCGCTGTGATCACGAGCCCCGGGCGCGGTCGATGTAGTCGTCGACCGATTCGTCCATGGTGAGCGAGCCGAACAGCTCATCGATGGCGTCCCTCGTGTCGGCCTTGCGGCCGACAAGCCGACCACGATCGGCTTCGAACTCGATGACGGTGCCGGGTCGGATTCCAAGCTTGGCGCGAACCAGCTTCGGGATGGTCACCTGACCCTTCTCCGATACAATCGCTTTCATACCAAGAGCGTAGGCATTCCTACTAGAAATGTCAACGCCAACCCTGGTCCGTCAGAGAGTCGAATCCGCCAAGTGCCGGGCTCGGCCGCCATCGTGTCGCCACGGCGCACCGTCGGCTTCACCCGTCGGGCCTGATCAGCCGCCGAAGATGCGGCCGAGGAAACCCTTGCGGTCGGTGCGGCGCGCGTAGAACGGGGCGGCCGTGGCGTCGTACATCTCGAGCAGCATCGGGGCACGGAGGTCGGTGACGGCCAGCAGGTTGCGCGAGCCGAGGTGCTC
>CAYVCE010000129.1:0-6830 GCA_964449915.1 uncultured Steroidobacteraceae bacterium | reverse complement strand
CCGGGTGTCGGTGGGCCGGCTGGACCTGGATCGTGACGCGGAAGATGGTGTGCGTCACGTCGTGGCGGATGGTCGACTTGAGCTCGTCGAACATCTTGTACGCCTCGATCTTGAACTCGTTGAGCGGGTCGCGCTGCGAGTAGGCGCGCAGGCCGATGCCGCGGCGCATGTCGTCGACCGCGGTCAGGTGATCCACCCACAGTGAGTCGATGACGCGAAGCAGGACGAGCCGCTCGAGGACGCGGATCTGGTCGCCGGCCTCGCCGCGCTTGCGCTCGTAGCGCTCGCGGACGAGCTCGGTGAGGGCTTCGACCAGGACGGACTGCTCGCGGGCCTCGTCGATGACGCGCAGGTCCGCATCGGTCACTGCGGGGACCATGCCGGTCAGCTGGGCCTTCAGGCCGTCGACGTTCCAATCGGCGTGGTGGTCGCCGGCCGTGTGATCGGCGACCAGCGAAGCGACCTCGTCGTCCAGCATGGCCTCGACGATCGGCCCCAGGTCGGACGAGCGCAGGATGCGGTCGCGCTCGCGGTAGATCGTCTCGCGCTGGCGGTTGATGACGTCGTCGTACTGGACGACGTGCTTGCGGGTGTCGAAGTTATAGCCCTCGACCCGGGTCTGGGCACCCTCGATGGTGCGGCTCACCATCTTCGACTCGAGCGCGGTGTCGTCGTCGAAGCCCAGGGTGCGCATGATGCCCTGCACCCGGTCGTTGGCGAAGCGCCGCATGAGGTCGTCCTCGAGCGACAGGTAGAAGCGCGACGACCCCGGATCGCCCTGGCGACCGGCGCGGCCGCGCAGCTGGTTGTCGATCCGCCGCGCTTCGTGGCGCTCGGTGCCGACGATATGGAGGCCCCCGGCGGCCAGGACCTTCTCCTTGTCCTCCGCGCACAGCCGCTCAGCCTCCGCGAGCGCCGCGGCGTACTGCTCCGGGGACGCCTCGAGCACGTTGGTGCCCTTCTTGTGGAGCAGCTCGGCCGCCATGACGTCCGGGTTGCCACCCAGCAGGATGTCGGTGCCGCGTCCGGCCATGTTGGTGGCGATCGTCACGGCGCCCGACCGTCCGGCCTGCGCGACGATCTCGGCCTCCTTCTCGTGGAGCTTGGCGTTCAGGACGCTGTGCTTGATCCCGCGCCGGCGCAGCAAGTCGCCCAGCATCTCGCTGATCTCGACGCTGATCGTGCCGACCAGGACCGGCCGCCCGGCCTCGTGCTCCTCGGCGATCTCGTCGATGACCGCCTTCCACTTGCCCGACTGCTTCGCGTAGATGAGGTCGGCGAAGTCGGCGCGGATCATGTCTCGGTGGGTCGGGATGACGACGACCTCGAGGCGATAGATCTTCTCGAACTCCTCGGCCTCGGTCTCGGCCGTGCCGGTCATGCCGGCCAGCTTGTCGTACATGCGGAAGTAGTTCTGGAAGGTGACCGTGGCGAGCGTCCGCTGCTCGTTGCGAATCTTCACGCCTTCCTTGGCTTCGACCGCCTGGTGGAGGCCCTCCGACCATCGGCGACCGGGCATGAGCCGCCCGGTGAACTCGTCGACGATGACCACCTCGCCGTCCTTGAGGACGTAGTCGCGGTCGCGCTGGTAGAGGACCTGCGCCTTCAGCGCCTGCTCGAGGTGGCGCGCCAGGCTGAAGTCGTCGGCGAACATGTTGTCGACGCCGAGCCAGCGCTCCATCTTGTCGGTGCCGGCTTCGGTGATGGCGACCTGCTTGAACTTCTCGTCGACGACGTAGTCCTCCTCCGCCGACAGGCGCGGCACGAGCCGGGCGAACTGGAGGTACTTGTCGGCCGACTCCTCGGCGTTGCCGCTGATGATGAGCGGCGTGCGGGCCTCATCGATGAGGATGTTGTCGACCTCGTCGACGATGGCGTAGAAGTGCGCGGGCTGCGAACGCGCTGCGAGGTCGACGACCAGGTTGTCGCGCAGGAAGTCGAAGCCGAACTCGTTGTTGGTGCCGTACGTGACGTCCGCGGCATACGCCTCGCGCCGCGCCACCGGCCGCAGGTCGCGCAGCCGCTCGTCGGTGGCGGGGAACGAGGGGTCGAACACGAACGCGGTGTCGTGCTGGATCGAGCCGACGCTCATCCCGAGCCGATCGAAGATGGCGCCGATCCACTGCGCGTCGCGCTTGGCGAGGTAGTCGTTGGGGGTGACGACGTGCACGCCGCGCCCGACCAGCCCGTTGAGGAAGGCGGCCAGCGGCGCGACGAAGGTCTTGCCCTCGCCGGTCCGCATCTCGGCGATGGATCCGCGGTGGAGCACGATGCCGCCCATGAGCTGCACGTCGTAGTGCCGCTTGCCGAGCGCGCGGACCATCGCCTCGCGCACCGATGCGAAGGCTTCCGGCAGGATCTCCTCGAGCGCCTCGTTGATCTGGGCCAGCTCGCGCTCGCGCTGCTGTTTGAGCTCGTCGGCGACCCGGGCCGCATCGGCGCCGGCGAGCGCGGACTCGGACGCATCCGCGTCGGGATCGGTCTCGCGCAGCTCGATCGGGACGAGCAGCTCGCCCAGGCGCTCGCGCAGCCGGGCGCGCAGCGTCTCGGTCTTCGAGCGAAGCTCGGCGTCGGAGAGGACCTGGATCTCGGGCTCGAGCGCGTTGATGCGCTCGACGATCGGCTCGAGGGCGCGAACCTCGCGCTCGTTGGAGTCCCCCAGGCGGGACAGGAACTTGAACATCGGGACCCCGAGTATAGCCCGACGCCCGGTCCGGCCCACCTGCGGGCGCCGGCGCGTTCGGCATGCATGACTTGACCCGGCGCGCGATGCTGGCGCCATGGGAACGGGCGAGGCGAAGGGACGCCGTCCAGCGCTGCTGCGGGTGGCGACGCACCTGGCGCCCGGCGTCCTGCCGGCCTACGCGCGGATCGCGCGCCGCATCGGCGAGGAGCTCGGCCGCCGCGCGGAGCTGGTGGTGGCTGCCGACTATGCCCGCTGCGCCGCGGACATCGACCACGTCTGCTTCGTGTGCAGCGTCCCCTACCTGCTCCTTCGGGAAGCCGGCATCCAGCGCATGGAGGTGATCGCCGCGCCGGTCCTGGCCGGCCGACGCTACGCGGGGCGCCCCGTGTACTTCTCGGACGTGATCGTCGGAGCCGATAGCCGATTCCGGAGGTTCGCCGATCTGCGCGGCGCGCGCTGGGCCTACAACGAGCCGTACAGCCACTCGGGGTTCGTGGTCGTCCTCCACCACCTCGCGCTCCTCAGGGAGTCGCCGGAGTTCGTCGGGACGGGCATCGAGGCCGGGTTCCACGACGAGGCGCTGCGCATGGTGCTCGACGGTCGGGCCGATTGGGCGGCAGTCGACTCACAGGTGCTCGCCATCTGGATGCGCCAGGTACCGGCCCTGCGCCGGCGCCTGCGCGTGATCGAAGTGATCGGGCCGTCGACGATTCAGCCGGTGGTGGCCTCGTCGCGGCGACTCGGCGCGCCGTCGCGGCAGATCGTCACCGACCTGCTCCTGGCGCTGGACTCGGACGCCTCAGCGCGGCCGGATCTGGCGGCGGCAGGGATCGAGCGGTTCGTCACGGTGCGTGACGCCGACTACGACGACATCCGCGACAAGCTCGCCCTCAGCACACGGGCCGGGCTGCTGCCGGCCTGGTGGCTGCCACGCTGGCAGGCGATGGTCAGGCCGCGTCCACCATCGGCTTGACCTCGGCGATCCAGCGCTCGAGCGTCTCGGCGTCGTAGGGCGCGGCGATCTCGGCCAGGAAGGTCGTGAAGCCGATGTCGCGGCAGGCGACCATCTTCTCGGCGACCTGCTCCGGCGTCCCGACCCAGAAGGTGTCGTCGTCCGCCACGTCGGCCATCGGCGTGCGGTTGAGGGCCATGTGCTCCTCCCAGACCCGCGTGGCCGCCGCCTCGGAATCGCGGATGATCGGCTTGCAACCCACGGTGCGCTGGATCTCGGCAGGGTCGCGCCCGACCGCCTCGCAGTGCGCGAGCAGCACCGAGTCCTTGTGGCGCAGCTTCTCGATGCTGCCCATCGCGTTCCACTGGTCGGCGTACTTGGCCACGCTGCGCAGCGTCTTCTTCTCGCCGGAGCCGCCGATCATGATCGGCAGGTGGCGCTGGACCGGAGGCGGCTCGAGACGCAGCCCGTCGAACCGATACCGCCCGCCGGGCTCAGAGGTGACCACCCCGCCGTCGAACAGCGCTCGCAGCGCCGCCACCGACTCGTCCATCCAGATCAGGCGCTGGCCGACGCTGGCCCCGAACTCGATGCCGTGCGCCGCGTGCTCGAGCTCGAACCAGGCGCCGCCGATGCCGCAGATGGCGCGCCCGTCGCTGGCGTGGTCGATCGTCGTGATCAGCTTGGCGACGAGCCCGGGATTGCGGAACGTATTGGCGCCGACGAGCAGGCCGAGCTTCGCGCGGCTGGTGACCTTGGCCCATGCGGCGAGGGTTGCGTAGCCCTCGAAGATCGGCTGGTACGGGTCGCCGAAGATCGCGTACAGGTGGTCCCAGGTCCAGAGCGAGTCGTACCCGAGCTCGTCCACCCGCCTCGCGGCCGCCTCGAACGAGCGCCAGTCGGTCGCCTGGCTCCAGAGCAGCACCCCGAGCTTGACGTCGCTCATCGTCCGCCCGCGCTCACCCGATACGGCGCCGGCTCGGGCATCGGCTCGTCGTCGGCATCGGCCGCCTTCTCGTCCCAGAAGGTCATCTCCTCGACCATCTCGACCTCGGAGCTGAAGAGGGCGCCGACGCTCTCGCCGCGATGGATGCGCTTGATCGCCTCGCCGAAGAGCGGGGCCACGCTGAGGACCGTGATGCGCGGATCGTCAGCATCGGCGGGCAGCGGGATGGTATCGGTCACGATCACCTCAGTCAGCGGGCTGGCCGCGATCCGCTCGAGCGCGGAGCCACTGAAGACACCGTGCGTCGCGCAGCTGTAGATGGCCCGCGCACCCGCCGCCTCCAGCGCGCCGACCGCCTCGATCAGGGAGCCCGCGGTGTCGATCTCGTCATCGATGATGACGGCCGTCTTGCCGCCCACCTCGCCGATGATGTTCATCACCTCGGTGCGGTCGACGTTGCCGAGCCGCCGCTTCTCGACGATGGCCAGCGGCGCCTGCAGGAGCTCGGCGAAGTTGCGGGCCTTTTTCGCGAAGCCCAGCTCGCTGACGACCACGATGTCGTTGAGCTGCTTTGCCTTGATGTGGGCGCAGATCAGGTTGACGGCCGTCAGCTCGTCGACGGGGATGCTGAAGAAGCCCTGGATCTGCCCCTGGTGGAGGTCCATGGTCAGGACCCGATCGGCGCCTGCGACGGTGAGCATGTCCGCGATGAGGCGGGCCGTGATCGGCACCCGCGGCTGGTCCTTCTTGTCGGAGCGGCCGTAGCTGTAGTACGGGATGACCGCCGTGATGCGGCCCGCGGAGGCGCGCTTGAAGGCGTCGATCATGATCAGCAGCTCCATGATCGACTGGTTCACCGGCCGGCAGGTCGGCTGCACCAGGAAGACGTCCTGCTCGCGCACGTTCTCCATCACGCGCACGAAGATGTTCTCGTTCGCGAACTGGAAGACCTCGACCTCGCCGAGCTGCGACTTGAGGGAGCGGGTGATCCGTTCCGCAAGTGGCCGATTGGCGTTGCCGGCGTAGATGCTGAACTCGTCGGCGTACACGTCGTTCTCCCCGGGGCGGGTCAGGCACCGCCGATTCTAGCCGCACCCGCTCGCGACCGTCGCGTGCGCTGGCTGCTGGGTCCAAGCGGGCTGGTTGGCCCGATGGATCGGCGCATCCTGGCAAGAGCCGCCCGCCACGCTCGCGACGGCCGATATTTCGGCGGCTGGCTGGCGTGGGGGCGCGCCGGCGCACGCTTCGGGCAGGCTGGTGACGGATATGTCGGCACCACCGCGCGCGCCGAAGCGCTCGCGTCAGATTGGGCCGATATTTCGGCGCGAGGCACCGGATGCGCCTCGGCTCCGACCCGCCGGCACGCGCTCGGTCGGCGGGCCGCCTCCCCGGCGCGCTCAATCGGCCTCGGGAAGGTCCTCCGGCGGTCGGTTGTCGACGAACACGGTGATGGATACGATCCGGTCGCCCTCCTGCGGCTTCATGACCGTGACCCCGCGAGAGGCGCGACGGTAGCGGTTGATGCCGCCGACCTCGGTGCGCAGGATGGTGCCGAGCTCGGTGATGAGCATCAGCTCCTCGTCCTCGCGGCCGACGAGGCGGATGGCGGCCACGTCGCCGGTTTCCCTGTTCAGCGAGTTGGCGATGACGCCTCCGATGGCGCGGTGGGTGACCGGGAAGTCGGACACGTCGGTCCGCTTGCCGAAGCCCTGCTCGGTGACCACCAGCAGCTGCTGCTCGAGGTGCTCGATGACCTCCATGCCGATGACCTCGTCGTCGCCCTTGAGCCTGATGGCGCTGACGCCCTGCGTGCCGCGGCCCAGGGGCCGGACCTCCGCCTCGCGGAACCGCGCCGCCTGGCCCTTCCTGGTTGCGACGATGATGTCGTTCTGGCCGTCGGACAGGCCCACCCACTGGAGCTCGTCGCCGTCGACCAGGTTGATCGCGATCAACCCGTTGGCCCGGATCTTGGCGTAGTCGGCCAACGAGGACTTCTTGATCATCCCCTTTCGGGTGGCCATGACCAGGTAGTGCCCTGCGTCGAACTGCGGCAGGCTGATGATGGCGCTGACGTACTCGCGCTGCTCGACCTGCACCCCGGGCAGGTTGATGATCGGCAGCCCCTTCGCCTGGCGCGAGGCATCGGGCAGGGTGTGGACCTTGGTGATGAAGACGCGCCCGCGGTTGGTGAAGAACAGGATGTTGTCGTGCGTGTTCGCGACCAGCAGGTGACGGACGGCGTCCTC
>CAYVCE010000128.1:0-5697 GCA_964449915.1 uncultured Steroidobacteraceae bacterium | reverse complement strand
CCTGCTGGCGACGCTGGCCGCCGCCGGCCACGTCCCGATCGTGGCGCCGATCGCGCGCGGCACCGGAACGGAGCTGCTCAACGTGAACGCCGACGAGGTGGCCGGGGCGATCGCCGCCGCCCGCGGAGGCCGGCTGATCCTTCTGACCGACGTGCCCGGCGTGCTGCGCGGCAACCAGCTGGTGGATCGGCTCCAGGCGGGCGACGTGGAGGTGCTGCTGGCCGACGGCACGGCGCACGGCGGCATGGTGCCCAAGCTGCGGGCGGCGCTGGCCGCGGCGACGGCCGGCTGCGAGGTGACGATCGTGGATGGAACGGATCCGACCGCCGTGCGCGCCGCCCTCGACGGGGCGGCGACCGGAACGACGGTGACGGCAGCGTCGGCGGCAGGCATCGGATGAGGCGACCAAGGAGAGGCGACCCCATGGGAACACTCGAGCGGCGCGATCAGGTCCGACGCCTGATCGCCGCCGGCGGCGTCCACACCCAGGCCGAGCTGGTAGCGGCGCTGGCAGCACGCGGCGTGGAGGTCACGCAGGCGACGATCTCGCGTGATCTCGCCGGGCTGGGCGTGGTGCGCGGCTTCCGCGGCGGGCGCCTGACCTACCTGCTCCCCGACGACCTGACCGATGGGACCGGCGCCGCGCAGACCCGGCTGCGGCGGCTGCTGGCCGACCTGCCACTCACGATCGCCGAGACGGCGCCGCTCGTCGTGCTGCGTACCTCTCCGGGCGCGGCGAACGCCATCGCCTCGTCGATCGACCTGTCGCAATGGGAGGACGTGGTGGGCACCATCGCCGGCGACGACACCATCTTCGTGGCCTGCACCGACGCCCCGGCCATGCGCCGCTTCCGGACCCGCCTCGAAGCGTTGCTGGGCGAGGCCGGCGTTGCCGCATCGGTGGCTGCGGGAGGCGAGGCATGAGCGCCGAGACCGTGGTGCTCGCCTATTCGGGCGGGCTCGACACGTCGGTCGCCGTTCCGTGGCTGCGCGAGACGCAGGGGCACGAGGTGGTGACGCTGACGGTCGACGTCGGCGGCGGCGTCGACGCGGCCGCCGTCCAGCGGCGGGCGCTGGCCGGGGGAGCGCGACGCGCCATCGTGGTCGACGCGCGGACCGCGTTCGTGACCGACTACATCTGGCCTGCGCTCCAGGCCGGCTCGCTGTACCAGGGCCAGTACCCGCTGGCCACCGCCCTGGCCCGGCCGCTCATCGCGCGGCTGCTGGTCGACGCCGCGCACGAGGCCGGCGCCGGGCTGGTGGCCCACGGCTGCACCGGCAAGGGCAACGACCAGGTGCGTTTCGACGTCGCGGTCGCCGCGCTCGATCCCTCGCTGCGCGTCATCGCGCCCATGCGCGTCGGGATGGGCATGACGCGCGACGAGGAGCTGGCCTACGCCCGCGAGCGCGGGATCGACGTGCCCTCCGGCCCGAGCTCGCCGTTCAGCATCGACGTCAACTTGTGGGGCCGCTCGATCGAGGCCGGAGTCCTGGAGGACCCGTGGATTGCGCCGCCGCCGGATGCGTTCGAGTGGACCGTCGACCCCGCCGACGCGCCGCGCGAGGCGCGCGAGGTGGTCGTCGGCTTCGAGGCCGGGGTCCCCACGACGCTCGATGGCGAGGCGCTCGACAGCGTGAGCCTGGTCGAGCGGCTGAACCGCGAGGGCGGCGCGCACGGGATCGGACGGATCGACCACCTTGAGGATCGGCTCATCGGCATCAAGAGCCGCGAGATCTACGAGGCACCGGCCGCGGTGGTGCTCCACGCGGCCCACGCCGCCCTCGAGCAGCTGACCCTGTCGCGCGAGCTGCTCGCCTACAAGCGCTCGGTCGGCGACCGCCTGGCCACGCTCGCGTACGACGGCCTGTGGTTCAGCGAGCTGGGCGTCGCGCTGCGGGCCTTCGTGACCCACACGCAGCGCTTCGTGAGCGGCGAGGTCCGCCTGCGCTTCACACCGGGCAGCGTGGCCGTCAGCGGCCGCCGCTCGCCGCACTCGCTGTACGACATCGGGCTGGCGACGTACGACACCGGCGACCGGTTCGACCACGCCTCGGCAGTCGGCTTCATCGCCATCTGGGGCTTGCCGGTGCGGACCCAGGCCGCGGCGCGCGGGCATGCAGCCGGCGAACGATCGCTCCTGGACGAGCTCGGGGCAAGCCGCGTCGACGCGAGCGCGGAGCCGGTGGGGGCGGGCCGATGACCGGCGAGCAGCAACCAACCAAGAAGGGCCTGCGCCTGGCCGGCACGATCGCTTCGCTCACCGCCGATTCGTCGTACGTGCGTCGGGCGCGGACGCGCGACGTCGACCGCATTCTCGAGGTCATCAGCTCCTACGTGGCGGCACATGTGCTGCTGCCTCGGACGCGCGAGGAGATCCTCGAGGCGATCGACACGTGGTGGGTCGGCGACCTCAACGGCGAGGTCGTCGGCTGCGCGGCGCTGCGCGACTTCGGGGCCGGCCTCGGCGAGCTGCGCTCGCTGAGCGTGGTCGCCGAGGCGCACGGCCGCGGGCTCGGCGAGTCGCTCGTGCACGCCGTCGTGCGCGACGCACGCAAGCGCGGCATGACGCGCCTGTTCGCCATCACGCGCAATCCGGGCTACTTCGGGCGCCACGGCTTCGTCGAGCTGGCGATGGGCGAGGTTCCCGACGTCCTCCATGCCGATCGCGTCCCGTGGCCGGCCCGCTCGGGCGCCGGTCACGCCATGGAGCTGGTGCTGTGACCGCCACGAATGCCACGACCCGGACCGCCACCGTCGCCGAGCGCGAGGCGCGCGTCCACCTTCAGACCTACGCCCGCCAGCCTCTGACGCTGGTCTCCGGCCATGGCTGCTGGGTCACCGATGACGCCGGCAACGAGTACCTCGACCTGGTGGCCGGCATCGCCGTGAACGTGCTCGGCCACGCCCATCCCGCCATCGCCGAGGCGGTGGCGCGGCAGGCCGCCACCCTGCTCCAGGTCTCGAACCTGTACTACACCGTTCCCCAGCTCGAGCTGGCGGAGGCGCTCGTGGCGCGCTCGCCATTCGATCGCGTCTTCTTCACCAACTCGGGCACCGAGGCCAACGAGGCGGCCATCAAGCTCGCCCGGCGCCACGGCGGTGATCGAGGGGCGCACGAGATCGTCAGCCTGGTCGGCTCGTTCCACGGCCGCACCCTCGGCTCGCTGGCCGCCACCGGCCAGCCGAAGTACCAGGCGCCGTTCGCGCCGCTGCCTCCCGGCTTCCGGCATGTGACGCCCAACGACGTCGAGGCGCTCGAGGAGGCAGTGACCGACGCGACCTGCGCCGTCCTTCTGGAGCCGATCATGGGCGAGGGCGGCATCCACCCGCTGACCGACGAGTTCCTGGTGGCGGCGCGCGCCGCCTGCGACCGGGTCGGGGCGCTGCTCATCCTGGACGAGGTGCAGACCGGCATCGGGCGGACCGGAACGTTCTTCGCGTTCGAGTCGACGCCGATCGTGCCCGACGCGGTGACCCTGGCCAAGGGCCTGGCCGGCGGTGTCCCGATCGGCGCGCTCCTGGTCCGCGAGGCGGTGGCAGCCTTCAAGGTCGGCGACCACGGCACCACCCTGGGCGGCAATCCGCTGTCCTGCGCCGCGGCGCTGGCGACGCTGCGCGTGATCGACGACGAGTCCCTGATGGGCAACGCCCGCGAACGTGGCGCCCAGCTGGCCGCCGGGCTGGAGCGCTTCGTCGCCGATGGCTCGGCAACCGCCGTCCGCGGCCGAGGGCTGATGCTCGGGCTGGAGACCGCAGCGCCGGTCGCGCGCGACGTCGTGGCCGCCGCCCGGGACCGCCACGCGCTGCTCGTCAACGCCACCGGGGAGTCCACGCTGCGGCTCGTGCCGCCGCTGACGATCAGCGCCAACGAGGTCGCGCTGGCCCTCGAGCGGCTGGCCGCCGCACTCGCCGACATCGGAGCTGGCGCATGACGACCGACGTCGTCGTCCCGGCCGTCCGTCGCGCTTCGGGGCCTCCGCGGCACCTGCTGAGCGCCGAGGACCTCGGTGGCCTCGGCCTGGCCCGCCTGCTCGACCGCGCCGACCTGCTGCGCGGCGACCGCGCCGCCATCGCCTCGCATCGGCCCCTGGCCGGGCGCCAGGTCGCGCTCCTGTTCGAGAAGCCCAGCCTGCGCACGCGGGTCAGCTTCGAGGTCGCCGTCACCAGCCTCGGCGGCCACGCCATCGCCCTCGGGCCGGACGAGGTCGGCCTGGGCAAGCGCGAGAGCGCCGCCGATGTGGCCCGCAACCTGTCGCGGCTGGTCGACGCGATCGTGCTGCGCACCTTCGCCCACGACACGCTGGTCGAGATGGCGCAGGCCGCATCGGTGCCGGTCGTCAACGCGCTGACCGATGCCGAGCACCCGTGCCAGGCGCTGGCCGACCTCCTCACCCTGCGGCAGCGCTTCGGGCGGCTCACCGGCCTGCGGCTCGCCTTCGTCGGCGACGGCAACAACGTCGCCCACTCGCTCATGCTGGCCGGCGCGCTGGCAGGGCTCGACGTGCGCGTGGCCACCCCGCCCGGCTACGAGCCGGATCTCGCGGTCGTCGCGCGGGCGCGCGAGCTCGGCGGGCAGCATCGGTCGTGGATCAGCGTCGGGACCGATCCGGTCGAGGCCGTCCGCGGCGCAGATGCCGTGTACACCGATGTGTGGGCCAGCATGGGCCGCGAGGCGGAGGCCGACGAGCGGCGCGCCCGCTTCGCCGGGTTCGAGGTGAACGAGGCACTCCTGGTCCACGCTGCGCCGCACGTCGTGGCGCTGCACTGCATGCCGGCGCACCGCAGCGAGGAGATCAGCGCCGCGGTCCTCGACGGCCCGCGCTCGCTGGCCCTCGAGCAGGCCGAGAACCGCCGCTACGTCCAGGAGGCGGTGCTCATCGAGCTGCTCGGGACCCGCTGACCGTCCCCGCTCGGCTAGGCTTGGCCGCATGGACGAGCGAACGTCGAGGTTGCTGACCGACGAGGACGCCCGCGCCGACATGGCCGCCAGCGAGTTCGACCACGAGTTCCTGGCGGCCCACCTCGGCGACGAGCGCCGCAAGGCCGGCCTGCTCGGCGAGGTGCGTGAGGCGGTGTTCGGCGCCCAGGACGGCCTGGTCAGCACGCTGGCCGTGGTGAGCACGGTGGCCGGCGCCAGCGACGAGCGCTACGTGGTGCTGGTGGCGGGTATCGCGACGGCGCTGGGCGGGATCTTCAGCATGGCCGCCGGCGAGTACATCGGCAGCAAGAGCCAGCGCGAGATCTTCGACGCCCAGATCGTCGAGGAGCGCGAAGAGGTCCACGAGCGCCCCGGCGAGGCGGAGGCGGAGGTCGCCTACATGTTCGAGGAGGACGGGCTGCCGCACGAGCAGGCGCGGGAAGTGGCGCGCATGATGGCCGAGCATCCCGACGTGCTCCTCAAGACGATGGTCGAGAAGGAGCTGGGGCTCACCGTCGAGGAGGGCGGCGGCTCCCCCATGCAGGGCGCGCTGATCATGGGCGCCGCGTTCGGCCTGGGGAGCATTCCTCCGATCCTCCCCCACCTCTTCACCACCGGCGACCTGGCCGTGGTGCTCTCGGTAGCGGCCACGCTGGGCGTGCTGTTCGCGATCGGCGTCGTCAAGAGCCGATGGACGCATCGGTCATGGTGGTCGTCCGGCCTGGAGATCCTGTTCATCGGCGCGGTCGCCGGCGTGGCCGGCTACTTCTTCGGCAGC
>CAYVCE010000127.1:0-4280 GCA_964449915.1 uncultured Steroidobacteraceae bacterium | reverse complement strand
TGAGCTCCTGACGCCTGAGTGGCAGAAGTTGTGCCGATTTCACTGTCAGGATCGTGCGCCTGGCTGATGCGCGTGCAATCCGCCATCCAGCCGCCACGGCATCGGTCAAGTGTCGCCCGCTGTCGCGCACGTTGCCCCGGGAGGGTCGCGTGGGCGACTGTCAGAGCGTGATGCCGTACTTCGCCTGGAGCTCGTCCGACCAGTCGTCGAGGATCGTCAGCCCGTACGCCTCAGCGAGCGCCGCGTACTGCTTCGTCCACTCGGGACCGTGGTTGCGCAGCACGGGCTCGATCTGCTCGAAGTAGTGCTCGAGCCCTCCCGGCATGACGACCTCGAGCACGCGCGCGGGCGCGTCCGCCAGATTCCACATCGCATGCGGAAACGATCGCGGCTTCACCAGCCAGCTCCCGGTCGGGACCTCCTCGAACGTCTCCGTGCCGCTCCGCACGCCGATCGGCCCCGAGAGCACGAGCGAAAACTCGTCCTCGTTGGTGTGCGTGTGCGGCTTGATCAGCGTGCGCGGAGGAATGGTGACCTCGAGCATCGACAGCCGGCCGTCGGTCTCATCGGCGCCGATGCCGTACGTGAAGAGCGTCTGCTTCAACGTCACGCTCCGAGCATCCTCGGGGCGGATGATCCTGGGTTCCACGTTCACCTCGCTCGTGTGGGCCGCTCAGCCTAGACCGATGCACCGATGAACGCTCCGGCGGGATCATTGCGCGAGCCGAGCCGCCCGGGTCGATGACGCCGCGTGGTCGAGTCGCTCATCGCGGGCACACTATGACGCACGCACTCCGCCCGACGCCGATGGGCGGTGAGCTCGCTGTCGCTCGCCGGTCTACCCTGATGGGCAGAACGAGGTCAGCACCAAGCTAAGGAGATGGCATGAACCTGAACAGTATCCTCATCGGGTCCGAGGATCCGCAGCGACTGGCGGACTACTACACGAAGCTCTTCGGGGAGCCGAACTGGCAGGACGGCGGCTACATCGGCTGGATGGTCGGTTCCGGATCGGTCACGGTTGGACCCCACGACCAGGTGTCGGGTAAGAACGCGCATCCGGGCAGGATCATCTGGAACATCGAGAGCGCCGACGTGAAGGGCGACTTCGAGCGCTTCCGGGCCGCCGGCGCGACGGTCGTGCGCGAGCCGTACGGCTTCGACGAATCGACCGATGACGGGCTGATCGCCACGTTCGCCGATCCGGACGACAACTACTTCCAGCTCATGAGCCCGATGCCTGCGGACGCACCGGCCTGACGCGGCCTCAGACCACGGCGTTGCGCGCGGCCGCCTCCCGGAACCACGACGCGCTGAGCTTCGGGGTCCGCCGCTGGCTGTCGAAGTCGACGTGGATGATTCCGAACCTCGTGCCGAAGCCGTCGTTCCACTCGAAGTTGTCCTGGGCGCTCCACAGGAAGTAGCCCTTCACCGGCACGCCCTCCGCCGTGGCCCGCTGGAGCGCGGCGAGGTTCGCGCGGAGGAACATCACGCGATCGGAGTCGTAGACGTTCCCATCGGCCGAGACCTCGTCGCTCGCGCCGCAGCCGTTCTCGGTGATGAAGATCTCTCGGTTGCCCCACAGCGATTGGACGAACCGGGGAGCCCAGTACAGGGCTTCGGGGCCGAGCAGCTGCCAGGGCGAGAGCATGGTCGGGTGCGACGCGTTGAACGGGATGGCCCGATAGCCCGGAGCATCGTTCGAGGGGATGACGTATTCCGACGCGCGATACACGTTGATCCCGACGAAGTCGACCGGGCTGGCGATCGTCCTCAGGTCACCATCGGTGAAGATCGGGGCGTCGCTGCCGGCGGCTTCGAGGTAGGCATCGGTGTAGCGGCCCTCGAGCATGACGGTCAGGTAGCTGGCGTTCCGCTCGCGCGTTGCAGCCTCCGCGGCCCTGACGTGATCGGCGGTGTCGATGGCCGGCACCGCGATCTCCATGTTCTCCGCCGGCCCGCACCTCGTGCCGGCGACGCCCCGGCCCCGGATGGCCTGCACGGCGAGGCCGTGAGCCAGCACGGCGTGGTGACGGACCTGGTTGAAATCCCCGGGCGACAGCGTCAATCCGGGGGCGTGCCGGATCACCGGCGTGCCGGCTCCGATCTCGATGCCGCGATAGCCGAGGTCCACGAACGAGCGGAACTCGTTGATCGTGAAGAAGTTGCGGACCCGATCGCTGAGCTGCTCGGCCACGTACCCCGCGTACTCACCGAAGGCTTTGGCGGTGTCCACGGACCGCCAGCCGCCCTGGGCGTCATGCAACGCCTGTGGCAGGTCCCAGTGGTAGAGCGTCGCGTATGGTTCGATGCCGGCCGCGAGCAGCTCGTCCACCAGGCGGCGGTAGAAGTCCATGCCCTTCGGGTTCGGCTGCCCCGTCCCCTCGGGGAAGATCCGCGGCCAGGCGATCGAGAACCGATACGCCTTCGCCCCGATCGACTTCATCAGGGCAACGTCTTCGCGGTAGCGGTGGTAGTGGTCGTTCGCGACGTCGCCGGTGTCGCCGTTCCGCGTGCGGCCCGGGGTGTGGGACCAGGTGTCCCAGATCGAAGCACCCCGTCCGTCCTCGTCCACGGCGCCCTCGATCTGGTACGCCGACGTGGCGACGCCCCACACGAAGCCGGCGGGGAATCGAGGCCGGGCGTCGGGTGTCGCGTCGGGCAACTCGGGGTCCATCACTCGCCTCCCAGCCGGCCACGGCACGCATCGGTGTCCCACCGGCAGCGGCCTGGATTCCCCATCATGCTCGGCGGGTCAAGTCAGTCGATCGGTTCGATCAGCAGCGTCAGCCCGTCACGGCCGCGGATGCGAACGCGCTTCCCGGCATCGACACCGGGCTCGCACCGCGCCTGCCAGACCTCGCCGCGGATCCGCACCGTGCCTGTCGGCCGGCATGCCGTCACGGACCTGCCGATCGCGCCGATGAGCGTCTCGGCGCCGACCTTCGGCGCCCCGCGGCGCGACAGACGCCACGTCACCACCGTCTCTCCGACCTCGAGGATGCCGAAACCGATCACGGTCGGCACAGCCCACGCATCGGGCACGACGAAGGCGGCCAGCAGGACGCCGGTCAGCAGGATCACGATGGTTCAGCCCCGTAGGCGGCCGATGCCGGGCAGGACGACGAGCGCGAGCACGGTATGACGCCGATCAGCCATCTCCGAGATCTAGCCGCACAAGCAGGCGCGGAAGACCGCCGCTCACGGCGTCGGTGACCCGGACACGGCGGAACCCTGCAGCGTCGAACATCGAGGCGATGCCGACGAAGCCCGCGCCCACCTCCACGCGGCGACCCTCGGGATCGATCGGGTACGCCTCGACACCGGGCGCGTGGGCGCGCTTCGCGGCCTCGACGACGCCGTCGAGCAGCGCCGATGCGATGCCTCGGCGCCGGTAGCCCGGTCGGATGCGGAAGCAACCGATCGACCAGACCGCTCGGTCGTCGATGGCCGGGATCGTCCGCGAGTTCAGCAGGCGCGGCGTCTCGGTGCGGACGCTCACGCCGACCCACCCGACCGGCAGACCGTCGAGCAGCGCCACGAAGCCGGGAGCCGGGCCTGGTCCGGCCATCTGGCGACGGACCGTGTCGGGCCGCGACTCCCGGGTCGCCCGCGCGATGGCGTCCTTGCCGCGCCACGCCTGGCACCAGCACCCCACCTCGTCGGTCGCGCCGAGAAGCTCGCGCACGTCATCCCATCGGTCGATCGTCGCGGGCACGATCTCTGGAGTCGCCACGCCGCACATGGTGGCACGGCAGCCGGCAGATCGCGGGAGCCGTCGGCAGGCGCACTTCGATCAGTCTCGGCGCGCCTGTGGGCCCGCTCGGGCGAGATGGGCCACGATGTCGACGGCTACGTGTCGCTGCGCTTGACCCACACGCCGGTCGTTGGTTCTCGAGCCGAGGCCGCAGGACTGACCGTCAGCGCGTGGTGTCGATGACGCAGAAACGGTTGCCTTCAGGGTCGGCGAGGATGACGTAGTCCGCGTCCGGTGGCCGCCGGTCCCAGTGCACCTCGGTGGCCCCCAGGCCGACCAGCCGGCGAACCTCGGCGGCCTGGTCGTCGGCGTACAGGTCGAGGTGGATGCGCGGCGGCACCTGGACTGTCGAGCTAACGCGGTCGAGCGAGACGTTCGGACCGATCCCGTTCCTCGGCCGCAGCAGCGCGAAGTCGTCAGCGTCCCCGTCGCGGGGCAGGTAGTCGAGAGCCGCGGTCCAGAACGCCTTCTGGCGCTCCAGGTCGTCGACGCGGATGACGATGGAGCCGATGGTGACCATTGC
>CAYVCE010000126.1:0-7182 GCA_964449915.1 uncultured Steroidobacteraceae bacterium | reverse complement strand
CCAGGCGGCGACGGCGATCGCGGTCGGCGACCGGCTCGATCGCGCGGGCATCAGCGCCCAGGAGAGCGCTGACTTCTTCCGGCCGGCGAGCTTCACCGCCGTCCCGGTCGACCCGGACGACGCGCGCAGCGAGGAGGACTTCGGCGGGGCCTTCATCCTCGCCTACGCGGTCGTGATCCTCACCTTCATGGCCATCCTGACCTACGGCAACTGGGTGGCGCAGAGCGTGGCCGAGGAGAAGTCGGGCAGGGTCATGGAGCTGCTCGTCACGGCCGCCAGCCCGCGCCAGCTGCTCACCGGCAAGGTGCTCGGTACCGGAGCCGCGGGCCTGACGCAGTACGCGGTCATCGTGCTGGCCGCGATCGTCGGCTTCATCGCCAACGGCCCGGTCTCCGAGAGGCTCGGCGTCACCGGGCAGGCGCCGATCTCGCTTCCCGAACTCGACGCCAGCATGATCGTGTCGTTCGGGGCATTCTTCCTGCTCGGCTTCGTCCTCTACTCGACGCTGTATGCCGCGGCGGGCTCGATGGTCAGCCGCATCGAAGACGTGCAGCAGGCGGCCGGCCCCCTGATCTTCCTTGCCATCGGCGGCTACTTCGCCGCGTTCACCGGACTGAACGACCCCGATGCCGAGTGGGTCGGCGTGCTGTCGATCGTCCCCTTCTTCAGCCCGTACATGATGCCGGCGCGGATGCTGCTGACCTCGGTCGGCATCGGTGAGGTCCTGCTGGCACTGGCACTCCTGGCGGTGACCGTCGTACTGGCGATCCTGGTGGCATCGCGGATCTACAGTGCCGGGGTGCTCATGTATGGCCAGCGCGTCGGGTTGCGCAGCATCTGGCGCGCCACCCGCGTCTCGCGCTGACGCCGGCTGACGATGCGTTGATCCGCTTGACGATGCGTTGACCTATGGCTGTCAGCATCCTCCGTCGCATGGCCACGCCGCGCCGCGTCGCGGCGCCGGTGGCCGCGGATCGTGCCGGGCGGTACTTCAACCGCGAGCTGTCGGCGCTCGACTTCATCTCGCGCATCCTCGACCTGGCCGAGGACGCGTCCGCGCCCCTGCTCGAGCGGGTCAAGTTCGCTGCCATCGTGGCCGGCAACCTCGACGAGTTCTTCGGCGTGCGGGTCGCCGGCCTCCACGAGCAGGCGGCCTCGCAGCTCGGGTCGCGCTCTCCCGACGGCCTGACGGCCTCCGAGCAGCTGGAGGCGATCCGGGCTCGGGTCGCTGATCTCACCGAGCGACATGCGCACGCCTTCGGCGGCTCGTTGCGCCGCCGGCTGTCGCGGGCGGGCGTCGGCCTCCTGCGCTGGCGCCAGCTGAGCGAAGCGCAGCGTGACTCGCTGACCGCCACCTTCCACGAGCGCGTCTTCCCGGTCCTCACGCCGCTGGCCGTCGATCCGGGCCACCCGTTCCCGTACATCAGCAACCTGTCGCTGAACCTGGCCGTCCTCGTCGCCGATACCCATGACGGGCAGCGGCGGTTCGCCCGCGTCAAGGTCCCCCCGCTGCTCCCACGGTTCCTGTCGCCCGACGACGACGCGCGCGTGCTCGTCCCGCTGGAGGACGTGATCGCCGCCAATCTCGGGCCGCTCTTCCCGGGCATGCGCATCCTCGAGTCGTCGAGCTTCCGGGTGACGCGCTCGATCGACATCGACGTCGACGACGACGACGCCGAGGACCTGCTCGAGGCGCTCGAGGACCGCCTGCGACGGCGGCGATTCAGTCCCGCGGTGCGCCTCGAAGTCGAGCGTCGGACGTCGGCCCAAGTGCTCAACCTGCTGATGCGGGAGCTGCAGGTGACGGAGCGTGACGTGTACCGCCTGCCCGCGCCGCTCGGTCTCGCCGACCTCTGGAGCCTCTACGCGCTGGACCGGCCGGACCTGAAGGATCCGCCGCTGGCGGCGGCGACCCCGCCGGCGCTCATCGGCCCCGACGAGTCAGCGGCGGACATCTTCGCCGTGCTCGCCGAACGGGACGTGCTCGTCCACCATCCGTACGACTCGTTCGCCACGTCGGTGCAGGCCTTCATCGAACGGGCGGCAGCCGACCCATCGGTCCTCGCCATCAAGCAGACCCTGTACCGCACGTCGGGCGACAGCCCGATCGTCGACGCGCTGGTGGATGCCGCCGAGGCGGGCAAGCAGGTCGTGGTCCTGGTCGAGATCAAGGCCCGCGGCGACGAGCCGGCCAACATCGTGTGGGCCCGGATGCTGGAGCGCGCGGGCTGTCACGTGGTGTACGGCCTGGTCGGGCTCAAGACGCACGCGAAACTGTGCCTCGTCGTCCGCCAGGAGGGGGCCGGCATTCGGCGCTACGTCCACATCGGCACCGGCAACTACAACCCCACCACCGCGCGCTCCTACGAGGACCTCGGCCTCCTGACCGCGAACCCGACCCTGGCGGCCGACGTGAACCACCTCTTCAACCTGCTCACCGGGTACAGCCGGCGGTCAGACTATGAGCGGCTCATCGTGGCGCCCATCAACATGCGGCGTCGCATGATCGAGATGATCGACCGCGAGACGCGGCTCTCCACGCCAGAGGCGCCGGGGCGGATCATGTGGAAGCTGAACAGCCTGGTCGACGAGGCCGTCATCGAGGCGCTCTACCGGGCGTCCCAGGCCGGTGTGCAGGTCGACCTCATCGTGCGGGCCATCTGCGGGCTGCGCCCCGGCGTGCCCGGCCTGTCGGAATCGATCCGGGTACGGAGCCTGCTCGGCCGCTTTCTCGAGCACTCGCGCGTGTACTGGTTCGGCAACGGCGGCGTGCCCGAGGTCTGGATCGGCTCGGCCGACATGATGCACAGGAACCTCGACCGTCGTGTCGAGACGCTCGTGCGCGTCGACGACGACGGCATCAAGGCCAGGCTGGAGGAGATCCTCGACCTCGGCCTGCGGGACCGCGTCGGCGCGTGGAGCCTGACGGCGGACGGCGACTGGCTGCGATCGGCCCCGACCGGCGACGGGGATGCGCCCGCGCTGAGCGTGCAGTCCGAGCTCCAGCACCGGCGCGCACCGGCATGACCGACGCGGACCCCGAGGTCGAGCTCAAGCTCGCCATCCACGGCGCCTTCTCGCTCCCCGACCTGACCGATGACGCGGCCGTGGCCGAGGTCCGCCAGGACGCGTCGCAGGACCTGTGGGCAACCTACTGGGACACCGCCGACCTGCGGCTGGCTCGCCATGGCGTGACCCTGCGCCGACGGACCGGCGAGGCCGCCGGTCCGCGCTGGACGCTGAAGCTCCCGCTGCGGGACGACGGCGCCGAGCCGGCCAACGGCGATGGCATCCTGGCCCGGCGCGAGATCGAGATGAAGGGGCCGGCCGATCGCGTTCCGGAACGGGCCGCCGACCTCGTCACCGCCTACGCGCGCACGGAACCGCTGACCGAGATAGCGAAGCTGCGCACGCGACGCCAGGTCTGGTCGCTGCTCGACGGCGCAGGCACGGTCGTCGCCGAGCTCGACGACGACGAGGTATCGGTCATGGAGCACGGCCGAACGATCTCGCGCTTCCGCGAGCTCGAGCTCGAGTCACGCGGGCTGGAGGATGCGGACCTGCAGCGCATCGCCGGGCTGCTGCGATCGGCGGGAGCCGTCGACGCGGAGCCGATCCCCAAGGTGGTCCGCGCGCTCGGACCGGCAGCCACGGCACCCGCCGACGCGGCGCCTCTGGAGATCGGCCCGGACCGAACCGCCGGCGCGGCGGTACGGGCCGCCCTGACGGATGCCGTGGACCGCATCGTGCGGAACGATGCCGGCATGCGCATGGGCGACGGGGAGTCGCTCCACGAGGCACGGGTCGGGACGCGCCGGTTGCGAAGCCACCTTCGTGTCTTCCGGCCGCTTCTCGACGCGAGCTGGGCCGATGCGCTCGACTCCGAGCTGCGCTCGCTGGCCCGCCAGCTGGGCGAGGTGCGCGACCTCGATGTCCTCGTCGAGCGCCTCGGGGAGGTGGTCGCCGACCTGCATCCGGTCATCGACCCATTGCTGGACGATCTCGGGCGCCGGCGCGAGGCGTCGCGGGGAGCCCTTCTCGAGCGGCTCCGAGACGACCGCTACCCCGCCCTGCTCGAGCGGCTCGTGGCGGCCTCCGCCGCGCCGCGGCACCTGCGCGTGGCCGCTCGACCGGCCGGATCTGCGCTGCCGCCCCTGTTCGAGCGCGCATGGAAGCGGCTGGCGAAGCATGGCGGCGCGATGACGCGCGAGTGGACCGACCCTGACTATCACCGGCTCAGGATCCTGGCCAAGCGCGCGCGCTACGCGGCCGACGCCATCGGGCCGGCCCTCGATGACGCGCGTCGCGACGGCGCCGACGGGATCCGCAAGCGGCTGGCCGCGCTCCAGACCCTGCTCGGCGAGGTGCAGGACGCCGCCACGGCCCGAGATGAGATCCTGGCGGCCGCGGCGCGCCATCCCGACAACGGGCCGTTCAACCTCGCCGCCGGCATCGCCCTCGAGCGCGAGTCGCAGCGCGCGGCTGCCGCACGCGCGGCCGCCCCCGACGCCTGGCGCGAGCTGCGAAGGCCACGGCATCGGCGCTGGTTGCAGGCGTGAGCGTGGCCACCATCCGCGCCGCCGGCGGGGTCGTCTGGCGACGGGCGGAGGTTGGGCCAGAGGGCGTCGAGGTGGCGCTGGTGCATCGGCCCCGCTACGACGACTGGAGCCTGCCGAAGGGAAAGCTGAGCCCCGGCGAGCCGGAGGTCGAGGGCGCGGTGCGCGAGGTGCTCGAGGAGACCGGCTACCACGTGCGTGTCGGGCGGCCGCTCGGGGAGACCCGCTACGACAAGGTCGTGGGCAAGGTGGCGCGTCCCAAGGTCGTGCGCTGGTGGGCGATGCAGGCCACCACCGGCACGTTCACGCCGAACCGCGAGGTCGACGATCTGCGCTGGGCGCCGCTGTCGGAGGCCGAGCAGCTCCTGACGCGCGACACCGATCGCGACCTGCTGCGTCGGTTCGCGCAGGGTCCGGCGCCGACGCGGACGGTGCTCCTCGTCCGTCACGCGAGCGCCGGCAGCCGGTCGAAGTGGACCGGGGACGACCGCGATCGCCCGCTCGACGAGTGCGGCCAGGCCCAGGCCGACGAGCTGGTGCGTCTGCTGGCCCGCTTCGACGTGGCACGCATCGCGTCGGCCGACGTGGTGCGCTGCATCGACACCGTGGCACCCTTCGCCGAGGCCGTCGGCCTCGGCGTGGAGGCCGAGCCGCTGCTCTCCGAGACGGGCTACCCCGGCCGGGAGGCGGATGCCGAAGCCCTGCTGCGCGCCACCGACCCCGATCGCGATGCCGTCGCCTGCTCGCAGGGCGACGTGATCCCCGACCTCGTCGGCCGCCTGCTCGCCACCGACGACCTCGACCGCCCCGACTCGATCGCCGCGGCGAAGGGCAGCGTCTGGGCACTCACGTTCACCGCCGCGCGCCTCGTGAACGCCGACTACTTTCCCCCGCCCCGGCCCATCGAGTGCTCCGACCCGGGCTAGCGAGGCTGGACGGGTCTGCCATGCTGCCGACGTGACCGACAGCATCGTGCTCGGCGCGAGCAGGCTCGAGCTCTCGCGCGGCGACATCACCACCGAGCGCGTCGACGCCATCGCCAATGCGGCGAACGAGGCGCTGCGCGGTGGCGGCGGCGTCGACGGCGCCATCCATCGGGCCGCGGGTCCCGGCCTGCTCGCCGAGCTGCGCCGCCGCTACCCCGAAGGCACCCCCACCGGCACGGCGGTCGCCACCGACGCCCACGACCTGCCGGCCCGCTGGGTGCTCCATGCCGTCGGCCCGGTGTGGCGCGGCGGCACCGACGGTGAGCCGGAGCTGCTCGCCGGCGCGTATCGGTCCTGCCTTCGCCTGGCCGATGAGCTCGGCGCGCGCAGCGTCGCCTTCCCCGCCATCAGCATGGGCATCTACGGATACCCGCCGCACGCCGGCGCCCGCGTGGCGGTGGCCACGGTCGCCGAGCACCTGCGAGGCACCACCGGCGTGGAGGTCGCGCGCTTCGTCCTCTTCAGCGAGGACACGTACGAGCGCTTCGCCGGTGCGCTCGCCGAGCTGGGGACCACGGCCTAGGCCGAGGGAGCGGGGCGTGCGGCGGTGGGGCGCTGCTCAGCCTCGGTGGCCGCGCTAGGATCAGCCCGATGCAAGGCACACCGTCTGATGGGGTGATCGTGACCCGGGCGCTGACGAAGCACTACGGGTCGGTCGAGGCGCTCACGGCGCTGACCCTCGACGTGCGCGTCGGCGAGATCTTCGGCTTCCTGGGGCCGAACGGCGCCGGCAAGTCGACCATGATCCGCACCCTCCTCGGCTTCCTGCACCCCACCAGCGGCGGGGCGAAGGTGCTGGGCATGGACATCACCCTCGATTCGGTCGAGATCCGGCGGCTGACCGGCTACCTGCCCGGCGGGATCGCGCTCTACGACTCGCTGACCGGCGAGCAGGTGCTCGACTACCTCGTCGCCATGCAGGGCCGCGAGCCGCGCCGGCGCGCCGAGCTGTGCGATCGGCTGGAGCTCCCCGGATCGGTCCTGCGCCGCAGGGTGCGCGACTACTCGCGTGGCATGCGCCAGAAGATCGGCGTGGTGCAGGCGCTCCAGCACGACCCCGAGCTGGCCATCCTGGACGAGCCGACCGAAGGGCTCGACCCGCTCATGCAGCACGCCTTCTACCGCATCCTCGACGACCTGCGGAAGGAGGGCCGCACGGTCTTCTTCAGCTCCCACATCCTCTCGGAGGTCGAGCGGCTGTGCGAACGGGTGGCCATCATCCGCGCCGGACACCTGATGGCCATCCACGACGTGACCGAGCTGCTCGCTCGCCGACGTCGCCGCGTGATGCTGCGCTGGCGCGGCGCGCCGGACCTGTCGTCGCTGCCCGGGCTGGAGGACGTGCAGGTCGACGGAAATCGCGTGACCGGCATGCTGTCGGGCGAGGTGGCGGGCTTCGTGCGCGCCATCGCGTCCCCGAACCTGGAGGACCTGACCATCGAGCCGGCCAGCCTGGAGGAGGCATTCCTCGAGTACTACGCCGGGCCCGACGAGGAGGCCACGGCGTGAACGGGCGACTCGCGGCCCAGACTCTGCGCTGGCAGCGGGCGCGGCTGGTGATCGTGGCGCTGGCCGGCATCGGCTGGGGATTGTTGATCCCGGTCATCTACAGCGCCTTCAGCAGCGTGATCCGCGACCTG
>CAYVCE010000125.1:0-3528 GCA_964449915.1 uncultured Steroidobacteraceae bacterium | reverse complement strand
GCCGGCGAGGCGGGCGGCGTGGCGTACATGGCCCACATCGGCGGCTTCGTCGCAGGGGTCGTGGCCGGACTGCTGTTCCGGACCATCTTCCGCGAGCCGAGACGCCCCAGGGGTGAGCCCGCGTCCGCGTGGGGATGAGCGAGGCCCTCGACGAGGCGACCGGCCTCTTCGGACCCGGCAGCCTCGCCTGGCGGATCGACCGGGAGGTGCTGGTCCTGGCCGGTGGCTCGTGCGCTCTGCTCATGCAGGTGGCGCACCCGGTGGTGGCCGCCGGCGTCTTCGAGCACTCCACCTACGCGACCGATCCGTTCGGGAGGCTGCGCCGCACGCTGAGCACCAGCTTCGACGTCGTGTTCGGCACGCGGTCCCGCGCGGAGGCGGCGATCCGAAGGGTCAACGGCATCCACCGCGCGGTGCGCGGGCAGAGCGCGGACGACCGCACGTCCTACACCGCGCTCGACCCCGAGGCGCTGCTGTGGGTGCACGCGACGCTCATCGACACCGCGCTCCACATCTACGGCCGGTTCGTGGCCCCGCTGTCGGCCGCCGACGAGCAGGCCTATCACGCCGAGGCCGCCCCGATCGCCGAGCGACTCGGCGTGCCCGCCTCGATCCTGCCCGCGACCATCGTCGAGCTGCGCGCCTGGATGGCGGAGATGGTGGCGGGCGGCCGGGTGCGGGTCACCCCCGCGGCAGACCAGATCGCGGCGACGGTCCTCTACCCCGCGCGATGGCTGCCGCGCGCCGCTTGGGACGCGGCGCACCTGGTCTCGATCGCCACGCTTCCCGACGCGCTGCGCCGGCAGTACGGCTTCGCCTGGTCGCCCGGCCGGGAGCGCGCGATCCGCGCCATCGCCGCGGTCACCCGTCGCGCGCTGCCGCTCGTGCCGCCGCCGCTGCGGTTCGTCCCCCATGCGCGCACGGCGGAGCGGCGCGTCCGTCAGGCGCTCGTCGCGACCGGGTAGCTGCGGCGGGTTGCCACGCGGCGGAACCCGAGCCGTCCGAGGTTGGTTGCCGACACGCCGCCCTCCACCGCCGACCCGCCGACCAGGTCCGCTCCCAGCCGGCGCGCATGCTCGGCCCGGTGGGCGATCAGGGCGCGCTGGATGCCCCGCCCGCGGAACGCCGGCAGCACCGATCCGGCTCGCAGCCAGCCCAGCCGGTGGTGGAGGTGCAGGCTGCCGGCGCCGACCGGGTGGCCGTCGATCTCGGCGACGAACCGATGGTGGTGCGCGACGAGCGCGAGCTGGGCCTCCAGGTCGCGCCACGCCACGCCGGTCCGGTGCGGAATCTCGCTGGCCGCCACGATGACGTCGGCCCAGGGACCGATCTCGGTGCGGCCGAGCTCGCGGATCGCGATCTCGCCATCGGCCGCCGACAGGGCATCCGCGTCGATGGCGTAGCGCGCGAGCGTCGTGTCGGCGACGGCGCCCGGCCACGGCGGGTCGTCGGCGAGCACCCAGCCGGCAACCCCGTTGCGCCCGAAGTGTTCGAGCGCAAAGTCGACGAGGTTCGGCAGGTGCGCGAAGCCGAGGGCCGAGTTGAAGGCCGGACCCGGCAGGCTCGGCGCGGCGCCGGCGGCGATCTCGCCGTCGTCGAGGATGTGGACCTCGTGGCCGGCGGCCGCCGCGGCCGTCCAGAAGGCGACCGCGCTCTCGCGATCGGCGCCGTCGAGGCGGTCGGCGATCTCGAACCGCTCGGCGCGGTCGTCGACCGGCGCGTGGAGCGTGATCGCGTCGCCCGGGCGGACCACGCCCGCGCGGATCACGCGCGCATACATCCGGCTGTCAGCGGCATGGACCTTCGTCGACAGGCGCCCGAAGCGCAGGTCGGCAAACGAATGGCGGATCGTGCGGCACGGGTTGGCCGGCAGTCCCAGCTCGAGGACGACCTCCGCGCCGATGCTGAGCCGCGTCCCGGGCGCCAGCGCCGAGACGTCGAACCCCGACGTCGTGAGGTTCTCGCCGGTGGTGCCCGGCGCGATCGGGTGCCCCTCGGCGGCGACGCGCCGGATGGCCTCGATCCCGAGGAGCGAGACCGCGCGGTGAGGGCCACCGTGCACGGTCACCTCGCGCTGGCGATCACCCTCCACGCCGGCTGCCGTGATGCGCGCGGCGCGGACCGGCAGCTTCGGCACGCCGCCGGCCGACACGTTCACCTGCACCAGCCGACCGTCCGTCATCGGCCCATCCTAGCGATGGCGGCTCGATCAGCGCGGCGGGTATCATGGCGCCGCCCGCTCGACCGCATCTCGGGAGCGGCGCTGAGGAACCCGATTTGACCCGATTCGCCAAGCTTGCGGTCGCTGCTGCCGTCGCGACGTTCGTCCTGATCGCCGTTGGCGGGCTGGTGCGCGCGACCGATTCGGGCCTCGGCTGCCCGGACTGGCCACTGTGCTTCGGCGACTGGCTACCGCCTGCCGACCTGCATGCCTGGATCGAGCACACCCATCGGCTCACCGCCGCGGTTTTCGTGGGCCCGCTGGTCGGCGCCGTGGCGCTGATCACCGTGTTCTCCACTCGCCGTCGCGACCGGCCGCTCCTGCTTGCCGCGGTCGTGGCCGGCATCCTGGTCATCGCCCAGTCGCTGCTCGGGGCCGCCGTCGTCCTCCAGGGGTTGGCCGCCGAGCTCGTCACCGCGCACCTGGGCATGGCGCTCGTCGTCCTTGCGGCGGTCATCTTCATCGCCGAGCGGGCCATCCATGGACCGATGCCGGCCGCGCACGCGCGGCCGGGCCTTACCCGCCTGGTCGGATTGACCGCGCTGGCGATCTTCGCCCAGATGCTCCTCGGCTCGTGGGTGACCGGCCACGGTGCCGGGCTCGCCTACCGAGACTTTCCGCTCATGGACGGCGCGCTGCTGCCGGTCGTCGCCGGCAGCGACCAGGCGGTCCACCTTGCCCATCGGGCCATGACCCTCGTCGTATCCGGGCTGGTGGCCTGGACGGCGATCTCGATCGTCCGCACCACCGAGGCGTCACAGTCTCGCCGGATCGCGATCTGGCTGGTGGTGCTCGTGGCGCTGCAGATCGCGCTGGGCGGGCTCAACGTCGTTTCGCGCCTGTCGGCCTTCTTCGTCGTGCCGCACCTGGCGGTCGGCGCGGCGCTGTGGGGCGCATCGGTCTGGCTGCTGCTGGCCGTGCGCCGGCTGCGGCCGTCGGAGCTCCAACAGCGCGCGCGCTCGGCGCAGCCCGAACCCGGGCCGCCGATCGCCACCGTGCGGGCCTACGTGGCGCTCATGAAGCCGCGCATCATCGAGCTCCTGCTGGTCACCACCGTGCCGACCATGGTTCTCGCGGAGCGCGGCGTGCCGTCGCCCTGGCTCATGGCGGCGGTCGTCATCGGCGGCACCCTGGCGGCCGGCGGGGCGAACGCGATCAACATGTACGTCGACCGCGACATCGACGACCTGATGCGCCGCACGCGCCACCGGCCGCTGCCACGCCACGCGGTCAGCCCGCGCAACGCGCTGTGGTTCGGCATCGGCCTCAGCGCCGTCGCCTTCGCCTGGCTGTCGCTGACGGTCAAC
>CAYVCE010000124.1:0-10566 GCA_964449915.1 uncultured Steroidobacteraceae bacterium | reverse complement strand
CGCGCCGCCGGCCAGGTTGTCATAACCAACCCGGACATGCTCCACGCGGCGATCCTTCCGCACCACACCAAGTGTTTCAAGCTGTTCGAGAACCTGCAGTACGTCGTCATCGACGAGCTGCACACCTACCGCGGGCTGTTCGGCTCGCACGTCGCCAACGTCGTGCGACGGCTGCGGCGGATCTGCAATCACTACGGCGCGGATCCGACCTTCATCTGCGCCTCCGCCACGATCGCGAACCCCGGTGAGCTGGCCGAGGCGATCCTCGAGGCGCCGGTCGAGCTCATCGGCGACAACGGCGCGCCTTCGGGCCGGAGGCACGTGGTCGTCCTCAACCCGCCAGTCGCCAACGAGGAGCTCGGCATCCGCGGGTCGGCGCTGCTGACCGGGCAGCGCCTGGCCGAGCGCCTCATCGGCGGAGGGGTTCAGACGATCGCCTTCACGCGATCGCGAACCTCGGTCGAGGTGCTCACCAGCTACCTGCACGAGACGTTCGCTCCCCCGCCCGGCCATCCGCACACCATCCGCGGCTATCGCGGCGGCTACCTGCCCAACGAGCGGCGCGAGATCGAGGCCGGCCTGCGCAGCGGCCGGGTGCGCGGCGTGGTCGCCACCAACGCTCTCGAACTGGGAATCGACATCGGCGGCCTGGATGCCGCCATCAGCGTCGGCTACCCCGGCACCATCGCCTCGACCTGGCAGCAATTCGGCCGCGCCGGCCGCACCACGAGCACCAGCCTGTCGGCGCTGGTCTGCGCGTCCGACCCGATCGACCAGTTCCTGGCGGCCCACCCGGAGTACCTGTTCGACTCCTCGCCGGAGCACGGGCTCGTGAACCCCGACAACCTGCACGTCCTGCTCAACCACCTGCGCGCTTCCTCGTTCGAGCTTCCCGTGCCGGCAGTCGAGCGATTCGGGATCGAGGAGACGCCGACGCTGCTCGACGTGCTCGAGGAGGACGGCTACCTGCGCCGCGCCGGCGACGATCGGTACTACTGGAGCCACGAGAACTTCCCGGCCAGCGCCTTCAGCCTGCGCAGCGGCGCGCCGGAGAACGTTGTCATCGTCGACACCACCGGCGACCGGCATCGCGTGCTCGGCGAGGTCGACCTGTTCGCCGCTCCGCTGCTCGTCCACGAGAAGGCGATCTACATCCATGCCGGCGTCCAGCACCACGTCGATCGGCTCGACTGGGAGGAGCGCAAGGCGTACGTCACGCGCACCGACGTCGACTACTACACCGATGCGGACCTCGGGGTGACCCTGAAGGTGCTCGAGGTCTTCGACGAGGCCGACGACGGCGCCGCCGGCATGCGGCAGCGCGGGGAGGTGATGGTCGCCTGGAAGGTGACCATGTTCAAGAAGATCAAGTTCCACACCCACGAGAACGTCGGCTGGGGCTCGATCAGCATCCCCGAGCAGCAGATGCACACCACCGCCGCCTGGCTGGTGCCGCCCGCCGAACTGGTCAACCGATACGACCGCGACACGCTGGACGGGGCGCTCATCGGCCTCGCGCGGGTGGCGCGTACCACGGCCGCCCTGCTCCTCATGAGCGACCCGCGCGACCTCGGCGTGCTGGCCCAGGTGCAGGCGCCCTTCACCGGCCGGCCGACACTCTATCTGTACGACGCCACGCCCGGTGGGGTAGGACTCACCGAGCGCCTGTTCGACATGACCGGTGAGCTCATCCGCCTGAGCCGTGAGGCGGTCGAGGGGTGCGGCTGCGCGGATGGCTGCCCCGCCTGCGTGGGACCGGCGATCGAGGTCGGTGCCCGCGGCAAGGCCACGGTCGTCGAGCTCCTCGCCGCGCTCGACGCTCCAATCGACAGGGCCGCGTGACCGCGCGAAGCCTCGCCGAGCGCCTGGCGACCGTCAGGACCCGGCCGCCCGAGCGGGGTGCGGGGCCTCCGGTCGACGACGGCCGCGTCGACCGCCTGGCGCGCTGGTTCGACGCTCGGACCGACGTGACCGAGGGCGGCACCGTCCTGGTCGTCGAGCGCAGCATCCCGTTTTCGCCCGCGGCCGGCGAAGCGCTGGCGAGCCTTCCCGACGCGGTCTACTTCGACACCGAGACGACCGGGCTGTCGACCGGCGCCGGAACGGTCATCTTCCTCGCCGGCGCCGCCCGGGTCCACGCCGGTCGCCTGACGGCGCGACAGTATCTGCTGCCCGACTATCACCACGAGCGGCCGCTCCTGCGCGCGGTGGCCACCGACCTCGCGGCGTCACCGCGCGTGGTGACCTACAACGGGCGGACCTTCGACCTGCCGATGCTCACCGCGCGTCTCACCGTGCACGGCCTCTTCCGGGAGCAGGCGGCCCTGCCGGACGTGCACGACGACCTGCTCCCCGACGCGCGACGCCTGTTCCGCCGCCCGCTCGGTGGAGCGCGGCTGGCGGACATCGAGTCGGGTGTCCTCGGCGTGCGCCGCACCTCGGACTGCACGGGCAACGAGGTCCCGATGCGCTACTTCGGGTACCTGCGCGGGGGCTCGCCGGACATCCTGGCCGACGTGCTCGACCACAACTTCCAGGACGTCGCCAGCCTCGCCCTGCTCGAGGCGGAGCTGTGCCGCCTGCGCGCCGGGGGCTGGCGCGACGCAGCGATCCTCGACCCGCGTGGCATGGCCCTCGAGCTGCTGCGGGCCGGAGCGATCGACGATGCGCTCGAGCTGGTCGAGAACGCCCAGGCCGTCGTCGGTGACCCGGCCGAGGCGAACGCCCTGCGACGGGTCGCCGCGCGGCTGCTCATCGCCGCCGGCCAGTTCGAGCGTGCCGAGGCGCTCTGGACGCTCGGCACGCGGCGCGCCTCGGTGGACGCGGCCGGCGCCTGGATCGAGGTCGCGCGCATCCGCGAGCGCCATCGCGGGGATCTGCGCGGAGCGATGGAGGCTGCAGCCGCTGCGTCACGCGTCCTCGACATCGCCTTCGCGCTGGGCCGTGGTGGATCGATGGCCGACGTCGGTCGCACGCGTCTGGTGGTCGAGCGCCGCCTGCGCCGGCTGCGTCGCTGGGTTGCCGCCTGCGAGCGCCGGCGTCCGCGCGCGGAGCCCAGGATCGCCTGAGCGGCGCCCGTCAGCCCTCGCGCCCGGCAGTCCAGGCCTCGAACGCCTCGCCGATGACCGTCTCGAATCGCAGGCCCATGACCACCACGCCGGCAAAACCGGCATCGCGCGCCCGGTCCGCGGCCTCGCGCGCCAGCCGCCAGCCCTCGGCCCGTGCCTCGCCGTCGGCCATCGTTCCGAGACGCCCGCGTAGCTCGTCGCCGATGGGGATGGCACCCACCGACTCCATGCGGCGCACCCAGCGCGCCGAGAAGGGCGGCGCGATCTCGAGGTAGACCGGCGGATCGCCATCCCGAACCTCGAGCCGACGCGCCACGTCGGGCACGGAGGCCGGGTCCATGACCGGGCCGGTGGTCAGGAACTGGGCCCCCACGTCCACCCGGCGCCGATAGACCCAGCTCCGCGACCGAGTGCTCATGCCGACCTCGAAGCGGATCTCGGGCATCGACACCTGGAGCGCGCGCAGGTACTCGACGATCTCGTAGCTGTTGCTCCAATGCTCGACCTCGGGGAGCATGTCGCCCTGGACGACGAGGAACGAGGTGACGCCGTTGCCGATCGCGCCGCGCACCTCGGACTCGATGGCCAGGATGTTGCGGTCGCGCGTGGAGCACACCACGGTCGGCCGAACCCGGTCGACGTCGTGGGTGATTCGCGCCGCGTAGGCATACGGCGAGACCCGCACCTGCTTGAACGGGTTGTCGGTGATGAGGACGTGGTTCCACCGCCCCTCGAGCTGCAGGTGGGTCATGTCGGGCAGCCGCGGCGGGTTGACCTCGACCATCTCCACCCAGCCGGCCGGAGCCGACAGCATGCCTAGCCGGCCCTCGCGGCGACGGCCGATCGCATCTCGCGCGCGGCCGCCACCATGTCGGCCAGCTGCCGCTCGACCTCGGGCCACGACCGCGTCTTCAGGCCGCAGTCGGGATTGACCCACAGGTCGGTCGCGTCCATGAAGCCGCCGAAGTGCGCAAGGCGCGACGCCATCGTTTCGGCGCCCGGCGAATGCGGCGAGTGGACGTCGAAGACGCCGGGACCGATCTGGAGGTGACCGTCGTCGAACAGCTCGTAGAACTGGTGGATGTAGCTTTCATCCTTCGAGCGGCTGAACTCGATCGACGCCACGTCCACGCCGGCATCGGCCCACAGCGGCACGATGTCGCCGAAGTCGCCGTAGCACATGTGCGTGTGCATCTGGACGGCGACCGGCTGGTTGAAGACGTGGTTGAGCGCCGCGCGCACGCCGCGGGCGTAGATCGCACGGCGTTCGTCAGCGTCGACGAACGGCAGCGGCCAGCGCTCGCGCACGGCGGGCTCGTCGACCTGCACGATGCGCGCGCCGGCCTCAACCAGGGCGCGGACCTCCGCGGCGATCGGCTGGGCGACGGCCCAGAAGAGTCGATCGTCGGGCACCCCCGGCGGCCGGAAGCTCCAGTTCACGATCGTGACCGGACCGGTGAGCATGCCCTTCACCGGCCGGCTGCTGGCGTTCTGCGCGATGCGCCACTCGCGAACCGTCATCGGCTCGTGCGCCACCGGCGGCGCCGCCAGGATCGGCGGGCGCGTGCAGCGGCTCCCGTAGCTGAGCACCCAGCCGTTGTGGGTGGTGTGGAATCCGTCGAGCTTCTCCGCGAAGTACTCGACCATGTCGGTGCGCTCGAACTCGCCGTGGACGAGCACATCGATCCCGGCGGCCTCCTGCCAGGCCACGGCCTCGACGATCATGCGGTCGACCTCGTGCTCGTAGGCCGAGCGGTCAATCTCGCCGCGGGTGAGGCGCACGCGCAGTTGGCGCACCTCGCTCGTCTGCGGCAACGACCCCGTGCTGGTGGTCGGGAAGAGCGGCAGGTCGAGGTCGGCCTGTGCCGCGCGGCGCTGGTCGCGCCCCGCGCGCGGGCGAATCTCGCCGATCGCCGGCCAGTCCGCGGCTGGCGGGCGGTTGCTGTCGACGGCATCCGCGCCGCCCAGGGCGGCCGCCCAGCCGGCGAGCGCGGCGGCCTTCTCGCGCGCGAACGCGAAGCCGGCCGGCAGATCCTCGCCGGCGACGGTGTAGGGCAGGAACATGAAGCTCGTTGACGGCACGATGCGCACCGGCTTGCCGTCGGCGGGGAGCGCCTCGATCCGCCGGCGCACCGCGCCGAAGTCGTCACTCCACACACTGCGCCCGTCCATCACCGACACCACGTGCTCGGGCTGGTCATCCCAACCGTCCGCGGCGTTGTCCAGCGGAACCTGCACCGCGAGGCCGCGACGCCCGAGCGCCGCGACCGTTTCGCTCGACGGGTGACCGAACTGCACGCTGACCAGGGCCGGCTCGGCGAGCCCGAGGTCGCCCGCATCGGCGTAGCCGGCCTGGAGGATGGCCTGGTCGTCACCGGTCAGCGCCATGCCGAGGCACGGCTCGTCGACCTGGAGCCGGAAGCCCGGATCACGCTCGCGCTGCGCGCGAGCGAATGCCCACAGCGCGCGGCCGGCCGCGGCGGCCAGCTCGACCGGCCCCACCCCCGCGCCGAGCTTGCTGAGCTTCACGAGGCTGACCGGGCCGAGCACCGCCCATGCCGCGCCGGCAAGCGGCGCGCGCCACGGCATCGGCGACAGGCGGACCGGCAGGGTCTCGATCTCCGGCACGACGTAGTGGTAGTTCGTGTCGAACCACTTCGTCATCTCCCATGCCTCGCGCTCGCGGGAGCCGCGCGCCAGCACGGTGAGCACCCCGAACGGATCGGCCTCGAGCGCAGACCGCTGGGCGTCCGGCACGAGCCCGAGCTGCAGTGCGGTCTCGAGCACCTCATCGTACAGGAAGTAATCGTCGACGGCGGACCCGATGAGCTCGTGCTGCTCGTCGAGGTGAGCGGCGCGCAGCTGGGCGATGCGGTCGGTGAGCTCGGCAGGCGACAGCCGCCCGCTCCAGGCACGCTCGAGCGCCCACTTCAGCTCGCGGGCCGGACCGATGCGGGGATAGCCGATGAGTCTCGCCGATACGTTGGCCATGCCGACATTATGCAGGCTCGGGCTCCCGCCACCGGCGGTGACGGGCCTCGAGCATGGCGATGACGGCGTCGGTCGCCCGGTCGGCGGCGGACGTGGCGCCCGCGCCGTGGGCCAGGTGAACCGCCAGCGCGGCACCGAACGTGTCGCCCGCGCCGACCGCGGGCACGCCGGTGACGACCCGTCGCGGGACGCTGGCCACGACGCGATCGACCCCCGGGTCGTCAAGCAGATACCCCTGCGCGCCGAGCGTGACCACGATGATCGGCCGCCGCCCTGCGCAGCTCCGCAGTGCGGACGCCTGACCGAACGGGTCGCCCGGCGACTCGACGAGATCCTCGGTGCTGACCACGATCACGTCGGCGTCGCCGAGCACGCCGAGCTGGTCGTCGGTGAGCGTGTCGAGCGACATGGCCGTCACTTCCTCGCCCTCGACCAGCCGCCGCAACCAGCCCTGCACGAGGAGGACCATGCGGCCGGGCGCCAGGTCGGTGCGCAGGCGGGCGACAAGGGGCGCAGGCACCTCGTCGGCGATCGGCGCCACCAGCGCCACGTCGGGGCGATCGAGGCCGCCCAGCCGGTCGTCACGGATGGGCTCGGTGCGAGCCTCGAAGACGAGGACCCGGACCCCGCCGCGTTCCTCGTGGCGATAGGTCGTCGTCGCCGGGGCGGGTTGGCGCGCGAGCGTGCCCAGCGCTGCCAGCCGCTCGAGCCCGGCCGCCGCGGCAGGCTCGTCGCCGGCCACAGTCAGCACCGTCAGCTCCGCGCCGGCGGCCACCGCCGCGAGCCCCGAGTGCAGCACCGAGCCACCGGGGGCCACGCTGCCGTCGCCGAAGCGGTCGATCGTCAGGCCGCCCACGATCAGCGTCGAGGTCATCGGGCTATCATCGGTCGATGCGACTCTTCTACTACGAGCTCCACGAGGGCGCCACCGACCTCATGACCGATGCGCTGCTCACCTCGGAGCGCGACCATACTCCAGAGCAGTTCGCCTCGATGGTGAAGGCCGCCCGGACCGCGATCATCGACACCTTCGAGGAGGACACCCTGGTCGAGGCCATCGCGGGCGAGCTCGAGCGCAGCCACGGCTTCACCTACATCAGCGACGAGAAGCTGCGCGCCTCGATGAGCGTCGGCATGGCCGACGAGGACACGTACCTCGTCGAGCAGAGCGACGAGTTTCGCTCGATCGTCGCTGAGCTGGAGCGCTCCTAGCGAGCGACGTTAAAGAGCACGTTGATCACGTCGTTGTCCCGTACGACGTAGGACTTCCCTTCCTGGCGCAGGACGCCGCGCTTGCGTGCCTCCGCCATTGATCCCGCCGCCAGCAGGTCGTCGACGCCGATCACTTCGGCGCGGATGAACCCACGCGCCAGGTCGGAGTGGATGGCGCCGGCGGCTTCGACCGCGGTCGAGCCGATGCGCAGGGTCCAGGCTCGGCACTCGTCCTCCCCGGCGGTGAAGAAGCTGAACAGGCCGAGCAGCCCGTAGGTGAGCCGGATCACCCGGCCGCGCGACGGCTCGGCGATGCCCAGCTCGTCCATGAAGGGGCGTGCGTCCTCGTCGGGCAGCTCGCCGATCTCCGCCTCGATCTTGGCGGCCAGGGCGGCGACGTCGGAGTGGGGCTGGGCGTACCGCTCGCGCCCGGCCGTCTCGAGGGCCGTCGCCTCCGGCAGGCGGCCGTCGTCGATGTTGAGGACCACCAGCACCGGCTTCTGGGTCAGGAAGCGGTAGCCGCGCAGCAGGAGCTCCTCGTCCTCGCTCAGCCCGAAGGACCGGATCGGCCGGCCGTCGGAGAGGTGCGGCTCGACGCGCGCCAGCAGCTCCTGCTCCCGCTGCGCCTGCTCGCGCTCCGCCTGCGAGCCGTGGCGGCCCTGGGTGGCGAGCTTCTCGAGCCGCTTCTCGATGACCGTCAGGTCGGCAACCGTGAACTCGAGGTCGAGGTCCTCGACGTCGCGCCACGGATCGGCGGGCGTGGGGCTGGTCGGGTCATCGAAGGCGCGCACGACGTGGAGGAGCGCATCCGCGTTGCGGACCTGGGCGAGGACGTCGGGATTCACCGTGCCTTCGCGTGCCGCGCCGGCCGGGATCGCGACGTCGACGTACGTCACGTCGGCGTAGGTCGTCTTCTTCGGCACGAACCGCGCGGCGAGGCGGTCGACCCGCTCGTCGGGCACCTTGACGACGCTGACGTTCGGGGCGGCTCGGCCGCCGGAAAAGCCACCGGTCTCGGCATGCCCGCCGGTGAGGGCGTTGAAGGCGGTCGTCTTGCCGCTGCCGGGCAGCCCGACGATGGTGACCTGCATGGGTGCTAGTAGCCCGCCTGGAGGTCCACCAGGTTACGCATCGGCTCGCCCGCCCGGAAGGCGCGCAGGTTGTCGACGAACAGGTCGACCGTCCGCTCGGCGACCCGGTCGGATGCCCAGCTGGTGTGGGGCGTGATGACGAGGTTCGGCGTGTCGTACAGCGGCGAGTCGGGCGGCAGCGGCTCCTCGCTGAAGACGTCGAGAACGGCGCCGCCGATCCAGCCGGACGTCAACGCCCGGCGCAGCGCAAGCTCGTCGATGAGCCGCCCGCGGGCGATGTTGACGAGCCAGCCCGTCTCGCGCATCTCCGCCAGCTGCTCGGCGCCGATGAGCCCGGCCGTCTCGTCGGTGAGCGGCGCGGCCACGACGACGATGTCGCTGGAACGCAGCACCTCGTCGAGCCGGTCGAGGCCCATGAGCTCGACGTGGTCCGCGTGTCCCGGACCCAGCTCCGGCCGGCGGCGGGTGGCCAGGATCCGGCAGCCGAAGGGGCGCAGCAGGCCGGCCAGCTCGACGCCGATGCTGCCGTAGCCGACGATCCCGATGGTCAGCTCGGAGAGCTCTCGGCCGCGCAGCGGCTGCCACGTCCGCTCGCGCTGGAGCTCGAGCAGCTGCGGCAGGCGGCGGGCGATGGCCAGCGACATCATCACCACGTACTCGGCGATCGGGCGGCTGAACACGCCGCGCGCGTTCGTGACGAGCAGGTCCCGCTCGCGGACCGACGGGGTCGTGACGCGGTCGACGCCGGCCGAGGCCGAGTGGATCCAGCGCAGACGAGGCGAGCGGGTGACGATGTGGTCGAGCACCGAGGCCGGCACCGAGCCGACGAGGAGCACCTCGGCGTCGTCGAAGGCCGCCTCCTCCGCGTCGCCGTGGATGCGGCCGTCGGCCGCGATCCTGGCGCAGCGCACGCCGTCGACGGCCTCGATCCGGGCGGCGAGCTCGCGCGACAGCGGCGCGCCCAGGATCGGCGTCGCGAGGACGGTGAGTGACGGCGCGCTCAGGACGCCCCCTCCGGCGGCGCGGCCTCGATGCGCGCGATCCATCGGTCCGGGTTGCGGATCTCGTCGAGGCTCGGGAGCTGCTCGGGGCCGGTCCACACGCGGTTGAGGAACTCGCGGTCGCGCTCGGCGATGACGCGATCGGCGAAGCGCTCGCCGGCGGCGTACTGCTCCATCTTGAGGTCGAGCCCGGTGAGCCGCATGATCGCGCGCTCGAGCCCGCTGCGTCGCTCGCCGCGCCGCTCGAATCGGTCGTGGAGCTCGACAAACCCGGGCAGGATCCGCGCCCCGGCGGCGTTCATGACGTGGTTGGAGTAGCCCTCGAGCAGCGACATGAGCGCCTGGGTGCGGTTGAACGTCACACGTTGCGCGGGGGTCATGATCCGCTCGAGCCAGTGGCCCTCACCGCCGGACAGTGCCTCGCGCACGCGGCCCATCAGCCCGCCCGACTCGGCGGCCAGCTGCTCGACCGTCTCGGCCACCAAACCGGCGAAGTAGGGCCGCAGCCAGGCGTGCGCCTCGAACTCGAAGGCGTGGGTGGCCTCGTGGAGTGCGATGAAGGTGCGGAACTCGTCGCGCGGCACGCGAAGGGCCGCGGCGGTGGCCACGATGTTCGGCTCCACGAAATGCAGGCGGCCGCGCACGGGGCCGGCGGCCAGGAGGCTGACGTCGTACTGGCCGAGCACCTTGCGTCCCAGGAAGGCGAGCATGAAGCCCAGCTGCTGGTTGCCGACGGCACGGTTCACCCAGCGCGACATCGCGCGCCCGGCGTTGTCCGGACCTTGCTGCGCGCCGAGGAGCGTGTGCTCGACGCGCTCGAAGAGGACGCGGAAGGTGCCCAGGTTGAGGTCGACCCACTGGAGCCGATCGACCACCGCCGGCGTCTCCAGCGCGGCCGGCAGCTTGGAGCCGATCTCCTCGGCCACGATCGGCTCGATGCGCAGCAGGGTGGCGCGGTAGAACGCCTCGGCTTCGGCCCGCTGGCGGGCGGGGATCGGGGCCGCGGCCTCGCCGAGGCGCCGGTGGGCGATCTCGCGCACGGCCTCCCAGTCGATGAGCCTCGTGCCGGCGCGGCGCATGATCTCGCGCGATGCGACGCTGGCGCCGAAGGCCAGCAGGCCGCCGACGAGGATCCCCGCCCCGAGGCGAGCGGTATGGCGTGTCATGCCGACCAGTCTAGGGGATGGCGCCGGCAGGCTCGAT
>CAYVCE010000123.1:0-13510 GCA_964449915.1 uncultured Steroidobacteraceae bacterium | reverse complement strand
GTGAGGGACTACGGCGGGGCTGCGGCGGGGCTGCGGCGGGACAATCCGTCGGGCACGAAGGCGGGTTTCCTCCCCAGTGTGACGCTCCACATACGGCGTCGGTTGCAGAGCGGATGCAACTCGAGCCCGAGAGAGGTGATTCTCTCCGGTCGCGGCGCGCTTGTCGAGTGGAGCTTGCAGTACATTCGCGCCAGGACCCGTGGTGGAGGCCGGACCCGCCGACTGGTATACTCCCGCTCGCGGCGCCGGGTCCATCTGGCGCGCATTTTCATGCTCCCAAACCACCATCTCGAGGACACTTCGTGGCAAGAAAGGCTCGTACCTGGAAGGGCGCCCGGACGCCCCAGGCGCTGAAGCGCGATCGCCAGGCGCTGCGCCGCCGAGCGGTCAACCGACGTGCGCGGAGCGAGGCGAAGACGCTCGTCCAGCGGGCGACCGCCGTCGCGCAGGGCCGCACCGACGGCGATGGCCCGGCGGCCATCGCGGCGGCCATCAGCTCTCTCGATCGAGCCGCCGAGAAGGGCATCATCCATCCGAACAACGCGGCGCGGCGCAAGAGCCGGCTGATGGCCAAGGCGAACGCAGCCCACCTGATGGACGCCACCGACGTCACCGCAGCGCCGAAGAAGCAGTCCGCCGCCACCAAGACCGCGCAGCGCAAGAAGGTCGCTGCCTCGAAGGCTTCCAAGGCGGCCGCCGCCAAGGCCGCCGATCGCCCACGCACAGCAGCCGGCAAGGCCCGCGTGGCGGTGACGCGCGCCACCCGCGAGTCGGCGGCAGCAAAGCGGCGGTCCAAAGCGGACGCCAGCGACGACGCAGGGCCGACCGAGAGCTAGCCGCCTGCCACCGATGTCCGGCAGGATCGCCTCGGTCAACACTTCGCCCGGCGGCGTGCCGAAGCTGCCGGCCGATGGCGCGGTCTGGGTCCACGACCGTGGCCTGGTGGGTGATGGCCATAACGAGCCGGAACCGACGCACGGCGGACCCGAGCAGGCCGACAGCCTGTACTCCGTCGAGTCCATTCAGCGCGTCGCGGCCGAGGGGCACACCGCCTTCCCGGGCGCGTTCGGCGAGAACATCACCCTGGAGGGGATCGAGCTCGGCTCACTGGCGCCCGGCGATCGGCTGGCAATCGGCGGCAACGGGCTCGTCATCCAGCTGACCAAGCGGGCGGAGCCGTGCCAGACGATCGCCCACTGGTTCGTGGAACGACGCCTCGCCCGTATTGGCAGCCCGCAGCATCCCGAGGATGCGCGCTGGTACGCGCGCGTGCTGCAGCCCGGCCCGGTGCGGGCCGGAGATTCCGTCGAGCACGTCCCGGCAGAGGTTCGCGGCGCCTAGCGGAAGGCGACGAAGGCGCGCCGGCCGGCGTACTCGGCCGCGTCGCCCAGCTCCTCCTCGATCCGCAGCAGGCGGTTGTACTTTGCAATCCGCTCCGAACGGCTGACCGAACCGGTCTTGATCTGTCCGCAGTTGAGTGCCACCACCAGGTCGGCGATCGTGGTGTCCTCCGTCTCGCCGGAGCGATGGCTGATGACGGCCGTCCAGCCGGCGCGCTGCGCCATCTCGACCGCCTCGATCGTCTCGGTCAGGGTCCCGATCTGGTTGAGCTTGACGAGGATGCTGTTCGCGGCGTGCTCGCGGATGGCTCGCTCGAGACGGCGGGTGTTCGTGACCAGCAGGTCGTCGCCGACGAGCTGCAGGCGGTCGCCGAGGCGGGCGGTCAGGGCCGACCAGCCGTCCCAGTCGTCCTCGGCCAGGCCGTCCTCCAGGCTGATGATCGGGTAGCGATCGGCCCAATCGGCCCAGAAGTCGATCAGCTCCCCGCCGGTGAGGGCGCGGTCCTCGCGGGCAAGCGTATAGCGGCCGCCGCTGTACAGCTCCGTCGCGGCGGGGTCGAGCGCGATCGCGACCTGCTCGCCGGGCGTGTAGCCCGCGCGCTCGATGGCGGTCAGCACGGCCGCGATGGCATCCTCGTTGCTGCCCAGGCTCGGCGCGTAGCCGCCCTCGTCGCCGACGGTGGTGGCCAGTCCCTCGTCATGGAGCAGCGCGCCGAGGGCATGGAAGGTCTCGGCCGCCCAGCGCAGGCCCTCGCGGAAGGTCGGTGCGCCGACCGGCGCGATCATGAATTCCTGGAAGTCGGTCGAATTCACCGCATGCTTGCCGCCGTTGAGGATGTTGACCTGCGGCACCGGCAGGGTCCGAGCCCCGGCGCCGCCGAGATAGCGGTAGAGCGGGAGGCCGACCGACTCGGCCGCGGCATGCGCCACTGCCAGGCTCACCCCGAGCAGCGCGTTGGCGCCCAGGTTCGACTTGTTGTCTGTCCCGTCCAGCGAGATGAGCAGGCGGTCGAGGCTGACCTGGTCGACCGCGTCGATCCCGACGAGCTCGGGGCGGAGCGTCTCGTTCACGTGGCGGACCGCGTTCAGCACCCCCTTGCCACGGTAACGATCGGCGTCGCCGTCGCGCAGCTCGACGGCCTCGTGGGCGCCGGTCGACGCGCCGGACGGCACCATCGCCGTCCCGACCGCACCATCCTCCAGGAAGACGTCGACCTCGACCGTCGGATTGCCGCGCGAGTCGAGGATCTCGCGGCCGATGACGTCTTCGATCAGCGATGTCATGCGTTCTCCTCGGGGAAAGTAACCTTTGCGTCGGCGGGCAGGAGGGCGGCCACGCCGGGGAGGGTCTTGCCCTCCAGGAACTCGAGCGATGCGCCCCCGCCGGTGCTGACGTGGGTCATCTTGTCGGCCAGCCCGAGCTGCTCGACCGCGGCGACCGAGTCCCCGCCGCCGACGATGGTGACGGCCGAGGACCCCCGCTTGGCGAGTGTCCGCGCGATCGCGTTCGTGCCTTCCGCGAACTGCGGCACCTCGAACACGCCCATCGGTCCGTTCCAGAAGATGGTTTTGGCCTTGGCCAGGTGCTCGGCGTACGCCTTGCGCGTCTCGGGGCCGATGTCGACGATCATCTGGTCCTTGGGCACGGCATCGACCGGCACGACCCGCGTCTTCGCGCGGTGGTGGATCTGCTGCGCGACGACCGCGTCGGAGGGCAGCATGAGGCGGACGCGCTTGCGGCGCGCCTCGGCCGTGATCCGCACGGCGGTGTCGAGCTGGTCCTCCTCGACGAGGCTCGTGCCGAGCTCGAGGCCCCTGGCGGCCAGGAACGTGTTCGCCATGCCGCCGCCGAGAAGGACGGCCTGACAGCGCGACAGGAGCACCTCGATGACCTCGAGCTTGCCGGAGATCTTGGCGCCGCCGATGACCGCGTGGAACGGTCGCGGCGGGCGGTGCAGGAGCCTGGCCAGGGCGTCGACCTCGCGCTCCATGAGCAGGCCGGACACCGCCGGCAGGAGGTGGGTGATGCCCTCGGTGCTGGCGTGCGCCCGGTGCGCAGCCCCGAACGCGTCGTTCACGTAGAGGTCCGCGAGGCTGGCCAGCGAGGCCGCGAACTCCGGGTCGTTCGCCTCCTCGGCCGCGTGGAAGCGGAGGTTCTCGAGCAGGAGGAGGTCGCCGGGGCGCAGCTTGTCGACCGCCACCTGCACCCCCGGCCCGAGGGCGTCACCGGTCATGCGCACCGGGCGGCCGAGCAGCTGGCTCAGCCGATCGGCCACCGGCTTCAGGCGCAACGCGTCGTTGACCTTGCCCTTGGGCCGCCCGAGGTGGCTGGCCAGGATCACCGTGGCGCCGCGCTCGAGCAGGTGCACGATCGTCGGCAGGCTGGCCCGGATGCGCGTGTCATCGGTGATGCGGCCGTCCTCGATCGGGACATTGAGGTCGGCCCGCACGAAGACGCGGCGGCCCTCGACGTCGACGTCGCGAACGGTCTTCTTGTCCATCGGCTAGAGCCGCTCGGCCATGAACGCGGCGAGGTCCGCGACGCGGCAGGAGTAACCCCACTCGTTGTCGTACCAGGCGATGACCTTGAGGAGGTTCGCCCCGCTCACCATGGTCGAGGCGGCGTCGACGATGGACGAGCGATCGTCGCCCTTGAAGTCCATGGACACCAGCTCCTCCTCGGTGTAGCCGAGGAGGCCCTTCATCGGTCCGTCGGCGGCCGACTTGAGCGCCGCGTTGGCCTCCTCGGCCGTCACCGCGCGAGTGGTGATGACCACGAGATCGATCACGCTCACCGTGGGCGTCGGCACCCGCAGCGCGAAGCCGTCGAACCTGCCCTTCAGCTCGGGGATGACGAGCGCCACCGCCTTCGCCGCTCCGGTGGTGGTGGGGATGATGTTCTGGCCGGCGCTGCGCGCGCGACGGAGGTCCTTGTGGAACACGTCGAGCACGTTCTGGTCGTTCGTGTAGCTGTGGATGGTGGTCATCAGGCCGTACTCGATCCCGAACGAGTCGAACACGACCTTGGCGGGCAGCGCCAGGCCGTTCGTCGTGCAGCTGGCGTTGCTGACGATGTGATGCTGCTCGCTGTCGTAGCGATCCTCGTTGACGCCGAGCACGAGGGTGATGTCCTCGCCCTTGGCCGGGGCGCTGATGATCACCTTGCGTGCGCCGGCGCCGATGTGGGCGGCTGCCCGGGTCGCATCGGTGAAGATGCCGGTCGACTCGATGACGATGTCGACGCCGAGATCGCTCCACGGAAGCGCGGCGGGATCCTTCTCGCTGAAGGCGCGAATCTCGTGGCCGTCGACGGTGATCGTGCCCTCACCGGATGTCACTTCGCCGGCAAAGCGGCCGTAGGTCGAGTCGTAGCGGAACAGGTGGGCGTTGGTGGCGGTCGGCGCGAGGTCGTTGATGGCCGCCACCTCGAGCGCATCGCCATGACGCTCGAGGATCGCCTTGAGGGTCTGGCGGCCGATGCGGCCGAAGCCGTTGATGCCGATGCGGGTGCTCACGGACGAAGGGCTCCTTGCTGTGCGGTTGCGGCCATGGTCGGCCAGTGCGATCCGGCGTGGAAGGCCGGATCGGCCATACGTTCAGTGACGATCGGCAGGGTGCCGACCAGCGAGACGTCGTCGCCCAGCGCGGCCGGCACGACCCGCACGCGTGAAGCCGGGACCGCGAAGGCGCCCTGCGCGATCTCGCGACGCGCGACCTCGAGCAGCCGCGGACGATGCTCGGCGATGCTGCCGCCGATGACGATCACGTCGGGGTTGAGGACGTTGACGAGCGAGGCGCACATGGCGCCGATGGCGGCCCACGCCCGATCCAACAGCGCGGCGGCGGCCGTGTCGCCGTCGTCGGCGGCGCGCGCCACGAGGACGGCATCGATCTCCGCGCCGGCCGCCAGCTCGGCCAACCCGGGCGACGCTCGGCGGTCCACCAGGACGCGCCCGTCGCGCGCGATGGCGGTGCCCGAGGCGATAGCCTCGACGTGGCCGGCGCCGCCGCATCCGCAGATCGGGCCGCCGAGCTCGACCACCAGGTGTCCCATCTCGCCGGCGGTGCCGTCGGGCCCGACCAGCGGGCGGCCGTCGATGATCGCCGCGCCACCGATGCCGGTCGAGACGGTGATGTAGACGACCGTGCCGGCGCCACGGGCGGCTCCGTGGCGCCACTCGGCCAGGACCGCCACGTTCGTGTCTCGCTCCAGGAAGGTCGGCAGGTCGAGCGCTTCGCTCACCTTCGCCGCGAGCGGCACGTCGTGCCAGGCGGCCAGGTTGGGCGGCGAGACCACGATGCCGCGCCACGGGTCGAGCGGTCCCGGTGCGGAGATGCCCACGCCGATCGGCGGCGGAAGGCCCGCGCTGCGGGCATCGGCGCGGACCTCGGCGGCAACTTCACAGATCCGGGCGACGACCGCCTCGACTCCCTCCTCGTCGCGCGTCGCAACGGCACGCCGTGCGTGGACCGCAAGGTCGGGGGTGATGAGCGCCGCGCGGATCTGGGTGCCGCCGAAGTCGATCGCCAGGACCGACTGATCGACGCGCTCGTCCACGTGTGCCCATTCTAGTCAGCGTCAGGTAGCGACGGCAGGCACGAAAGAGGCGCGCCGGGGATTCCCGGCGCGCCTCGGTGATGTCTGACGAAGGACGGTCAGCCGCCGATCCTGAACATCTTGGTCCCGCACACCGGGCAGACGCCCTCGGTGGCCGGCTTGCCGTTCTTCATCGTGATCTTGTTCTCGTTCTGCATCTCGCGCTTTGCCTTGCACTTGACGCAGTAGGCCTCGGTTGCCATCGGTTCACTTGCCTCCCTGATCGCCGGCGAGCGTGCCGGACGGTGGTTGAGAGCCGCCCACCCGCGGGTCGAACGAACCTCCGCGGCGGACGAGGTAATCGCCGCCATCGGCGTCGACCTGCCAGAGCAGGTGGATGCCGGCCAGTCCGGCATCGATGCAGCGTGCCTCCGCGGCCTCCTTCGCCGCGCCTTCGAGGAACGTGCCGTCGGTCCGCTGTGCGTAGGCCGCGCAGACGGTCCCTGACCGCAGTCCCGCCAGGTGTGCCAGCACGAAGAGTGCCGACGACTCCATATCGAGATTCGCCACACGTTGGCGGCGAAGCTCTTCTGCGAGCTCAGGATAGCGAACGGGGAGCGTGCGCATCGCACGTCCCTGCGGAGCGTAGAACCCGCTCGCCGTCGCCGTGAGCCCCACGTGGCAGCTGATGCCCAGGTCCCGGCAGGCACGCTCGAGCGCCCAGACGACGTCCCGATGGGCCACGGCCGGGAATCCGGGGTGGACGTAGAAGTCGGTCGTGTTCTCCAGGCGCACCGCCCCGGTCGACACGATCAGGTCGCCGAGCGCGATCTCCGGCTGCAGCGCGCCGGAGGAGCCGATGCGGATGAAGGTCGGGGCGTCGGTGATCTCCATCACCTCGGCCAGCACGATCTCGACGTTGTCGGTGCCCATGCCGGTCGACATGCAGCTGATGCGCATGCCGCGATACGTACCGGTGGCAGTCGTGATCTCGCGATTGCTGCGTTCGAGCTCGATGGAGTCCCAGCGGCTCGAGACCTTGGCGACGCGTCCGGGGTCCCCGACGAGCAGGATGTGCTCGGCGAGCTCGCCCCGCTCGAGGGCGATGTGGTACTGGCGATCCCCGGTGCGTGGCGCGTCGGCCTGGGTCAGCTGGGACAAGCGCGCCTCCTCGTGCGTGAACGCGCGGGAGTATACGCTCACGCACGCTCACTCATCCGTGCTTGCGCGGCACGCTCACGAGCGTGAGCCGCCGGGCACCGCCTGAAGCATCGCCATCGGCGACCGGCGCAGGCCTGACGTCCGACGACGTCCGGGGGCCATCGAGGCGCCCCCTCGCGAGGGTCGCGAGGAGCAGCACGCCGATGCCGGCGCCGAGGAGACCCGCCGCCAGGCCGCGCGGGCCGTCCGTCGAGGCGGCGACCTCCGACGCCCGCGATGCAGAGGCCCGGTGTGCAGCCGGCGGTCCGCTGGATCGCGCTGCGGCGAGGGCCAGCTCGAGGCTGGGAGCGCGCTGCAGGCCGCCGCACGGGGCCACGATCCGAGACCGATCGGGCAGCGCCACGCCGGTGACGCTCACCGACCCCGTGGTGATCGAGCTGCCCATGGCGCACAGCTCCTCGACGCGGACACTGGCGCCGCCCACCCGGAGCCGGTCGGCGGAGAGGCGACCCACGACCGAGACCCACGCGGGCGAGGCGCGACGCCCGGGAAGGCGCGCGAGCGGCGGCTTCGTCGGCGCGGTCCCGACCACGACGTCGCCCGGCCCGGAGCCGAGCGTGACCACGGTGATGCCGAGGCGCGGATCGGTGCCGGCGATGGCGAGGTGGCCGAGCTCGATGGAGATGGGCAGCCTCCGCTCCCCGAGCGCACCGTCGAGGACCGCGGCGGATCCGCTCGCGATCCCGACGAGGATGTTGCCGTCCCACAGCAGACCGGCCAGTCCGGCCTCGTGCCAGCCCGCCGCCACCAGCGTAGCGCCGACGCGCAGCTCGCCGAGCGGCCCCGGCCCGATGGCGCCGAGGGAGTCCGCGGCCGCCGACCCGCCGCCGCCCGATGCGCCGCGGTCATCGCGGTCATCGTCGCCGTCGTTGCCATCGTCGTCATCGTCGTCGTCATTGTCGTCATCGTCGGCGTTCGTCGCGGCGGCGAGGATGCGCACTTCTCCGGCGCTGCGGGGCCAGATGCGGTAGCCGCGAAGCGGCTGCGAGCCAGTCGTCTCCTGCCCGAGCGGGCCGGTGACCTCGACCCACGCGCCGCGTTGCAGCTGCTCGTCGTCGGCCGCCAGCGATGCTCCCAGGGTGACGCGCAGCGGCCCGCTCCCGTCGTCGATCTCGAACGAGACCGACCCGCTCGAGGCGCGGCGGGCCGACGCGACGAGGGCGCCGCGGGCGACGACGAGCTGGGCCTCGTGCGGCTCGCCTGCGTCGCCGGTGTGCAGCTGGCGCGGAGCAGGCTCCGGCGCGATGCCGACACGGCGCGGCGCGTCCGACACCCGCAGTGACTCCATCCCGCTCTTCGTCGAGCGCACGGCGTCGACCTCGACGAGCTGGCCGAGCGCCACCTCTCCGGCCTCGTCGCCGAGCCGCAGCAGGATCGCGCCGGTCGCATCCTGGATCACCGCGCTGCCCGCTTCGATCGTGCCGGATGCCAGGGTCACCAGTCCGCGGACGGTCAGCGAGGCACCCTTGGCTGCCGCGCGCGCGTCCGCGATCGTGCTCACCTCGGCGGGCGTCCCGGTCGCCGACGGCGTCGGCGTGGGATCACCGGACGCCGATGGGCTCGGTGACGGGCTCGGGGTTGGAGCGGGCAACAGCTCCACGTCCGCGGGATCGCGGGGCTGCACGCGGTAGCCTGCCAGCCCGGTGCCCGACGAGTCGCGCTGGCCCACCACCCCGGTCACGACCACCTGTCGGCCGTCGCTCCAGGCCGCGGTGTCGATGCCGGTCGCCCATCCGACCACGACGCGTGCGATGCCGCTCCCGTCGTCGACGTCGAACGCGACACCGCCGGTGAGCGCCGTCGAGCCGCCATCGATGATGCCCGACAGGATGACGAGGCGACCTTCCGCCGACTCGTCGATCGCCCCTGTCACGCGCGCCTCCGACAGGACCGCCGCGCCACCCGGAACCACGATCGCCGTCGGTGCGCGCAGGGTGCGCTGCGCGAAGCGGTCGTCGATGGTCCCCGCCACGAGGACGAGGTCGCCGCGCGCGAACGAGCCGCCGTCCAGCAGCACGGCAATGCCGCCCGTGTCGTCGGCCACGTATCCCCCACCGTCGGCGAAGTCGGATGCGGTGAGGGCTGTGCCCTGGATGGTCGCCGGCGTCCCGTCAGGCAGCGCGCGCGCCGCCGCGACGAGGTCCGGAGTCGGCGGCGGGCTGCCCGATGGCGGTGGCAGCGACGGAGTCGCGCCGGCGCTCGGCGCCGGGTCGGCAGTGGCGCTCGGCGCCGGGTCGGCAGTGGCGCTCGGCGCCGGGTCGGCAGTGGCGCTCGGCGTCGGGTCGGCAGTGGCGCTCGGCGTCGGGTCGGCAGTGGCGCTCGGCGTCGGGCTGGGAGACACGGCGGGCACCGGCGGCGACGCCAGGTTCTGCGGATCCGGCACGGATCGCACCACGAAGTCCGCGTCGTTGTCATCAGTGTCGGTGTTGGAGCCGGCATCGCCACCCGGTCGCCGCTCGAGGCTTGCACCGGCGGCGGGAGCCGCTGCGGGAGTGCCCTCCAGCCACGAGCTGGTGGCGGTGCCCCACCCGACGGCGTCGATCGCAGACGCGGCACCCTGGATGCGGAGGGCGACACTGCCGCCGGTGGCGGCCATGCCGCTTCCGTAGAGCGCATCGGCGATCGGGGCGAAGGCGCCCAGCTCGTTCGCCACCAGGAGGTGCGCGCCGGGCGGCAGGGGCTCGGCGCCGAGGCTCCAGGCCGCGCGCCGCGTGATGGTGGCGCCGCTGGCCGTGACATACACCAGCTCGAGGCCCTCGAGCGGCAGCGCCTCCGCCGACGGGTTGTAGAGCTCGATCAGCTCGTCGCTGGCGCTCGCCGCGCCGGTGACCACCTCGCTGATGACGAGGTGGCCGATGACCGCCTCGACCCGTCCCGGCGCGAACGCCAGCGGCAGCAGGGTGGCGGAGACGAGGCAGACGGCAACCGCGCATGACAGCGCCGGCGGACGGCGCGGGCAGCGCGCGGTGGGTGGTGAACTGGACACGGCACACCTCGGGGCGGAGGTGCAGGCGCGCCACAGGATGGACCCTGGACGCTTACCGCTCGCTTACCGCCCGCTTACCGTTCGCCCGCAGCCGGTACAATCGGCCGCCATGTCCGTCGATGAACGATCCAGGCGCGCCGAGGCGCGCCGCCGCGCGCGCCTGGCGGCCCGGGGTGAGCTGCCGGAGCCCGAGGAGACCGAGCCGGAAGCCGGCCGGTCGCCGCAGCGCGGCGGGTTCCTGGCGCGCCTGTTCCCGTCGGCGCCGCCACTCCCCGGCCGGCCGGACCCACTCGCCGGGTTCACCGGCAGCGGCCCGCTGCGGCCCGTCGCCGAACGCGCCTTCCTCCTGCGACGCAACCTGGTCTCGTGGGTCGTGCCGGCGCTGGTGGCGTTCCTGGGCCTGATGGCCTCGCTCAGCGACCGCGAGTCCGTGCTCGGGCTGATGGGCACGTTCGTGCTCTTCGGCGCGCTCATCGCCGCCGGCTGGTTCGGCTGGCAGCGGCCGACCCTGTACGGGACCGCCGCGGCGCTGCTCGGCTACTTCGTGGCGCTGGCGCTCATCTTCGCCTTCTTCTCGAGCCGCGGCGCCGGCACGTCCGCGTTCGGCGGCCCCCTCGAGGTGATCTCCGGCTTCACCCTCCAGGCGCTCTTCTACGGCGCCCTCGGCTTCATCGGCGGCTGGTACGGCGGCTACCTGCGTCGGCGCCAGGTCCAGATCGGCGCGGAGCAGCGGGCTCGCCAGCGGCGTCGCTGACGGCGGGTGCTCATCGGCACGCAACTTGCTATGGTGTGCGCGTAGACTCCGAGAGCACCTCGATCAGCGCCGAACAATGAGTTGACGCCCGTCGCCGACGGAAGCTCGGGCCAGACGCGACATGTTGCGGCTTCGCTCGTTCGCGGTGATCGCGCTCGACGAGTCTTCTGGGGGCCGTCGGGTTCCAGGACCCTCCGTACTGGAGCTCGCGGCCCCCGCCTCATGCCCGGAGGCTCCTTCTCTGGGGAGCTCAGCCCCCGTGCGCCGCGGCCGCGGCCAGGGCCAGCTCGGTCGCCTCGCCCGCGGTGGCAGCCAGGCCAAGCACCTCGCCCGTCGATCGCATTTCCGGACCAAGCTCCGCGCTCACGCCCGGCAGGCGCCACAGCGAGCCGACCGGCGCCTTTACCGCCACGCGCGGCCCGTCGGCGGCCAGGCCGGCCGGCAGACCGACCTCGGCCAGGCGTGCTCCCAGCGCGCAGCGGACGGCGGCCGCCACCACGTCGAGACCGGTCGCCTTGGCGACGATCGGGACCGTGCGGCTGGCCCGTGGGTTCGCCTCGATGACGACGACGCGCTCGCCCGCGACGATCATCTGCACGTTGAGGATGCCGCGCACTCCGAGCGCGAGCGCGATCCTGCCCGCGATCTCCGCCGCCCGCTCCTGGACCGCGCGCGCCACCAGCTGCGGCGGCAGCGTGGCCAGGCTGTCGCCGGAGTGGACCCCCGGCGGGTCGGCCTGCTCCAGGATCCCGGGCACGGCCCAATCGGTCCCGTCGCTGATGGCGTCCACGTCGAGCTCGATGCCCTCGATCATCTCGTCGACCCGCAGCGGCCAACCGATCTCGGTGCGCAGGTAGGCGGCCACCTGCCCCGGCGTGCGCAGCACCGCGATGCCGCGACCGCCGATGACCCACGACGGCCGCACGATGACCGGCAGGCCCCCGAGCCCATCGATCGCGGTGGCCAGCTCGCCGGCATCCGACGCAGCGCGGCCGGACGGGCCCTCGATTCCCAGCCTCTCCAGGAGCCCGGCGAAGCGCTCGCGGTCCTCGGTGACCTCGATCGCCTCGGCGGTAAGTCCGGCGATCGGTACATCGGCGTAGGCGAGGTCCTTGGCCAGGTCGATCGCCGTCTGGCCGCCGAAGGTGAGGACCACCATCGGCGGCGTACCGGTCAGGGCGCGCTCATGGTCGATCACGTCGAGCACGCTCTCGGTGTCCAGCGGCTCGAAGTACAGGCGCGTGCAGGCGTCGTAGTCGGTGCTCACCGTCTCGGGGGTGTTGTTGATGACCACCGCGTCGAGCCCCATCTCACGGATGGCCCACGCGGCGCGCACGCTGCAGTAGTCGAACTCGATCCCCTGGCCGATGCGGATCGGGCCCGAGCCGACCACGATCACGCTCTGCCGATCGGCGGGTGGGGCGACCTCCGGATCGGCGTAGCTGGAGTAGAAGTAGGGGGTCTCGGCGGGAAACTCGCCGGCGCAGGTATCGACGCGGCGGTAGGCGGGATGGATGCCGGCCCGCACCCGCGCTCGCCGGATGGCCGCCCACGGCACGCCGGACAGGCTCGCGATGTCGGCGTCGCCGAAGCCTGTGCGCTTGGCGTCGACCAGGGAGCTGCCGACGAGCCCGGCCTCGGCGTCGACGAGCTCGGCCAGGCGCTCCGTGAACCAGGGCGCGATGCCGGTCGCCGCCGCCAGGCCGGCAGCATCAGCCCAGCCGTGGCGCAGGAGGCCGATCATCCGCCACAGGCGCGTATCGGTCGGCGACAGGAAGGCGGCCAGGTCGCCGGGCGCGCGATGGCCGAGTCCCCAGGCAGGGTCCTCCCACCGCCAGCCGCCGCCGCGCGGCTCGAGCGAGCGGATCGCCTTCAGCAGGGCCGATCCGAACTCGCGGTCGATGGCCATCGCCTCGCCGGTGGCCTTCATCTGCACGCCGAGGCTGCGGTCGGCGTCGGGGAACTTGTCGAACGGCCAGCGCGGCAGCTTGACGACGACGTAGTCGACCGCGGGCTCGAAGGCCGCCGAGTTGCCGCCGGTGGCCGGGTTCGGCAGCTCGTGCAGCCGCTTGTCGAGGGCGATCAGTGCCGCGATGCGGGCGATCGGGTAGCCCGTCGCCTTCGAGGCCAGCGCGCTGGAACGCGACACGCGCGGGTTGACCTCGATGACGCGGTAGTCGCTGCCATCCGGGGCCACCGCCAGCTGGACGTTGCAGCCGCCCTCGAGGCGCAGCGCGCGCACGATCTTCAGCGCGCATCGGCGCAGTCGCTGGACGACCGGATCGGAGAGGGTCTGGATCGGCGCCACCACGATCGAGTCGCCGGTGTGGACCCCCATCGGGTCGAGGTTCTCCATGCCGCAGATGGCGATCGCCGTGTCGGACGCGTCGCGCAGGATCTCGAACTCGATCTCGTACCAGCCGACCAGCGAGCGCTCGACCAGCACCTGGCCGATGGGGCTGGCCGCCAGCCCGGCCATGATCCGGATGCGGGCCTCGTCCGGGTTGGCCGCGAAGCCGCCCCCGCCGCCGCCGAGCGTGAAGGCCGGCCGCACGACGACCGCCGCGCCGAGCGCGCGGACGAATCGCAAGCCGTCCTCGAGCGTCTCGACCACCGCGGACTCGGGAACCGGCTCGCCGATGCCGGTCACCAGGTCGCGGAAGCCACCGCGA
>CAYVCE010000122.1:0-5532 GCA_964449915.1 uncultured Steroidobacteraceae bacterium | reverse complement strand
CGGCGGGCGACGTGGAGCGCGTTCGGAAACAGGTCGCTCACGAGCCCGCCTCCCTGCCCGTCGCGGCAAGGTGCTCCTCGGACTCGTCGACGGCGCGCCGCCCGACGTGCTCGATGAAGATCTCCTCCAGGCTCGGCTCCGCGATCTCGAACAGGGTCACCCGGTCGCCGTGCGCGATGGCCGCGCGCAGCACCGTCCCCGGATCCTGGTCGGCCGGCACGTGAAGCTCCACGTAGTCCTCGCGCTCCGTGGTCACGGTCACGCCGGGGAGCGTTGCCAGCCACTGGGTGCCGTTGCCGTTGCCATCGGTCGCGAGCCGCACGACCTGGCGTCCCATGGCGCGCTTGACGTCGCGCACCGCGCCGCTGACGACGACGCGCCCGCGGTCGATGATCGCGATCGACTCGCACATCTCCTCGACCGTCTCCATCTGGTGCGTGCTGAAGATGAGCGTCTTGCCGCGGTCGCGCATCTCGTTGAATGCCTCTTTCAGGAGGCGCACGTTGACCGGGTCCAGCCCGGTGAACGGCTCATCCATGACCAGCACGGCCGGGTCGTGGAGGATGGCGGCGATGAACTGGATCTTCTGCTGGTTGCCCTTCGACAGCTCCTCGACCTTGCGATCGAGATAGTCGGGGATGCGGAAGCGCTCCAGCCAGTCGTCGATCTCGGCCCTGGCGTCCGCGTCCGAGACGCCGTAGAGCGCCGCGAAGAAGCGCAGCTGTTCGCCGACCTTCATCCGCGGATAGAGTCCGCGCTCCTCCGGCAGGTAGCCCCAGGTCCGGCGGGGAAGGGCGATGTTCTCGGCGCCCAGCCAGGTGACGCGACCCTCGTCGGCGCGCAGGATGTCGAGCACGATCCGCATGCAGGTCGTCTTGCCCGCGCCGTTCGCGCCCAGCAGCCCGAAGATGCGCCCCGGCTCGACTCTGAAGCTCACGCCGTCGAGCGCCACGACCTCGCCGAAGCGCTTGTGGAGGCCGTCGACGACGAGGCTCATCGGTCATCTCCGCTCGGTGGGGTCAACATGCTCGGCGATGCGCAGCGCCGGCTCGAGGCTCGGGTTGTACTCGCCGCGCTCACGGTACCCGATCGCACGGGCTCGGTTCGCTCGCCGCTAGGCGGCCTCCGTCGCCGCAACGCGCTCGTCGGCGACGACCAGGCCGTCGCGCATCCGCACGATCCGATCACAGAACGCGCCGACCTCGGCGTCATGGGTGACGAGGACGACCGTCTGGCCCCGCTCGCGGTTGAACCGGCGCAGCAGCCCGAGCACCTCGGCGGCGTGGCCGGAGTCGAGGTTGCCGGTCGGCTCGTCGGCCAGCACCAGCGCCGGCTCGTTGACGAGGCTGCGCGCGATCGCGACGCGCTGCTGTTCCCCGCCGGAAAGCTCCATCGGCCGATGATCGGCGCGCTCGGCGAGGTCGACCCAGGCCAGCGCCTCGCGGGCGGCCGCCGTGGCACGAGCGCGCGGAACGCCCGCGTACTCGCCCGCAAGGGCCACGTTCTCGAGCGCGGTGAGGGTCGGCACCAGGTTGAACGCCTGGAACACGAAGCCCATCGTCTTCGCCCGCATCTGGGTGCGCGTGCGGTCCGGAAGGTGGGCCACCGACTGGCCGTCGACGAGAACCTCCGGCGCCGGACCGTCGTTGCGATCGGGCGCGTGGAGGAGCCCGAGAATGTGCATCAGGGTGCTCTTGCCGGACCCCGAGGGCCCCATGATCGCGACCATCTCGCCGGCCTCGATGCTGATGTCCACGCCGCGCAGCGCCTCCACCGTGTTTCGCCGTCCGAGGCGGTAGGTCTTCCGGAGGTTGCGGCCTTCAAGCAATGCCATGTCGATTCAGCTCCTACTCGTAGCGCAGCGCGGCGACCGGGTCGAGCCGGGCGGCGCTCCAGGCGGGAATGACCCCGGCGAGCATGCCGAGGATGGTGGAGAAGCCGACGGCGAAGATTGCCGTCTCGAGGGTCAGGTCGAAGAGGACGGTGCCGCTGGCGCGACCGGCCTCGTTGGCCAGCACGACCACCAGCGCGCCCAGGCCGAGGCCGATGAGCCCACCGATGAGGCCGATGAGTCCTGCCTCGGCGACGAGCGCTCGGATGATCCGGCCCCGCGAGCCACCGATGGCGCGGCGGATGCCGATCTCACGGGTGCGCTCCGCGACGCTCATGGCCATCGTGTTGATGACCGACAGGCCGCCAACGACCAGGCTGATGATGGCGACGCCGATGATGATCGCGTTGAAGATGGCCGTGGATGCGCCGACCTGCTCGTCGAACTCGGCGCCGGTGAGGGTCGCGCTGTTCGCGACGGCGCCCTCAATCTGTGTCGCCACCTCGTCGACGTCAGCGCCGGCATCCGGGTACACGACGATCTGGTTGACGAGCTCCACGGGTTCGACCGAATCGGTGATCAGCGGGGGAAGGGTCTCGATGAACATCTCCTGCGCTGCGCTGAGCGGGACGAGCGCTGTGGTATCGGGCGCCGTCAGCGTCGGCTGGAGCGTTCCGACCACCTCGAAGTCGCGGCCGCGGATCTCGATCATGTCTCCGGCCACGGCGTCCTGGCTTTGGCTGAGCGTCGAGCCGAGCACGACGACGTCGCCGGCATCCTCGGGCGTCAACATCCGACCGGTCGCCAGCTCCAGCTGGAACTGCTCGAGGCCCTCATCGGCACCTGGGACTGCGCCGATGATCAGCTCCGGGATGCCGAACGAGACACCCGCCTCTTCATCGAAGAGCAGCTGAATCTGAGCGTCGACGGCGGCAACGCCATCGAGGTCACGAATGGTATCCGCCGACGAGAGGCTCATCGGTGCCGTCCCGAACGATGAACCGTCGGTGACGAGGATCTTGTCGGCGTAGTACTGGCTTCCGCCCTCGACGAGGGCATTGATCTTGTTGGCCATGGAGCCGAAGACCACGAGCGCCCAGATCCCGATCGTGATTCCCAGGATCGTGAGCGTCGTTCGCAGCTTCCGGCGGGAGAGCTCGCGCAGCAGGCGCATGGATTCCTCAATCATTGACGTGGATGTGGCCATCGTCGGCGCCGGGAAGGTGCCCGTCATCGGTCATATGGCCGAATCACCTGTCGCGCAGGGATGACCTGCCGCGCACCCTAGCTTCATCGATTGGCGAGCGCATCGGTCGCCACGACTAGTCGGAACTCGTCCCGGCGGATGACACGACGTCCCAGGCCTCGCCGATGCGAAGAACCAGCTCGTCGAGCGAGCGCACGACGAGGTGCGCGGCGCCGTCGCGATCCTCGTGGAGCAGGCCCCACGGGCCGCGACGGATCCAGACCGCGCGCATGCCGGCCGCCGCCGCCGGCATCACGTCGTTGTCGACGCGGTCGCCGACATAGGCGACGTCGGCGGGTTCTGGACTGCCGAGGAGCTCGAGCGTGCGCGAGAAGAACTCGGGATCGGGCTTGCTGACGCCCATCTCGTCGCTCATGGCCATCACCTCCACGTCGACGCCGAGCGCCGTCAGCTCGGCATGCCGCCGAGCCGGCTGGTTGGCGGTCACCGCGACCCGGTACCCGGCGTCACGCAGGCCGTTCAGGGCGCGAATCGCGTCGGGGTAGAGGTCGTCGGCGCGCAACGCGCCGTAGCGCTCCTCGAAGGCCGGCTGACGATCGCGCCAATCGGGCCGTTGGAGGAGCTCGAAGAAGTGGCGCCAGTCCTCGGGCCGATCGGCGTTGGTGATCGAGCCGCCGAGCACCGCCATGAGCGTGAACTCCGGCAGCTCGAAGATCTCGGCCCACGTGCGGAAGACCCTGGTCTCGTCGACCAGGGTCTCGCCGACGTCGATGCAGACCCAGCGGTCCGCGGTGCGACCGATCGCTCAGCCTCCGCGCTTGCGGCCCAGGATGGAGTCGAGCAGACCGCCGAGGCCGCCGCTGGATCCGGTCCCCGCGTCCGGCCGCGAGCCGGACGGGCGGTCGTCCGCGTCCCCGAAGCTGTCGAGGATGTCGCCGATGTCAGGGTTCCTGGCGCGCGCATCGGCCTTCTCGCGATTGAGCAGGTCGCCGATGTCGTCGAAGCCGATGCCTCCTCCGCTGCCGCCCGACGTGCGGCCCTTCTTGCCCAGCATGCCCATCAGGATCGGCGCGAGGAGCGGTAGGAGCTGGGCGATGCTGTCCAGGCTGAGCCCGCTCCTGGCGCTGAGTGCCTGCTCCACGTTCGCGCGCCGCCCACCGAGGACGTGCTCGAGGATGCCGGCACCATTCGTGGTGCGCGGGCTGAGCTGGGCCGAGCCGCCGAGGTAGTCGGAGAGCTGGTCGAGGATCGAGCCGTCGTGGTCCTGCTCGAGTGCCTTGCGCAGCCCGCCGCCACGGTTGGCGTCTGCGCTGAGCGCGGCAAGCAGCGCCGGAATGGCGGTGTGCATGGCGGTGCGCGTTCTCGCCCCATCAGCACCGATGCGCTGGCCGATCTGGTCGGCTCGGTCGTCGAGCAGCTGGGTGAGTGTATCGGACAGTTCAGCCATGGGAGGTCACCTCATCGGGTCACGCGCGGCTCGATCATACGCCGATGTCATGCGCCGGAGCGGCAAGCGGATCGGGCTCGGGATGGCCGTGCCCGCGCTGGATCCGAGCGACTCCAAGGTTCGCCGCTTGCGGCTGCGCCCTAAAATGCCCCCGTGAGCACCGCGGGACATTACTCCGTGCTCGTTGTCGACGACGACGAGGACGTCGGCGAAGTCATTGCAGCGATCCTCCTGGACGAGGGCTACACCGTCCACACGCTCACCGACGTGTCGGATGAGTCGTTCCGCACCGCGATCGGCCAGCTCGAGCCCGACCTGATCCTGTTGGATGGGGCGGGGCGCCACGAGTACGGTGAGGGATGGCTGGAGGCGGCGCGCGTCCACCAGCGCCAACGGCCGATTCCGGTGATCATGCTCACCGGGCACTCCAGGGACGCGAGAGAGGCGGCAGCCGGTGGGACGGAGCGAGCCCAGACCGCCGCGTTCGCCGCCGTCCTGCTGAAGCCCTTCGCACTTGACACGCTTGTCGAGACCGTCGCCGGGACGGTCAGTCACGAGCCGTTCAATCACTCGGCGGCGGGCGAGCGGCGCCGCACGGAATCCCTCTCTGGAAGGCTGGATGCAATCGGCGCGACCGACATCCGGCCATCGACCCGGCGGGAGTGGGCGACGTTCATGCTGCCGCCCGATGACCGGGTCTACCAGCTGTACTGGTGGCAGAAGCAGGCGCAGTACCTGCTCGGCGTCTACTCGGACAGCGGCATCTTCGAGCGGCTCGGCACCTTCTGGGAGCTCGACGAGGCGCTCGCCGCCGCCGACGCACGCAGGCGCGGGACCGCCTAGGGCGGGGGGAGCCCTCCCAGCACCGTGGCGCGGGTCGAGCGCGCGCTTGCCGACGTCTCCCCGGGAGGCACCCGCCTCATCCGATGACGAGCGGCAGGTTCGTCCACAGATCCCATGCCCCGATGACGACGAGGGCGATGCCGAGCACAACCTGGAGCGGGCGCTCCCAGCGCAGGAGGGCCTGGGCCAGCTCGCGAGCGCGCA
>CAYVCE010000121.1:0-17000 GCA_964449915.1 uncultured Steroidobacteraceae bacterium | reverse complement strand
ACTGGCGTCGCGCGCTGAGCGCGATCACCGCCGCCGCCCTGGTGGTCGTCACCCGCGTGGGCTGACGTTCCCCTGCGCTTCGGAGCCGCCGGCCGTCCGCCGGCGGCTCTTGTGCATGCCCGCGACTCAACCGGCGGCGGGGATCCGGAACCAGATCTCGGTTTGACCGTCGCGCGCAAGGTAGAGACGCGCCAGCTCGCGGATCTTCGGATCGTCGTCGACGACAAGCACGGTGGCGCGGGTCGAGCGCGCGCTTGCCGACGTCCCCCCGGGAGGCACCCGCCTCATCCGATGACGAGCGGCAGGTTCGTCCACAGGTCCCACGCCCCGATGACGACGAGGGCGATGCCGAGCACAACCTGGAGCGGGCGCTCCCAGCGCAGGAGGGCCTGGGCCAGCTCGCGAGCGCGCACCTGACCGACCAGCCCGAGCACGAGCAGCGGTAGGCCGAACCCGACCCCGAAGGCGCCAAAGAAGACGAGCTGGCGGACCGCGTCGCCGATGGTCAGCGACGCGATGAAGATGCCGATCAGAAAAGGCCCGGAACACGGGAGGGCGATCGGCGCGAAGAAGAGCCCGTAGAGAAATGAGCCAACCAGCGGGCCGGCTCGTCCGAGCCTGCCGGGCGACGGCTGCGGCAGCCTGGCAAAGGGGTTCGCTCCAACCAGCAGCGCGATTCCCAGGCCGATGAGCACCACGTCGATCAGCGGCACCGCGATCCGCAGCACGCTGCCCAGGCTGACCGACAGGAGCGCCAGCAGGGCGCCGATGAGCACCATCCCCACGACAACGCCGAGCCACACCAGGACCGCGGCGACCGCGGCCGGTGGCCGGCGCGCCACGATCCCGGCGCCGGCGGACCCCGATGCGCCCGCGACCGCCACCGGCGCGGTCAGGTAGGCCAGGAAGCCCGGGTACAGCGGCAGGACGCAGGGCGTGATCGTTGCCCCCACGCCGGCGCTGACGGCGATGAGCAGCTCCCCCACGGCTCAGCCGGCCCCGATCTCCGCCAGGAGGTCCCCCGCGCCGCGCACGCCGCGGCCGAACTCGAGCGGCCGGACCGTTCCGTCCGCATCGACCACGATGAGCGGCGTCGAGGGCGGGTTGGTGACCGCAACGCCGAAGCGCTCCTGGAGGAGGCGGTAGAGGTCGGCATCGGCCATGGCGAACCGCCAGTCGAATCCCTCGCGGTCGGCGAACTCGGCGAGTTGCTCGGGCGTCTCGGACAGGTCCACGTCCAGCGAGACGGACGTGAAGTCGCCCTCCGCGTGTGCCTCGACGACCTGCCGTTGCTGGGACAGGCAGGTCGTGCACCAGACCGCCATCGGCTCGAGCAGGACCGGGCCGTCCGAGGCGGCCAGCTCACCGAGGGTGAACGACTCGCCGCTGCGGACGTCGGTCAGCAGGACGGCCAGGAGCGCATCCGCTTCCACGACGGCCGTAGCGCTCGCTGTTTCGGATGCGTCGGCCGCCGGCGAATCGGTCGTTGCCGGCACACCGGTCGTTGCCGGCGCCCCGGTCGGCGTTGCCGCGAATGGGGCTCCGCTGGCGCCCCGATCGGTCCCGGCCGAGCAGGCTGCGAGCACGATGACCAACAGGGTGCCGACGGACGTCGAGGTTCGCTTCATCCGCTGAAGGGTACGTTGATTTCGTGACGGTCGTATGACGGGAGGTTGACGCCTCGGACGGCCGATCCTGCCGAGCATCGCGGAGCAGGCATCGGTCCACGGGGAGCTCCCTGCCTCGCATACCCGCGCGCAGGAGCTCCGGCGCCAATGCTGTCAGATGTGCGTGGGACGCATCTTGACAACCGTCGCCTCACACGGCGTCGACCCGAGCTTGCCTCAGGCGGTCTTGACGCCCTGGACCAGCGACGCGACTGACGGCTTGGCGTCGCCGAACAGCATCGCGGTCTTCTCGTTGCTGAACAGCGGGTTCGGGATGCCGGCGAAGCCCGTTCCGCGGCCACGCTTGAGGACGATGACGTTCTGGGCCTGGTCGACGTTGAGGATCGGCATGCCACTGATCGGCGAGCCCTCCTCGCGGGCGAGCGGATTGACGACGTCGTTGGCGCCGATGACGAGGACCACGTCGGTATCGGCGAAGTCGGCGTTGATCTCGTCCATCTCCTTGAGCCGCTCGTAGGGCACGTTGGCTTCGGCCAGGAGCACGTTCATGTGGCCGGGCATGCGGCCGGCGACCGGGTGGATGGCGAACTGGACGTCGACGCCCTTCGCCACGAGGAGGTCCATGAGCTCGCGCACCGGCCCCTGCGCCTGGGCCACCGCCATCCCGTAGCCGGGCACGATGATGACCCGCTTGCTGTACGCCATGAGGACGGCGGCGTCCTCGGCGCCGATCTCGCGCAGCTGCTCTTCGCCCCCCTCACCGGCCGCCACAGTCTCGCCGCCGGTCCCGAAGCCGGCGAACAGCACGTTGAACAGCGACCTGTTCATGGCCCTGCACATCAGCTGCGTCAGGATCCCGCCCGACGCGCCCACCAGGGTGCCGGCGATGAGGAGGGCGTAATTGCTGAGCACGAAGCCCGTTGCGGCCACGGCGATGCCGGTGTAGCTGTTGAGCAGGGACACGACGACCGGCATGTCCGCCCCACCGATCGGCATCACCAGCTGGACGCCGAGGACTAGGGCGATGCCGACGAAGAGCAGGAAGAGCGGGATGCTCGGGTCGACCGCAGCGATCCAGACCCCCAGCCCGAGGAGCACCGCAAACAGCCCGATGGTGACCGCCTGCGACCCCGGATACTTCACCGGACGCGAGGCGATCAGCCCCTGCAGCTTGCCGAAGGCGACGATCGAGCCCGTCAGGCTGACCGAGCCGATGAACGCGCCCAGCAGCGTCGCGATCACGAAGGCCGGCGGGAGAAGCTCGCCGGGATGGAGCTCGGCGTCGCGCAGGAACTCGACGACCGCCACGAGCGCCGCCGCTCCGCCGCCGGCGCCGTTGAAGATGGCGACCATCTGCGGCATGGCGGTCATCGCCACCCGCTTCGCCCCCAGCCAGCCGGCGATCGAGCCGATCACGCCGCCGCTGACGACGATCCACCAGTTGGCGAACATGCCCTCGGTGGTGAAGAAGGTCCACGCCACGACCAGGGCCATGCCGGCCGCGCCGAGCAGGTTGCCGGTGCGGGCGGTCTTCGGGCTGGCCAGGAACTTGAGCGCCAGGATGAACGTGACGCCGGCGGCGAGCCAGACGAGGTAGGTCAGGATCTGGAGCGTGTCCATCTAGCCGCGCTCCCGTGGCTCGTCACTGGGCTTGCGGCGGAACATCTCCAGCATGCGGTCGGTGACCACGAAGCCGCCGACGACGTTGATGGTGCCCAGCACCACGGCGAGGAAGGCAAGGATGACTGCCACCGGCCCACCGGCCGTGGCCGCGACCAGCATGGCGCCGACCACGATCACGCCGTGGACGGCATTTGCGCCGCTCATGAGCGGGGTGTGCAGCATGGTCGGCACCTTCGACACCACCTCGTAGCCGACGAACGCGGACAGCACGAGGATGAAGAGCGCCGAAAGCAGCTCGAAGGCGGTCAGCTCCATCGGTCTACGCGTCCTTCGCGGTCTGGGCTGGGGTGGGCGCCGCCGCGGGCGCCGGCTGGGCGGCCTCGATGCCGAGCGCCTTGGCGGTCGCCTCGTGGACGACCTTGCCACCGTGGGTGATCGTGGCGCCCCGCGTGATCTCGTCGTCGAAGTCGAGGCCGATCTCGCCGTCCTTCACGAGGTGCTTCACCAGGGTCTGGATGTTCTTGGCGTACATCTGGGTGGCGCTGCCCGGCATCGTGGCCGGCAGGTTGGTGATGCCGACGATCGTCACGCCGTGCCGAACGACCTCCTTGCCCGGCTCGGTGCCCTCCACGTTTCCGCCCATCTCGGCCGCCATGTCGACGATGACGCTTCCCGGCTTCATGCTCTTCACCATCTCGTCGGTGACGAGCTTCGGGGCCGGACGGCCGGGGATGAGGGCGGTGGTGATGATGAAATCGGCCTCCTTCACCCGCTCGGCGATGAGCTCCGCCTGGCGGCGCTTGTAATCGTCGCTCATCTCGGTCGCATAGCCGCCGGCCGTCTCGGCCGTGGACTTCTCCTCGTCGGTCATCTCGACCGAAAGGAAGGTGCCGCCCAGGCTCTCGACCTGCTCCTTCACGACCGGCCGGACATCGGTGGCTTCCACCACCGCGCCGAGCCGACGCGCGGTGCCGATGGCCATCAGCCCGGCGACGCCGGCGCCCATCACGATGCCGCGGGCCGGGCGCACCGTGCCGGCCGCCGTGGTCAGCAGCGGGAAGAACTTGGGCAGCCGCGCGGCGGCGATGAGCACCGCCTTGTAGCCGCCGACCGTGGCCTGCGAGCTGAGGGTGTCCATGCCCTGGGCCCGCGTGATGCGCGGGATGGCGTCCATGCTGATTGCCGTCACGCCCTGCTTCGCCAGCTTCTGTGCCAGCTCCGGCTTCGCCAGCGTGCCGAGGGTGCCGATGAGGACCGAGCCCTCACGCAGCATCTCGACCTCCTCGTCGGACGGGCGGCCGACACGCAGGACGACGTCGGCACTTCCGTACAGCGCGGGCGCATCGGGAACGATCGTCGCGCCAGCCTCGCGGAAGGCCTCGTCGGTGTTCGAGGACGCGGCGCCGGCGCCGGCCTGGACGAGAACCTCGGCACCGTCCGCGATCAGCTGGCCGGCGATCTGGGGAGTCAGCGCCACGCGGGTCTCGCCCTCGGCGGTCTCGCGTGGGACAGCGATCTTCATGTGGTGCTGCTCTCGTGGGGGGATGCACACGGACGAACCGCCGCACCTGGGGTCGCGGGCGCGTGGCGGTTCGGAAATCGGAGTGTAGCAGGACCGATTACGAGGAGTTGCTGAACCGACACGGCCTTGCCGGACAGACACGCTCCAGGAGACCGACCGGCGTCAGGACCGGCGGCGGGACTCCAGGATGGCGGCCACCTCGCGATCGCTGACGCCGAAGCGGCGAAGGGCGTGGCGGATCAGCTCGTTGCCGAGCTCGCGATCGGCGACCACCACCCGCGCGGCTCCGAGCCGGCGCAGGTCCGCCTCCTCCGCGTCGGAGTGGGCGCGTGCCACGATCTCGATCCGCGGGTTGCACGAGCGCGCGTAGACGACGGCCTGGCGCGTCGCGAGGGCGTCCGGGACGCACACGATCACCGCGTGCGCCGCGGCCACGCCGGCCTGGTCCAGGACCGGCTGCGCGCCGGCATCGCCGTAGATGACCCCGGCGCCTGCCGAGCGCGCTTCGCGCGCCACGTGGTAGTCCCCGTCGACCGCGACCCACGTGAAGCCGCGTGAATCGAGGACGCGGGCGACGGAGCGCCCCACCCGTCCATACCCGAGGATGATCGCGTGCCGCCGCAGGCCGGGCCCGGGCTCATCGCCCGGCAGCGGCCGGCGCGGAGCGGCCGCATCGAGCCGCGCACCGATCCCCTCGGCGGCTCGCAGCAGCGGTTCCGCGGTGAGGATCGAGAGCACCACGGCGCCCATGGCCAGCGAGAAGGTCTCGGGCGCAATCGCGCCAAGCCCGAGCCCGGCCGATGCGAGCACGAAGCTGAACTCGCCGCTCTGCCCGACGAGCGCGCCGGATCGGAGGGCCGCGGACGGCCGCATGCCGCTGAGCAGCCCCAGTCCGGCGATCGGCAGCGCCTTGCCCAGGGTGATGATGAGCAGGAGCGCGAGCACCACCGGCCAGGCGGCGAGGATGGCATCCGGCTGCACCAGGATGCCGATCGAGACGAAGAAGAACGTGCTGAACAGCTCGCGCAGCGGCACGATCTCGCCGAGCACGCTGGCGGTCAGGTCGGAGTCGGCCAGCGCCAGGCCGGCCACGAAGGCGCCGAGCGCGATGCTCACCCCCAGGGCGCCGGCGGCAAAGGCGGTGCCGATGGCGATGACGGCCACGCCGATCACGAACAGCTCCCGGGAGCGCAGGCCGGCGATGAACCCCAGCAGGCGCGGCAGGAAGCGAGAGCCGGCGACCACCACGAGCGCGACGAAGCCGAGCGCGATGCCGGCGGTCAGCAGCAGGCTGACGATCGACACCTCGTCGCGGCTGGCGAACGCCGAGAGGGTCACGACCAGCACCACGGTCAGCAGGTCCTGCACGATCGACACGCCGAGCGCCGTGCGACCGTGCGCCGTCGTGTGGAGCGTCCCCTCTCCGGCCACCTTGACGAGCACGACGGTCGAGCAGACGGCAACTGCCCCGCCGATGAAGAGCGCCTCCAGCAGCTGCCAGCCGAGCGCCAGCCCGGTGCCCGTGCCGATCGCCATCGTGAGCGCCACCTGCGCGGGCGTGCCGGCCAGGATGCGCCCTCCGACCGAGCGCAGCTCGCCGATGCTGAACTGGAGGCCGATGCTGAACATGAGGAGCGCCACGCCGATGTCGGCCAGGGCGAGCACCTCCTCGCGGTCGGCCACGAAGCCGGGCGTGAAGGGGCCGACCACCATCCCGGCGCCGATGTAGCCGAGCATCGGCGGCAGTCGGAGCCGGTGGGCGACCGCGCCGAGCGCCAGCGCTGCCGCCAGCGCGACGAGCAGGGTCAGCCCGAGCCCACTCACGGCATGGACCGGCTGTCGGCGGCGCGGGGCGTCGTCGGCGGCATGGGGCCGATGATACTGGCGCGACCTACGCCATCGGCTAGACTGGCCCTCGGCCGCGCAGCTCGTCGGCGGCCGGGTCAGGCGCCGGATCCGTATCCATCGGCGCCAGAGGTGGAGGCTGCGCAGCGCGTGGCCTCCTGTCGTGTGCGGAGCGCGGATGGCCGATCAGAACCCGACCCCCGAGTCGATCACCCAGCGGACCACCATCGCCGAGGCCGACCGGTTCCTGCGCATGGAGCCGGTTGTCGTCGAGGCGGGCGCCAGCCTCCGGGAGACGGCCGAGCGGGCGGTCGAGAACACCGGCTGCCGGGTCATCTCGGTCGTCGACCCCGACCGCCGGCTCGTCGGCGTCGTACCGGTGCGCGCCCTCGTGAACGACATCTTCCTGAAGATCGTGCCCGAGGAGTTCCTCGGCGAGATCACCGACCTCGGCGCGGCCCTCAAGTACGCCGAGCGCATCGGCGCGCGCACGGCCGGCGACATGATGGTCGACCCGGTGAGCGTCCAACTCGACGAGACGGTGCGCACCGCCTTCGAGCGGATGCACGTCAGCAGGCTCAACGGCCTGCCGATCACCGACCGCGAGGAGCGCGTCGTCGGGTACGTCGACCAGCTCGAGCTGCTCATCGTCTGGATCCACGCCACCGGGCGTGGATTGCTCCTCGAGCCGCTCGACGACGGCACGGCCGGCGGGGATCCGGGGTGACCGTAACGGCCGTCATCGGCCTCGCCATCTTCCTCGTCACCTACGCCGCCATCGCCACCGAGCGGCTGCACAAGACGATCGCCGCCCTGGCCGGCGGCGTGGCGATGATCCTCCTCGGCGTCGTCAGCCAGGAGCGGGCGTTCGAGGAGATCGACTTCAACGTCATCTTCCTGCTGGCCGGGATGATGATCCTGGCCAGCATCATCCGGAAGACCGGCGTCTTTGGCTGGATCGCGGTGCGGGCCGCGAGGTTCGCCGGTGGCGACCCGTACCGCATCCTGGTCGTGCTGAGCGTCATCACCGCCGTTGCGTCCGCATTGCTCGACAACGTGACGACGGTCGTCCTGGTCGGGCCGATCACGCTGTTCCTGGCCGCGCGGATGGGGATGAACCCATTCCCGTTCCTGATGAGTGAGATCCTGGCCTCCAACATCGGGGGCGCGTCGACGCTCATCGGCGACCCGCCAAACATCCTGATCGGTAGCGCGGCCGGCCTCGACTTCGGTGCCTTCCTCGTCAACATGGCGCCGCTGTCGGTGCTGCTGCTGGCCGTGTACCTCGTCGCCGCACGCTGGCTCTTCCGCGACCTGCTCACCGTCGACCCCGCGCTGCGCGCCGGGCTCCTGGACCTCAACGAGCGCGACATGATCACGAACCCCGCGCTGCTGAGGAAGTCGCTTGTCGTCCTGGGGCTGACCCTGGTCGGCTTCCTCCTCCACGGCCTGCTGCACCTCGAGCCGGCGACGATCGCGCTGACCGGCGCCATCGTGCTCATGATCGTGGCCCGCGAGAGCCCGGACGAGGTGCTGCGCGAGGTCGAGTGGCCGACGCTCTTCTTCTTCATCGGGCTCTTCATGCTCGTCGCCGGCGTCATCGAGATCGGCCTCATCGATGCCGTCGCCGATGCGATCGTGTCCGTCACCGGCGGGGCGCTGGCCTCCACCTCGCTCCTCGTGCTCTGGCTGTCGGCGATCCTGTCGGGGGTCATCGACAACATCCCGTACACCGCGACGATGATCCCCGTCGTCGAGCAGCTGGCGGAGGGCCAGCCCAACGACGGGATCTGGTGGGCGCTCGCCATCGGTGCCGACCTGGGCGGCAACGCGACGGTCATCGGCGCAAGCGCCAACGTCATCCTGGCCGGCATGGCCGAGCGCGAGGGCCATCCGATCGGCTTCGGCACCTTCGCGCGCTACGGCCTGCCGGTCACGTTCGGCACGATGGTGATCGCCACCGGATACCTCTGGCTGCGGTATCTCCTGTAGCCGGGCCGATGGAACACCTTGCCGAGGTCCTGCGCCAGCTCTTCGTCCTGCTGCTCGCCGCGAAGGTGGGCGACGAGATCTTCAAGCGGCTGGGGCAGCCGGCCGTCATCGGGGAGATCCTGGCCGGCGCCATCGTCGGTCCGGCGGTGCTGGGCTGGTACGAGATCAACAGCGAGACGACGCTCTTCGCCGAGATCGGCGTCGTGCTGCTCCTCTTCCAGGTCGGCGTGGAGACCCGCCTTCACGACCTCGTGCGGGTGGGTCCCACGGCGCTGGCCGTCGGCGCCCTCGGCGTGGCGCTGCCGTTCGGCGGCGGGTTCCTGCTGGCCGGCCTGTTCGGCTCGTCCCCGGCCGTGGCCGTCTTCCTGGCGGCGGCGCTCACGGCGACGAGCGTCGGGATCACCTCGGGCGTCCTGCGCGACATCGGGGCGCTGCGGACGGAGAGCGGGCGAATCATCCTCGGCGCCGCGGTCATCGACGACGTTCTCGCCATGCTCATCCTGGCGCTCGCGAGCGGCCTGGCAGCCGGCAGCCTGTCGCTCGGGGGGCTGCTCGGCCTGGCGGCCGTAGCGGCCGTGTTCATCGGCGTGGTGCTCATCGGCGGCACCCGCATCCTCCGCCGCCGGCGATCGCTGCTGACCGATCCGGTCTTCGCCGCAACCCCGTTCCTGCCGGGCATGATCATCATGCTCGGCCTGGCCGCGCTGGCGACGCAGATCGGGCTGGCCGCGATCATCGGCGCCTTCCTGGCCGGCATGGTCGTCGGGGAGTCGAGCGAACGCCACGCCCTGGAGGCAGAGGTCGCGCCGGTGGCGGCCTTCTTCACCCCGTTCTTCTTCGGCTTCATCGGCGCCCAGGTGGACCTCGCCGGGCTCGCCGACGTCGGCCTTCTCCTGCTGGTGGCGGGCGTCACCGCGGTCGCGGTGGTCACCAAGTTCGTCGGCGCCTTCGTGGGCGCCATCCGCCGGGGCGTCGACCGCGCCGTGCTCGTCGGCTGGGGGATGGTGCCGCGCGGCGAGGTCGGGATCGTGGTCGCTGGGCTCGGCCTCCAGGTGGGCGCCATCGACGGCGAGCTCTACACGGTGGTGGTCGCCATGGCCATCCTGACGACGCTGATCGTGCCGCCGCTGCTGCCGCTGCTCGTGCGCCGCGCCGAGGGGGCCGAAGCCGAGCCCCCGCCGCGCGGCGGCGCGTAGCCGCCACGCGCGACGAAACGACGCCCCTCCCCGACGGATCGGGGAGGGGCGTTGCTGCGCGAGCGGGAGTCTCGGTCTACTCGCCTCCGGGCGTGACCTCGACCGATCCCTTGGTGAAGCCCTCGCCGGTGGTCTCCTCCTCGATCCCGTCGAGCGCGGCCTGGGCCAGGTCGGTCCGGAACGCGTCGTCGGCCGGGGCATCGGCGATGATCCCCGACTCGAGGCTGATGTCGACGGTCTGCTGCCAGAGCGCCTCGTCCAGGATGCCGATCCCGGCCGGCGACGGCCAGATGAGCGGGTTGATCTCGTTCATCATCCAGGCCTGGTGGCCGGCGCCCAGCGTCGACCCGGCGCTGACGGTGTACTCGATGCACTGCTCGGGGTTGTCGCGGCAGAAGATCCAGCCACGGAAGCTGGCGCGCAGGAAGCGCGTGGCGATGTCCTCGTTGCCGTCCTCGGCCAGCCACGAGGCGCGCGCGAAGAGCGCGTCCTGCAGCATCGCCGTCCCGACGTCGTTGTAGTCGATGACGGTGAGGTCGTCGGCCTGGTAGAGCTCGCCGGTCTCGGGGTTCTCGGCCTCGAGGACCTGGGCGTACTCGTTGTAGATCATCGCCTCGGCGACGTCGATCTCCTCGTTGAGGAGCAGCGACATGTCGAACGGCTGGATGATCTTCTCGTAGTCGACGCCCTCCTCGAGGCCCTCGGCGCTGGCAGCGGCGGTGACCTCGAATTCGTTGCCGAAGTCCCAGACGCCGACGCGCTTGTCGGCGAAGTCGGCCGGCGAGCTGATGCCGGAGTCCGCCCACGCCACCGACAGCGTGCCCGAGCGCTGGAAGATCTGGGCGATGTTGACGAGGTCCGAGCCGGCGGCCCGTGCCTCGAGCACCTTCGGCACCCAGCTGATCGTGAACTCGGGACCGTCGGCGGCCGACCCGACCTGCTGTGGAACCACGTCGGGTCCGCCGTCGAGGATCTCGACGGTGAGGTTCTCATCGGCGTAGTAGCCCTGCTCGACTGCCGCGAAGTAGCCGGCGAACTGCGCCTGCGGCGCCCACTGCAGCTGGAGCTGCACCGTCGCGGCCTCGCCGCCTCCGTCGCCGCCGTCGCCGCCCGGCGATGTCGTGGCTCCCGGCGTCCCGCAGGCGGCCAGGACGAGCATCGCGCTCGTCGCGACGCCCAACCAGATTCGTGATCGCTTCATGCGCTCGGACTCCTCGTGTGCCGTTGCATCGGTTTCCGTTGTGATTGGCGGATTCTACGGACCGGGCACCGCCAGCGCCACCCGTTGGCGACCGTGTCGGTCAGGAGCGCTCGTCGCCGCGGACGGATGGGTGCCACGGAATGAGCACGCGCTCGAGGGCCACGATGGCGAGGTAGAGGGTGATGCCGGTGATGGCCGCCAGCAGGATCGCCGCCCAGGTCACGTCGAAGCGCAGCGCCGACGCCGACTGCACGACGATGCGCCCGATGACCGTCGACGACCCGCCGAAGTACTCGCCCACGATCGCGCCGATGAGGCTCAGGGTCGTCGCCACCTTCAGCGCGGTCAGGAAGAAGGGAAGCGCGTTCGGCAGGCGCACCTTGCGAAGGACGGTCCACTCGCTGGCGGCGTAGGAGCGCATGAGCTCGAGGGCCGACGGCTCGACCTGCGTCAGCCCCCGGGTGACGTTGATCATGACCGGGAAGAAGACGAGGAGCGCCGCGATCATCATCTTCGAGAACGGGTTGGTGACCCCGAACCAGTTGTTGAAGATCGGCGCGATGGCGATGATCGGGATCGCGTTGGCCGCCACGGCGAACGGGAGCACCGCGTCGCGGGCGTTCGCCCAGCGCGCGACCCCGAAGGCCACCACCAGGCCGACGACGGTGCCGATCACCAGCCCGCCGATCGCCTCGAGCAGCGTTGCCTGCGCCGATGCGAACAGGGGCCAACGACCGGCGCCCCAGTTGTCGACGAGAGCGGCGGCGATCGCCGAGGGTGCGGGGAGGATGAGGGCCTGCACGCCGAGGACGCGGACCGCCACCTCCCACAGCGCGATGCCGCCGACGAGGACGATCGCCGCCGGCAGGTAGTGGCGGATCGTGGCGCCCAGGCGCCGGACGCTCCCCGGCGGCGGGGAGAGGGGCACGCCGACCGCCGGCGCCGCCGCGGTCATCCGATGCCGCCCTCGACCACCAGCCGCTCCTCGGAGGCGAGCAACGGGTCGCCCCCGAGGCCGCCGCCCGCGCGGAGCGCCTCGCGCACCTCGGTCACGACGCGGAAGTAGCGGGCGTCCTCGCGGGTCTCCTCGTTGCGCGGATGCGGCAGGGGAACGTCCACCACCCGGGTGATGCGGCCGGGCCGGGCGCTCATGACGACCACGCGGGTCGACAGGAACACGGCCTCGGGGATGGAGTGGGTCACGAATACGACGGTCGTGCCGGTCTGCTGCCAGATGCGCAGGACCTCGGAGTTCATCCGCTCGCGGGTCATCTCGTCGAGCGCGCCGAACGGCTCGTCCATGAGCAGGATCGCCGGCTGCAGCGCGAGCGCGCGGGCGATCGCCACTCGCTGCTGCATGCCGCCTGACAGCTGGTAGGGGCGATGGCGCGCGAAGTCGCTCAGCTCCACGAGCTCGAGCATCTCGCGGGCGCGGGCATCGCGGTCGGCTCGACTCATGCCCAACAGCTCGAGGGGCAGCTTGACGTTGTCCTCGACACTGCGCCACTCGAACAGCACCGGCGCCTGGAAGACCATGCCGTACTCGCGCCCCAGTCGCGCCGCGTGCGCCGGCTTGCCGTTGACCTCGACGCTGCCGACGCTCGGCGCGGTCAGGTCGCCGATGAGCCGCAGCAGCGTGCTCTTGCCGCACCCCGACGGGCCGATCAGGCTGACGAACTCGCCGCGCCCGATCTCGAGGTCGATGCCGGTGAGCGCGGTGGTCACCGCCTGTCCCGCGGCACCGAAGCGCTTCTCGAGGCCGGTCAACCGGACGACGGTGGCGCGCGACTCGTCCGTGCGCTCGCTCATGCGACCTCCGGCAACGCGCTGCGGCCGCGCAGGGCGATCAGCTCCGCGACGCGGATGAGGCCGTAGAACGCGATGCCCAGCACGGCGCACGCGACGATCGTGGCCCACAGCTTCTCCGGCCCGCTGATGTACTGGTTGTTGAAGTTGATGATCGCCCGGCCCAGCCCGTCCGCCATCTGGCCGGGGCCCTCGCCGACGATGGCGCCCACGATGCTGGCCGTGGCCGCCACCTTGAGCGCCGTGAACAGGTAGGGCAGCGAGGCCGGCATGCGCAGCTTCCAGAAGATGCTGCGCCGCGACGCCGCGTAGGAGCGCATCAGCTCGAGGGCGCGCGGATCGGGCGAGCGCAGGCCGCGGATCATGGCGATCGTGACCGGGAAGAAGGTCAGGTACGTGGCGATGATGACGACGGCGATCACCCCGCGTCCGAACGCGAAGGCGATCATCGGCGCCAGTGCCACGATCGGGATGGTCTGGCTGGCGATGAGGTAGGGCACGAACGCGCGCTCCAGCAGGCCGGAGTGGACGAAGGCCGCCGCCAGGCCGATGCCGATCAGCGCGCCGGCAACGAAGCCGATCGCCGCCTCGCGCCACGTGTAGAACGCGGCCCCGACGAGGTACTGGGCCAGCGATGCGTCCGAGCCGCGCTGCACCGGTGCCGCCAGCGCACCGAGGATGTCCCACACGTGCGGCAGGTTGAGGTCGCTGGCGTACTTGATGTCGAGCGGCGGCGTCCAGGTCCAGCCGTCGCCGCGCCACGGGTCGCCGCCGATGAACTTGGCGCCCTCCCAAACAAGGACGATGAGCGCGGCGAAGGCGACGAAGACCCCGACGCGGCGCAGCCAGCCGCGCTCAGGCGACCGCGGCATCGGTGATCTCGAGCGCGCGATCGATGATCGCGAAGCCGTCGGCCAGCTCCTCCTCGCTGATCGTCAGCGGCGGGTTGGTGAAGAAGTAGTTCCAGCGCACGAACGTGTACAGGCCGTCTTCGCGGAAGCGCCTGCCGAGGGCCACCATCTCGTCGCTGGTGCCGTTGAAGGGCGCCATCGGCTCCATCGTCTCGCGATTGCGGACGAGCTCCACGACGCCGAACAGGCCGATGCTGCGCACGGCGCCCACGCTGGGATGCTTCGCGGCGAGCTGCTCGTGATGGGACTTCAGGTGCTCGCCCATGCGCGCGGCGCGATCGATGAGCCCCTCGTCCTCGTAGACCTGGATGGTGGCGAGGGCCGTCGCGCAGGCCAGCGGGTGGGAGTTGTAGGTCAGGCCGCCGTAGAAGACGTTGTTCTCGAAGTGCTCCGCGTACTTGCGGCGCATGCCGAGCGCGCCGAGCTGGACGTAGGCGCTGGTCAGGCCCTTGGCCATGGTGATCAGGTCGGGGACCACGTTCCAGTGGTCGACCGCGAACCACTTGCCGGTGCGGCCGAAGCCGGCCATCACCTCGTCGGCGATCATGAGGATCCCGTAGCGGTCGCAGATCTCGCGCACGCCCTGCAGGTAGCCGTCGGGCGGGATGAGGATGCCGTTGGTGCCGACCACCGTCTCCAGGATGAAGGCGGCGATCGTGGTCGGACCCTCGAGCTGGATGGTCTCCTCGAGGTTGGCGAGGGCCTCATCGGCGGAGTCCCAGCCGCGCTGGATGCCGTGGTACGGGTCGAGCACGCGCACGAACCCCGGGATGCCGGGCTCGGCCGCCCATCGGCGCGGGTCGCCGGTCAGGCTGATGGCGCCGGCGGTGCCCCCGTGATAGCTCCGGTAGCGGGCCAGGATCTTGTGGCGGCCGGTGAACATGCGAGCCAGCTTGATGGCGTTCTCGTTGGCCTCGGCACCGCCGTTGGTGAAGAAGAACGTGTCGATGTCGCCCGGGCAGATCTCGGCCAGCTTCTGGCCCAATCGCGCACGGGGCTCGGTCGCCATGAACGGGTTGGCGTAGGCCAGCGTCTCGGCCTGGCGCTGGATGGCCTCGATCACCTTGGGATGGCCGTGGCCGATGTTCGTGCACATCAGCTGGCTGTTGAAGTCGAGGTAGCGCTTGCCCTCCGGGGTCCAGAAGTAGACGCCCTTCGCGCCGGCAACGGGGATCGGATCGACCTTGGACTGCGCCGACCATTCGAACAGCGTGTGGCGCCTGGTGAGCGCGACGATCTCGTCGCCGGTCATGCTGCCCCGCTCGGTCTCGATCGCCATGGCGCCTGCGTCAGCCTCCGCTCAGCCGTCCGGTTGGGAAACGCCGATTACACCACACGTCGCAACCGCTCGACGTCGCGGCGTAGACTCGACCGATCATGACGCTCGCCACGCGTGGGCGATCTCGCAGCGACGTATCGGAGGAGGCCGCCGCCGGAGCGCGGGTCGTGCTCGGCCTGACGGTCGGCGTGGGCGCCATGGCGGCCGCCATTGGTGCCGCGACGGAGCAGCCGATCGCGGTCATCGCCGCGCCAACCCTGGTGCTGCTGGTCACCATCCTCCGCGGCCGCGTGCCGCTGGCTGGCTGGGCGGGCGTGGCCGTGTGGGCCACCCTGCTGCCGTCGGCCCACGACGAGGCGCTCGTCGCGCCGCTCGCCATGATCGTGCTGTGCCTGGCCATCGCCATCGGCCCGGAACGCCTGCTGTCGTGGGTACATCGCGACGCCGTTGGGCGCACCGGCCCCGGCGCGCGCGGGCCCCAGGGCTGGATCGAGGAGGACGGCCGGCCGGTCGAGTGAGGGATTGCCGGGCGCTGGCCGATCAATCGGCCGAATCGCGCCCGGGGCCTGGTCCGCGCGCGGTTTGGGCGATCTATCGGCCATGGGTGCGCACGAGCCGCGCCGCGCGGCGCCAGTCACGCTCACCCGTCACCGATATATCGGTCAAACGCAGCGCGAGTGGCCCGCGATGCCAGAACGACCGATAGATCGACCGGCCGTGACCTACATGCCGGCGATCAGGCCCCCGTCGACCGCGACCATCTGGCCGGTGATGTACGAGGATCGCTCGGAGGCGAGGAACGCGACGAGCGCGCCGAGCTCATCGGGGCTGCCGTACCGCCCGGCCGGGATGGTGGCGATGTGCCCGGCTCGAACCTGCTCCTCGGACGTGCCCTCGCGCGCAGCCCGGCCCGCGTCGAGCTGATGGATGCGCGGCGTGGCGAGGCGGCCCGGCATGACCCCGTTGAGCGTGACCCCCTCGGCGGCGATCGCGCGGGCCGTGGTCTTCAGCCAGGCAGCCAGGACCGAGCGGCCGCCGTTTGAGTACACCAGGTCGGCGATTGGCTGGCGGACGCCGCTCGACAGGATCCCCACCACCCGGCCCCAATGCCGGTCGCGCATGCCGGGCAGGAGCCGGGTGGCGAGGTCGATCGGCGTGGCGGCCAGCAGCTGGAAGGCGGCCTGCCAGGCGTCACGATCGGTGGCCGTCGGATCGGCGGTCGGCGGGCCGCCGGCGTTGAGGACCACGATGTCGATCGGCGCGAACGCATCGGCGGCCGACGCTACGATGGAGGCAGCATCGGCCGACAACGCGTCAGCCGCGACGTGCGCGACGCGCACGCCGTGCGCCGCGCGAATCTCCTCGGCGGTCGCCGCCAGGCGGTCGGCGTCGCGCGACCAGATGAGCAGGTCGCAGCCTTCGGTGGCCAGCGCCACGGCGGAGGCGCGACCCAGGCCGGACGTCGCCCCGCCCACCACCGCGGTCCTGCCGCGCAGCCCGAGATCCATGGCCTCTACCCTTTCTCCGCGGCGCCCGCGATGGCCGCCGCCGTGCGATCGATATCGGCCTCCGTGGTCTGCCAGCTGCTGACGCTGATGCGCATGACGGCCAGGCCGCGCCAGGTCGAGCCGCCCATCCATGCCTCGCCGCCGTCCTGGACGCGGCGGATCACGGCGCGGGTGCGCTCGTCGTCGTCACCGAACCGGACCAGCACCTGGTTCAGCGTCACGTCGTTGAGCACGCGCGCATCCGGGATCGATGCGAGCGCAGTCGCCATGCGCGCCGCCAGGACGCAGCAGCGATCGACGAGGTCGCGAACGCCATCGCGTCCGAGCGATCGGAGGGCGGCGTACAGCGCGAAGCCGCGGGCACGGCGCGATGAGTCGAGGACCCACTCCCATCCCTCGCGATTGGTGCCGGTCGCCATGAGGTAGGAAGCGGGGGTCGCCATCGAGGCGCGGTGCGCGTCGACGTCGCGGACGGCCACGAAGCCGCAG
>CAYVCE010000120.1:0-6506 GCA_964449915.1 uncultured Steroidobacteraceae bacterium | reverse complement strand
ACAGCAGGGGCCACCCTCACCGTGCAATGGCAGGCCGACGAGCGTCAGGTGGCGCTCGAGATCGGCGAGCTGGCGCTCGAGCCGCCCCAGGCCGGCGATCCGCTCGCGGATCAGCGCCCGGCGCTGGTCGAGCAGGCGAGGCAGGGCGGCCGTGGTGTCGGAGCAGTGACCGCTCTGGCACCAGCCCGCGATCTGGCCGGCATCGGCCAGTGGGATGTCGAGCCGACGCAGGTCCAGGATCAGCCGCAGGCGCTCCACATTCCCTGACGTGTAGTCGCGGTAGCCGTTCTCCCCGCGCGGCGGTCGCGGCAGCACCCCAGAACGCTCATAGAAGCGGAGCGTGTCCGCGCTCACGCCCAGCTCGCGGGCCAGCTCACCGATGCGCATGCCGTCAGGCGCTCGCCGTTGGCGGGCGCAGGCCCGTAAAGCCGGCGGCGAGCTCGTAGGCATCGGCTACGCGGAGCACGGTGGCCTCGTCGAAGGCGCGACCGATGACCTGGAGGCCGACCGGCAGCCCGTCCGACAGCCCGCACGGGACCGAGATGCCCGGCAGGCCGGCGATGTTGACCGGCAGCGTGCAGGCGTCGTTGAGATACATGGCCAGCGGATCGTCCACTTTGGCGCCGATCTTGAATGCCACGGTCGGCGAGGTCGGCGCCATGATGGCGTCGACCGTCGATAGGACTTCATCGAACTCGGCCTTGATGAGGGTACGCACCTGCTGCGCCTTGACGTAGTACGCGTCGTAGTAGCCGGCCGACAGCGCATAGGTGCCGAGCATGATGCGCCGCTTGACCTCGGCCCCGAATCCGGCGCCGCGGGTCAAGGCGTAGTTCTCCCACAGCGGCTCGGCGCCGGCCGACAGGCCGTAGCGGACGCCGTCGTAGCGGGCCAGGTTGGCGCTCGCCTCAGCCGGAGCGATGATGTAGTAGGTTGCCAGCCCACGGTCGGTCGAGGGCAGCGAGACGTCGACGATCTCCGCGCCCACCTCGCGCAGCGTCTCGATCCCCGCCCGCACCGCCGCCTCGACGCCCGGCTCCATGCCGGCCACGAAGAACTCGCCTGGGACACCCAGGCGCAGGCCCCGCACGTCGCCGGTGAGCGCCGCCGCGTAGTCGGGCACGGGGGTGTCGACGCTCGTCGAATCGCGCGGATCGTGGCCGGCGAGCGCGCCGAGGACGTGGGCAACGTCGCGCACGGAACGCGCGAACGGCCCGCACTGGTCGAGGCTCGAAGCGAAGGCCACCATGCCGTAGCGGCTCACGCGTCCGTAGGTCGGCTTCATGCCGACCGTGCCGGTGAGCGAGGCGGGTTGGCGGATGGAGCCACCGGTATCGGTCCCGAGCGCGAAGTAGGCCTGGCCGCCGGCCACCGCCGCCGAGGAGCCGCCCGAGGAACCTCCCGGCACGGTCGTCTCGTCCCACGGGTTGCGGACCGGGCCGTAGGCGCTGTTCTCGGTGGACGAGCCCATCGCGAACTCGTCGCAGTTCGTCTTGCCGAGCAGGATCGCTCCAGCCGCGCGCAGCCGATCCTCGGCCGACGAGGCGTAGGGCGACCGGTATCCCTCGAGGATGAACGAGCCGGCCGTGGTCGGCAGTCCGCCGGGCAGATCGCCACCGTCGTCGTCCAGGGCGCGGGTGACGAAGATATCCTTCAGCGCGTACGGGACGCCGAGCAGCGGCCGGCCCTCGCCCTCGCCGCGTGCGAGCTCCGCGTCCGCCTCGTCCGCCGCAGTCCGCGCGGCGTCCGCGCCGACGGCAAGGAAGGTGTTCAGGCGCGTCGCGTCGCGCTCGATGCGTGCCAGGCATGCATCGGTCAGCTCACGCGAGCTCGTCTCGCGGGCGCGCAGCGCGGCCGCGACCTCGCCGATGGTGCGATCGGCGAGCGCGAGCGCCGTCATCGACCCCCCTCGAGGACGGTGGGCACGCGCAGGAAGGGGTCGTCGCGCAGCGGCGCATTGGCGAGCGCCGCGTCACGCGTCATCCCCGGGCGCGCGACGTCCTCGCGCATGACGTTCTCGAGCTCGATCACGCTGGCCGTCGGCCCGACCTGGCTGGTGTCCACCCCCTGAAGCGTGTCGATCGCCTCCAGGATCTTCGACAGCTGGGCCTGCATGCGGTCGAGCTCGTCATCGGTCAGGTGCAGGCGGGCGAGGTGGGCGACGTGCTCGACGTCGGAGCGGCTGATGGATGCCATGGACCGATGGTAGCGCGTGGGAGCGGCGAGGACGGAGGGCCGCCCAACCATCAAGCCGCGCCATCTGGCAGCATTGGCGCCGATGACGACGCATGCGATCGCGATCCCCGGCGGGCGCATCGAGACCTTCACGCTCGGCGGAGGCACGGGGACTCCCCTCGTCGTGCTTGGCGGCATCGAGACCGGCATGCGGCCGCTGGCCGGCACCGAGCAGGTGCTTCGGCGCCGATGGGAGGGCCGCGCCGCGGCGCGCGACGTCACGATCCTCGGCCGCCCCATCCCCGACGATCCCGCCGATGCGGAGCGCATCATGCATCCGCGAGTCATCGCCGACGGCGTCGCCACCGTGCTCGAGGCGCTGGGGCTGGACGCGGTGGCGATCGAGGCCGAGTCCGGCGGCGGCCGCATCAGCCTGTGGCTGAGCATCGACCACCCCGCGCTCGTCGAGCGCCTCGTCCTCGCGGCGGTGGCGTCCGAGACGCCGTCCGGCACGCCGATGGCCGAGCGCATGGGCCGATGGATCCGCCTCGCCGAGACCGGCGAGTGGGGCACGTTTTTCGCCATGATGGCGCAGCAGATGAAGGCGGCCACGGAGGTCGAAGCAAACTCGTTCGCGGCGGCGGCGCGCCTCCAGCCGAGGCCGGCCACGCCGGAGCGGTTCATCGGCGAGCTGCGGGCCACCCTCGACCCGAGCTCGTTCGTCACGGATCGGCTCGGTGAGATCGGCGTCCCGACGCTCGTCCTGGCCGGCGAGCAGGACCAGGTCGTGCCGCTGGCCTCCACGCGGCTCGTCGCCGAACGGATCCGCGGTGGGCGGCTGGCCACGGATCCCGCCTGCGGACACACCGTCCGCAGCTCGTTCCGCGGCTACGACCGGCTGGTCGAGTCGTTCCTGGCGGAGGGCGACTGATGCGCCTCGACGCTTCGCTCGGCTTCGACCCCGCCCTGGCCGACGTGCCCGACATCGCACGCCGCGCGGAGGTGCTCGGCGTCGCCGGGCTGTGGAGCGCCGACGTCAGCCACGACCCGTTCCTGCCGCTCGCCGTGGCCGCGGAGCACTCCGACCGCCTCGAGCTCGGCACGGCCATCGCGGTCGCCTTCGCCCGCAGTCCGGTGTCGACCGCGATGACCGCCTGGGACCTGGCGCGCCTCTCGCGCGGCCGGTTCATCCTTGGCCTGGGGACCCAGGTACGGGCCCACGTCGAGCGCCGCTTCGGGATGACCTGGTCAGGCCGGCCGGTGGCCCAGCTGCGCGAGTACGTCGCCATCGTGCGGGCCGCGTGGGACACCTGGCAGCACCGGACACGCCCGGCGATCCGGGGCGAGTTCTATCGCTTCACCCTCATGACGCCGGCCTTCAGCCCCGAGCCGATCGACCACCCTGCCATCCCGATCTACCTGGCCGGCGTCGGTGCCGGCATGGTCCGCCTTGCGGGCGAGGTGGCCGACGGGCTGATCGTGCATCCGCTCCACTCGCGCGCGTACCTCGCCGACGTCGTCCACCCGGCCGTGGCCGCCGGCGCCGTGGCGGCCGGTCGTCCCCGGGACGCCGTCTGCGTCGCCGCATCGGTGATCCTCGCCACGAACGAGGCGGAGATCGCGGAGGCGCGACGCACGATCGGCTTCTACGCCTCCACGCCCACCTATCGCCCCGTGCTCGACCACCATGGCTGGGGCAACGTCGCCGATGCGCTGGCCGGCCACGCCCGGCGTGGGCGCTGGGACGAGATGGCTGCGCTGGTCGACGACGACATGCTCCAGGCCTTCGCCGTCGTGAGCACCCCGGCCGATGCCCGGGCCGCGCTCGAGCGTCACGCCGACGGGTTGCTCGACCGCGTGTCGCCGTACGCCGCCTTCGGGACCGGCCCGTGGAGCGATCTCTGAGCGATCAGGCCTCCGCCACGTGGCGCGTCATGCGGCGGCCGTAGGCGTCGACACGGCCATCGGGCCGCATGCCCGCCTTCTCCATCACGCGGCGCGATGCGTCGTTGTCCGGGTACGCCAGCGCGACGACGCGCGCCAGCCCCAGCTGCTCGCGCGTGAGCTGGAGGACGGCCCGCAGCGCCTCGGTGGCATAGCCGCGGCCCCATCGGTCACGGCGGAACAGGTAGGCGACCTCGACGTCGGGGCCGCGGCCTTCGACCCACGCCAGGCCGGCCACCCCGACCAGCGGCTCGCCGGCAGGCTCGTCCACCGCCCATAGGCCGAAGCCGTGCAGCTCGTCGTGACGGAGGAGGTTTCCGAGCACGCGCCGCGTGCCCTCGAGATCGGACGTGGGCCGTCCCGCGGAGCCCACGAAGCGCATCGTCTCCGCGTCGCCGTAGATGTCGTGCAGCCGCTCGGCGTCCGCCTCGCCGAGCCGGCGGAGCCGCAGCCGCTCGGTCTCGACGGGCAACGACGGGCGCCGCGGGCGCAGGATGCGTTGCAGCGTGAGGTCGCACTCCGGGGTCGCGCCGCCACCGACGATGACGAACCCGTTGCGGTCGTAGAACGCGCGGCCGCGCTCGTTCCGCGAGTGCACATCGAGCAGGTACGACGCCACTCGCCCATCCACCCGGCCGTGCAGCTCGGCCAGCAGCGCACTGCCGACCCCGGTGCCGTAGTGGGCCGGATCGGCGTACACGCGGGACAGCTCCGGACCGCGCGCGCCCTCGCCGAACTGGAGATAACCGACGATCACGCCGTCGCGCTCCGCGACGAGGAACTCGGACCCCGGGCGCGCGGCAGCCAGCTCCGCCGCGCGCGCCAGGCCATCGGCTGCGTAGTTCCGCGCCAGGAAGTCCTCGATGAAGGCCGGCTCGAAGATGTCGCGGTACGTGTCGCGCCACGACGCCTGCGCCACGCGTGCGATCGCCTCCGCGTCCGCGGGGACCGCCTGACGGACGGTGACCGGCGAGCTCACGCCACGTCAGCCTCGATGCGGACGGGCACGGCGCGGCGAACGGCATCCGAGACGGGGCAGTGCTCGACGGCCCACGCGGCCAGCTCGCGCAGCGCGTCGGGGTCCGCTCCGGAGAGACGAAGGCGTATCCGCATCGAGAGCGGGCCGGCCGGCACCTCGTCGTCGAGCCCGAGGATGCCGCGATCGTCGGACTCCGAGTCGACCTCGACCTCGCAGCCGAACTCCGCGATGCCGACCTGGGCCGCGCGCATCGCGGCCAGCGAGGTCACGCATGCCGCCACGGCGGCACGCAGGAGCCAGCCGGGTCCCGGCACGCCGCCACCGCCCCCGACCGCCGCCGGCATGTCGGTGACCAGCTCCTCACCGGACGGTCCGCCGACCCGCACGCGGAGCCCGTGCTCCAGCGTCGCCGTTGCCGAAGTGTCGGTGTAGCGTGCCTCGTCAGGGTGCGCGGCCAGGTAGGCGCCGGCGGCTTCGAGGGCCACGCGGATCTCATCGGTCATTCGCTCACCTCCAGGAGCCTGCGAAGTCCGTCCTCGTCCAGCACGGGGACGCCGAGCTGTTCAGCTCTCGCCATCTTGCTGCCGGCCTTGTCCCCCGCCACCAGGTAGTCCGTCCTGGCACTGACCGATCCGGCCGGGTGACCACCGGCGGCGCGGATGGCATCCTCGGCCTCGCTGCGGCTGAAGCCGGGGAGGGTGCCGGTCACGACGAGGGTCTTGCCGGACAGCGGGCCGGCCGGCCGGCCGGCCGGGGGCTCGCCGCTCGTCCCGGGTGCCGGCGCCTCCGCGCTGACGCCCGCGTCGAGGAGTCGATGAAGCGTGTCACGCGTGTGCTCGTCGGCGAAGAAACGCTCGATCGCCTCGGCCACCACGCGGCCGATGCCGAATACCGCCGTCAGCTCCTCGACCGACGCGTCGCGCAGCGCGTCGGCGGCTCGGCGGGTCCAGGCAGCATCGGTCTCACCGTCGGCCCGTGGGAGCTCGCGTGCCAGCCAGGCGGCGAGGTCGATCGCGGTCTGCTCGCCCACGTGGCGGATGCCGAGCGCGTACAGGATCCTGCTCAAGGGCCGCTGGCGGGCGGCCCCGAGCGAGGCAGCCAGGTTCTCCGCCGACTTGCGACCGAGACGATCGAGCCCGGCGAGCGTGTCGGCTTCGAGCCGGAAGATGTCGGCCGGCTCCTTCACGAGCTCGCGCTCGACGAGCTGGAGCATGATCTTGAAGCCCAACCCGTCCACGTCCATGCCGCCGCGCCCGGCGAAGTGGAGGAGGCCGCCGATGCGCTGCGCCGGGCAGTACGGATTCGGGCAGCGGACGACGACCTCGCCCTCCTCGCGCTCGGCCCCGGTGCCGCACACGGGGCAGGCGGCCGGCATCTCCCAGACGGTCTCACTTCCGTCGCGCGCGTC
>CAYVCE010000119.1:0-3726 GCA_964449915.1 uncultured Steroidobacteraceae bacterium | reverse complement strand
CTCCAGCAGCATCTGTCGAGCGAGGAGGGACCGATTGAGCTGGCGGCCGGTCAGGACCGGTGCGGAGGCCATGAGCCGGTACGGTAGGCGAACAGCTCGTACCGGCGCTCGACGCGGAAGCCGAGCCTGCGTGCGATGGCCAGCGATCATAGGTCGGACAGTTGCGCCGCCGGATAGGCTGTACCGGGCGGACACACCGGTCTCAATGGAGGAGGGTTCGTGAGCTTCGAGTTCCTCGGCGAGCTGAACTGGCTGGCCGTGATCGTGGGGGCGTTGGTCTACTTCGTCCTCGGGGCGCTGTGGTACATGCCCGCCTTCCTCGGCCGGCGCTGGCAGCGCTCGATCGGCTGGGATCCCGAGCGCACGCCGCCGCAGATGAGCCCGGCCACCTACGCCGTGCCCGGTATTGCCTACCTGGTCATGGCCGTCGCGGTAGGCCTGCTGGCGGCTGCCACCGGCACCGACACCATCGGCGAAGGCTTCATCCTCGGCCTCGTGCTCGGCATCGGCCTGTCGCTCATGCACACCCTCGTGGACGCGACGTTCGACCCGATCAAGCCCGAACCGTGGACCTGGTTCGCCATCAACGGCACGTACCACGCACTGGGCCTGATCATCGTGTCGCTGATCGTCGCCGTCTGGCGCTGACTCCCGCTACCGGGCAGACCGTTGAGCGATCGTTCGCCGAATGTCGGCATGGACCCCAGATTGCGCGCGATGGCGACGATTTTTCGGTTGCCCGCTGGCACGGGCGAGCGTCGATGCGCCTTCCACGCCAACCGTCAACCGATAGATCGGCACTGCGCGGCATGAGGCGCCACTGCTGCCAATCCGCGACGATAGATCGGCAACCCGCCGTCCGGTCGAGCTCCGCACGAGCGTGAGCGCCTCCCGCCTGGCCGGCCTCTTCGGAGTCGCGCAGCCCGTCATCGCCATGGCGCACTTCCCCGCGCTGCCGGGGACGCCGCGGCACGCGCGGGGCACCTCGCTCGACGAGCTCGCCGAGCACGTCAGGACCGACGTCGCCCACCTGCTGGCCGGAGGCGTCGACGCGATCCTGTTCTGCAACGAGGACGATCGGCCCTACAGCCTCCATGTCGGCGCCGAGATCCCGGCCACGATGGCTGCGGTCATCGCCGAGGTTCGGCCGAGGGATCGCCCATTCGGGGTCGACATCCTGTGGGATGCGCACGCGGCGATGGCATTGGCAAAGGCCACCGGCGCCTCGTTCATGCGCGAGGTGGTGACCGGCGCCTACGAGAGCGACATGGGCGTCTGGGCGCCGGATGCCGCCGAGCTGTACCGATATCGGCGCCTGCTCGACGCCGAGGACGTGGTGGTCATGGGCAACATCACCCCCGAATTCGCCTCGCCGCTGGGTACGCGGAGCGTCGCGCAGCGGGCGCGCAGCGCGGTGACCTCGTCGCTGCTCGACGTGCTGCTCATCGCCGGACCGATGGCCGGAGCCGAGCCGGACCTTTCGTCCCTGCGCGAGGCGAAGGAGGCCGTGGCCGGCCAGGTGCCGGTCTTCATGAACACGGGCGCTCGGGCCGATAACATCGGCCGTTTCCTCGAGGTCGCCGATGGGGTGATCGTCGGCTCCGGACTCAAGGTCGACGGCCAGACCTGGAACCCGGTCGATCCGGCGCGGGTCACCGCCTTCATGGCCGCCGTGCGCGAGGCGCGAGCAGGCTGACCGGGGCGCTATGGACAGCGGCCCGTGGCTTCCAATCGGCGACGGAGCTCAAGGACCGATGCATCCGGCGGATACGACGTCGTGTCGAGCGTGATGTCAGCCGCCGACGCGTACAGCGGATCGCGCTCGGCGACGGCCTCGCGCATCCAGGACTCAGCGTCGCCCTCCAACCAGGGCCGATGCTCGGAGCCGGCGGCCCGCTCCGCCAGGATCGATGACGCCGCCCTGAGCCAGACCACGATGCCGCCGTCGCGCATTCGGTCGCGATTGCGCTCGTCGAGAATCGTCCCGGCAGCGGCTCCGATGATCGCTGGCCCGGGTATCTCCAGTCCCATCGCCAGCGCCGATGACTCGGCCGCGCGCATGGCGGCCTCTCCCCGTTCGGCCAGCAGCTGGCGAGGGGTCGCGCCGTTGGAGCGAAGGACGAGCTCGTCGTTGTCGACGTACGGCCATCCGGTGGCCTCGGACAGCAGCCGGCCGATCGTCGACTTTCCGCTGCCCATCATCCCGACCAGGATGACCCGGCACGCGCTCATCGGCCGCAGTCTACGCTGTGCGCCGTGTCATCCCCCGTCGCGGCACGCGCGGCGTATGCAGCGCTCTTCGGGGCGATCGGCGCATCGTTCCCCTACCTCCCGGTCTACTACCGGTCGGTCGGGCTGACCCTCGGCGAGATCGGGCTGCTCAGCTCTCTGGCGGCCGCCATCGGGCTGATCGGCGCGCCGCTGTGGGGCACGCTTGCCGACCGCTACCCGACCTCGCGCGTCATCCTGCCCGCGGCGGCGACGCTTGCCGCGCTTTCGGCCCTGGCCCTCGCCCTCGCCCGCCAGCCGGTGGCGATCGCCGGCGCGGTGATCGCCACCTCGATCGCCCTGTCCGGCGTCACGCCGATCCTCGACGCCCGCGCGCTCGAGACCGTGCGCGGCCACCACGACCGGTATGGACGGCTGCGAGTGTGGGGCTCCATCGGGTTCGTCGTGGTGGTGTGGCTGACCGGCTTCCTCATCGAGCGCGCCGGCATTGCCAGCCTGTTCACGGTCTACGTCCCGCTCCTCGTCCTCACGGCCGTCGTGACGCTCACGCTGCGCGGCGCCGGCCGGACGGGTCCGGTTCTGCCGCGACTGTCGGGCATCGGCCTCGTGCTGCGGCACCCGGCCCTGCGGTGGTTCCTGCTGGCCTCCTTCGCGGTGTGGTCCGCGTCCATGGCCGTCAACGCCTTCCTGTCCATTCACCTGCTGGCCATCGGCGCACCCGGCGAGCTGGTCGGCTCTGCGTGGGCCCTCGGCGCCATCGTCGAGGTGCCGATCATGTGGGCCTACCCGGCGCTGGCCGCCCGGTTCGATGCGCGCCGCCTGCTGGTGGCCGGCGCGGCGGCCTTTGCGCTCCGCGCCATCGCGCTCCCGCTCCTGGTCCATCCGGTCCCGGCCGCCCTGACCATGAGCCTCCACGGCGCCGGGTTCGGGCTGCTGCTGGTCGGCGGTGTCACGCACGTCTCGCGCCACGCCCCGCCCGGGGCGGCGGCCACCGCGCAGGGCGTCCTCACCGCCGTGGTCTTCAGCCTGTCGATGATCGTGGGGCCCGGGCTGGGCGGTCTCGCGGCCGGGGCCTGGGGGCTGCCGGCCCTGTTCGGCATCAGTGCCGCGGCCGGCATCGGTGGCGTGGCGCTCATGGGCCTCGCCGTGGCCGGTCGGCGCGACGCGGCCTGACGGCCGGGATCGGGGCGATGCTGGCGACCGGCCTGCCACGCGAGACCGATCCCCGGCGGGGGGGTCCCCGCCCGAGGAGATCAGGGCGTACGGCGCGCCAGCGTGAGGCCCACCAGGCGCGAGACCACGAGCGCGATGTACATGACGCCGGCAACCTGCTCGATCATGACCAGCGACCGCGCCTTGCGCGAGGGACTACCATGGCGCCAACCGCGTCGGACCGAGCGCGACGCCGGACGGAGGTATCAGCTGTGCATGCCCACGAATGGCGCAGGCTGCGCGCCATCGGACTCGTCCTTGCGACGGTCATCATCCTCGTCACCG